>JBGAJI010000048.1:0-23014 GCA_044225035.1 Amaricoccus sp. | reverse complement strand
GCCGTCCGTGGCGGTGTCCACCGTCTCGATGGCCTCGGCCCTCGTCTCGCCCCCCGCGAGGCGTCCGCCCTGCTTCACGAAGAATGAGATCACCACGGGCATGTCCGCCGCGCGCGCCGCCCGGGCGACCCCGATCGCTTCTTCGGTCGAGGAGAAGGTGAGCGCGGTCACCAGATCCGCCCCGGCCTTGCGAAAGGTCAGGATCTGCTCGGAATGGTAATCCTCGGACTCCGCCGCCTCGGGCAGGCGGCCGGTGTCATAGGCGTCGCCGCGCGGACCGATGACGCCGCCGATCAGCATCGGCGTTTCCGGGCTGTCGTAGCCGCGCGCCAGATCGCGATAGAATTCGATGCCGCGAATATTGATCTCCTCGAGCCCTTCGCGGGAAAAGCCGATCAGTTCGCCCCAGTCCCGGCTCGCCCGGTAGTGGAGGCCCTCGTTGATCACGCCAAAGCCGTTCGCCACGGCCGACTCGATGAGCTTGCGGTGATAGTCGGTCAGGCAGGCCACGCCGCGCGGGTCATCGAGCAGCTCGAAACCGCAGAAGTGGCGCAGCTCGAAACCGTCGACATATTGCATCCAGGTCTCGAACCCGCCGCCGGTCGTCATGAGCTGACCGTTCAGCTGCGGCAAAGCGTCCCGTTTCATCATGCTTCACCCCCGGATTGCCACCCGAAACCATAGCAGCAAGCGGTGCGCCTGTCATATGGTGGCATTCGGCGCCCCGGAATTCCCGGGGCGCTCCGGTCAGACCGCCGCGAGCGCCCGCCGCAGGTCGGCGAGGAGGTCGTCCGGATCTTCGAGCCCGACCGACAGCCGCACGAGTCCGTCGCCGATGCCGAGCGCGGCGCGCTGTTCGGACGACAGACGCTGGTGCGTCGTCGTCGCGGGATGGGTGACGAGGCTTTTCGCATCGCCGAGATTGTTCGAAATCCCGATGATGCGCAGCGCGTCGATGAAGCGGAAGGCGCCGGCCTTGCCGCCCTCGATCTCCAAGGCGAGCATGGTGCCACCGGTTTCCATCTGCCGCTTGGCCAGCGCGTGCTGCGGATGATCGGGCAGCCCGGGATAGATGAGCCGCGCGAGGCCGGGCGTTCCCGGCAGCTCCGCCGCGATCCGCTCGGCGGTCGCCGCCTGTTCCCGACAGCGCAGGTCCAGCGTCTCCATGCCCTTCAGCATCACCCAGGCATTGAACGGGCTGATCGCGCCGCCGGTATGTTTCAGGAAGGCTTCGAGCGGGCCGCGCACGAAGTCGTGGCGACCGAGCACCACGCCGCCGAGGCATCGGCCCTGGCCATCGATATGCTTGGTCGCGGAATAGATCACCACGTCGGCGCCGAGGGCGAGGCTCCGCTGCAGGATCGGCGTGGCGAAGACATTGTCGACGACGAGCTCGGCGCCGACGCCATGCGCGATCTCGGCGACGCCTGAAATGTCGATCACCTCCAGCGTCGGGTTCGACAGCGCCTCGAGGAAGAACAGCCGCGTATCGGGCCGCGCCGCCGCCCGCCATTGATCCAGGTCGGTGCCGTCGACGAAGCTCACCTCGACGCCGAACCGGGGCAGCAGCGTCTCGACGATGAACAGGCAGCTGCCGAAAAGCGCGCGCGCCGACACGATATGGTCGCCGGCCTTCAGCTGGCAGAAGAGCGCGCCATGCACCGCCGCCATGCCCGAGGCGGTGGCGAAGGCCGCCTCGGCGCCTTCCAGCGCGGCGATCCGGTCCTCGAACATCCGCGTGGTCGGATTGCCATAGCGGGCATAGATGAATTCGTCCTCGCCCGACGAGATGAACCGCGCCTCGGCGGTCTCCGCGTCGGGATAGACGAAGCCCTGGGTCAGGAAGATCGCCTCGGAAGTCTCACCGTACTGGCTACGGCGCGTTCCCGCGTGCACGAGCCGGGTGCGTGGCCGCCAATCTTCGCTCATCTCTCATACTCCCGCCACCCCGCGCGAGGCCGCCGACCGGGGCTCGCGCGGCTTAGCGAAGCCCGCGCCGCCGGTCAATGGCGCGCCTTGGCGGAAACGCGGCGCGAACGGTGTCACAGCCGCGTCACTGAACTGCCACGCCGGATTAACGCTGGCGCGGTAAGCCTTGCGAAACTGGCTGAAAAGGACGCCGATGGCTATCCTTGGCATTACCGCGACCGAGGACGGACCGCGTTCGGCGACGGGCGAGGCGGACCTCTCCGAGGCGCTCGGGTCGCGGCTGGCGCGGCTGCCCGCGCGGGCGCCGATCGTCGTCCTCATCCATGGCTACCGGTTCGACCCGGCGCGGCCGGAGGCCGATCCGCACCGCTCGATCTTCGCGGTGGACGCGCCGGTCGATCGCCGCACCCGCGGATGGCCGGCGGGCCTCGGCTTCGCCGACGACGCCGGCGAGACCGGCCTCTGCCTCGGTTTCGGCTGGCCGGCGACGCCGCCGGCGCATCTGCCGACGCTGCTGCGGTCCGGCCGCACCGGCTTCGCCGCCGTCTATGACCGCGCCGCCGAGAACGGCGCGCGCCTCGCCGAACTGATCGCGCTGGTCCAGCGGCTGGCCCCGGACCGGCCGGTCGATATCCTCGCGCATTCGCTCGGCGCGCGGGTGGCGCTCTCCGCTCTGCCGCTGCTCGCGCGGGCGCCGGGCCGGGTGATCCTGCTCGGCGCGGCGGAGTTCGACGCGCGGGCGCTCGATTTCCTCGCCGCCGCCCCGTCGCCGCGACCGGCGCGGGTCTATAACGTCACGGCGCGGGCGAACGACGTCTATGACGCTGCCTTCGAGATGTTCGCGCCGCGTGGCGGGCGGGGCGAGCGGGCGGTGGGGCAGGGGCTGCGCGCCGCGCCGCCGAACTGGATCGACCTGCAGATCGATCGGGCCGAGGTCACGGGCTGGATCAATGCCCGCGGTGTCGCGCTCACCCCGGCGCAAGCCCGTCTCTGCCACTGGAGTTTCTACACGCGGGACGGCGCCTTCGCCGTCTATGAGGCGATCCTCCGCCGCCGCCCGGGCTGGGATATCCGAAGCCTGCGCGCCATCCCCGACCTGACGGCGCAGGACCCACGCTGGAGCCGGATCCTGCCGCGCGCCCGTCCGGTCGGGGCGGGGAGCGGCTTTCGCGACCTGACCGCGCCCGCCGCGTTCGACGGGGCTTGATCCCGGCCCGCGCCGGGCCACTATCGCCGCTGTCCAGAACGCGCGGGAAAAGACATGCCGAAGCCCATCGAATTCTACTACTGGCCGACGCCGAACGGCCGGAAAATCTCCATCGCGCTCTATGAGATGGAATTGCCGTTCGAGCTCCATCTCGTGAACATCGGCAAGGGCGAGCAGTTCGATCCCGCCTTCCTGCGCATCGCGCCGAACAACCGCATGCCGGCGATCGTCGATCCCGAGGGGCCGGACGGCCTGCCAATCGCCATCTTCGAATCGGCGGCGATCCTGCAATATCTCGGGCGCAAGACCGGCCGCTTCTATGGCGCGACCGAGCGCCAGCGGGTCGAGATCGAGCAATGGCTGATGTGGCAGATGGGCGGCGTCGGGCCGATGGCCGGGCAGGCGCATCATTTTCTGAACTATGCGCCGAACATGGATCCGCCGAACGACCTGCCTTATGCCAAGGAGCGTTACAGGAACGAGGTCGCGCGGCTTTACGGCGTGCTGAACCGGCGGCTCGCCGATCGGGACTATGTGGCGGGCGACTATTCGATCGCCGACATGGCGATCTGGCCCTGGGCGCGCGGCTGGGAAGGCCAGCGTCAGGACATCGCGCAGTTTCCGAACATGGCCGCCTGGCTCGACCGCGTCTGGGACCGGCCGGCGGTCAAGGCCGGCTTCGCGCTGGCCGAGGAACGGCGCGCGGACTACGCGAGCGACCGCGAGGCGCAGAAGGTGCTGTTCGGCAAGCGCGACGGCTGAGAGCGGCGGACGCGCGCGGGCGCCCGCCGATCGGGTCCGCGGCTACTGCTTGCCGCCGTGCGTGTCGATATAGGCGATGACCGCGTGCCGGTCGTCCTCGGACTTCAGGCCGGCGAAGGCCATCTTGGTGCCGGGGACGAGCTTCTTGGGGTTCTCGAGATACTGGAACAGGGTGTCGTCGTTCCAGACCAGCCCGCCCTTGCCGGCTTCGACCATCGCGTCGGAATATTTGAAATCGGGCAGGGTGCCGGCGACGCGGCCGTTGAGGCCGTTCATTTCCGGGCCGACGCGGTTCTCGGCGCCATCCCCGACCATGTGGCAGGCGGCGCAGCGCTTGAAGACCTTCTCGCCCTTGGCGGCGAGATCCGCGTCCTGGGCCCAGGCGCTCGCGGCGGGAGCAGCGGCAAGGGCGAGGATCAGCGCGGCGAATTTCGATATCTTCATTTCCACCCCATCGGTTTGTTTTGCTTGCCCGCGGCCCCCCGGCGCTCCGCCGCGCCGGGGGGCCGCGAGCGAGCGCGGATGGGCAAGAATATCCCGTTGGCGGCCGGCGGCAACTGGCGAAAGGTGCCGCATGCCGGCCGTTGACCGGCGGGCCCGGGCGGGCGATGAAGCCCCCACCAACTGTCCAGCGAGGACCGACCATGCGCCGCCTCATCTCGACCGGATCTCCCTTCGAGGCCGAATACGCCTATAGCCGCGCGGTGGCGCAGGGCGACTGGTGTTTCGTCGCCGGCACGACGGGCTACGACTACGCCGCCATGTCGATGCCCGAGGACGTGGGAACTCAGGCGGCGAACGCGCTCGCGACCATCGGCCGGGCGCTGGCCGAGGCGGGCTTCGCCATGACGGACATCGTTCGGACGGTGATCTACCTGACCGACCCGGCCGATCACCCGGCGATCGCGCCCGCGCTGCGCGCCGCGCTCGGCGAAACGCGCCCCGCGAACTCCACGGTGATCTGCGCGCTGATCCGCCCGGAGATGAAGGTCGAGATCGAGGTCACCGCGTTTCGCGGCTGATCCCCCGCCGCTTTCGGGCCCGAACGCGACCGGGCCGCGCTTGCCGTATGGAAACTCCCGGCGAAATGGTTAATGATCGCCCCAGTTGCAAAATGACGGGGGTTTCGAAAATGACCAAGGCGATCAAGATCGCCGTTCTGGCGTCCGCGCTCGCCGCGCTCGCCGGCGCGGCCAGCGCCCAGGAATTCGGGGGCGGCTCGTTCTACGTGAAGGGCTTCGGTGGCGCGACCTGGCCGCAGAGCGAGGATTTCCAGCTCAATCTCAAGGGCGGCGGCGGCTCGGGCGACAGCGGGCTCGACTATGACACCGGCTATCTGCTCGGCATCGCGGGCGGCTACAAGGTCATGCCGAATGTCGCGGTCGAGCTTGAATATGTCTATCGCAACGCCGACGCCGACCTGAAGAACACCAATATCGACGCGTCGACCGAGTCGAACGCCTTCATGGTGAACGGCATCTACAAGTTCCCGCCGGTCGGGCCGTCGCAGCAGCTGGTGCCCTATCTCGGCGCCGGCATCGGCATGGCGAACCTGAATGTCGAGGATCTCGGGGTGACCGCCGACATCGACAGCGACTACAAGTTCGCCTACCAGCTGATCGGCGGTATCGGCTATGAACTGACGCCGAACCTGACGCTGAATACCGAGGCGCGGTATTTCGGCATCAGCGATCAGACGATCGAGAACGACGACATCGATTTCAAGACCGGGTATCAGACGATCGACCTTCTGGTCGGCGCGACCTTCTCGTTCTGACGTCGAAGCGGGCCGGGCGTTGGCGTCCGGCCCATATCACGCGTCCCCGTCTCACGCGTGGCCGCCTCACGCCTCGCGGCGGTTCCGCCAGCGCGTGAAGAAGAAGATGGCGGCCAGCGCGAGCAGGGCCAGCAGGAACAAGATCCAGAGATATTGTTCGACATAGGCGACCGCCGCGGTGCCGAGCCCGAGCGCGACGCCGATCACCATCAGCCGCCAGTTCGCATAGACCCCGCAGGTATAGGTGCCGAGGGCCAGCACGACGCCGTTGAAGAGGCCGGTATCGGCGTTGGTCAGCCTGCCGGCTCCGATGAAGATGAAGACGAGCTCCAGCGCCGCCAGCACGCCGAACCAATGCAGCGCGGTGCGCAGGGTCGGGCCAGCCCAGGCGGTGCCGCGCGGCTCGTGGATCCAGTCGAGCGCGACGCAGAGCAGGCCGAAGACGATGGCGAGGCCGGACCAGTAGATCTGCGATCCCTGCGAGACATCGGACAGGGCGACCCCGCCGAAGGCGAGGAGCAGCATCACGCCGCCGATGATCGCGTCGAAGGTCGGCCGCCAGGCATCGATACGGCGGGTTTCCACGGGGGCCATGTCCGCCATGCGTCGTCTCCGGCTCAGCCTGATCCCGGCGACTATGCCGAGGAGAACGTGACGTGACAATGGGCGAGCCGCCCCGATCCGCCATCCCACCGCCCCAAAAGCTGACCCGGCGTCCAGCCCTTCAATGCGCCCGAAGCCGGGTGGGGCCTATCTGCGCGCGATGGTGCGGGCTGTGGTCGAGGCGACGCTGGAGGCGGAGATGACGGCTGCGCTCGGCGCGGAGAAGGGCGAGCGGACCGAAGGGCGGCTTGGCTACCGTTCCGGCTCCTATGGGCGGAAGCTGATCACGCGGGTGGGGGTGCTGGAGCTGCGGGTGCCGCGGGACCGGGACGGGCGGTTCTCGACGCGGCTTTTCGAGCGCTACCAGCGGTCGGAGAAGGCGTTGGTGGCTGCGCTGGCGGAGATGTACGTGCAGGGTGTGTCGACGCGGAAGGGTGAAGGCGATCATCGAGGAGCCGTGTGGGCACGCCTTCTCGGCCTCGGCGGTCAGCGAGGTGAACACGTCGCTGGACGCGGAGCTTGCGGCCTTCATGGGGCGGGATCTTGCGGGAACGGACTTCCCCTACCTGATCCTCGACGCGCGCTGCGAGAAGGTGCGCGAGCGGAGCGTTTTCCGCGACCGGGCTGTGCAGGTGGCGATCGGGGTCGACTGGGAGAGCCTGAAGCGCCCCGGGTTTGCCGGAGGCTCCAACCTTTGAGAAAAGTGGAGCATGACGAAGAGAACCCCACCCTATGGCCCCGAGGTGCGCGCCCGCGCCGTCCGGATGGTCATGGACCATCAGGAGGAGCACGGCTCGCAATGGGCCGCGATCCAGTCGATGATCGGTTGTTCCGGCGAAACGCCGCGCAACTGGGTGCGACAAACCGAGCGCGATGACGGCGCGCGCCCCGGTCCCACGAGCGCCGAGAAGGAAGAGCTCGCCCAGCTCCGCCGCGAGGTCCGTGAACTGCGCCAGGCCAACGAGATCCTCAGGAAGGCGTCGGCGTATTTCGCGATGGCGGAACTCGACCGCCCGTCGGAGCGATGAAGGCGTTCATCGACGCGCACCGCGAGGTCTATGGAGTCGAGCCGATCTGCCGTGTCCTGCCGATCGCTCCGTCGACCGATCACGAACACGCCGCCCGCCGGCTCGGTCCGGGCCGGCTCCCGCCGCGCGCGCGCCGCGATGCCCGGCTCAGCGTCGAGATCCGGCGCGTTTTCAACGAGAACTTCGGCGTCTACGGCGTCCGGGAGGTCTGGCGTCAGATGCTCCGGGAGGGCTTCGAGATCGCCCGCCGCGCCGTGTCCCGCCTGACGCGGAGCATGGGGTTGTCGGGCGCGGTCCGGGGAAAGCGCGTCCGGACCACCGTGCCGGATCCCGCCGCGCCCTGTCCGCGCGACCGGTGAACCGGGTCTTCAGGGCGCCGGCGCCGAACATGCCGTGGCTGTCGGATTTCACCGGCGTCGCGACCCGGGGCGGCTTCGCCTTCGTCGCGCTCGCCATTGTTCTTGAACCAAGGGCGAACAACGGCTCGCTCATCGACGCCTTCGCCCGGCGGATCGTCGGCTGGCGCGTGTCGCGCGTCGCCACGGCGGAATTCGTGCTCGACGCCCTCGATCAGGCGCTGCACCAGCGCCATCCCTTCGACGGCGGCCGCCTGGTCCGCCACTCCGACCGAGGATCGCAATATGTCATCATCCGCTACACCGAGCGTCTCGCCGAGGCCGGGATCGAGCCCTCCGTGGGCGGCGTCGGCGATTCCTACGATAACGCGCTCGCCGAAACGGTGATCGGCCTCTTCAAGACCGAGGTCACCCTCGCGACCGGCGCGATCTATACCGGGATCGCCCTGCTCGTCCGCCCGGTGCCGGGGGGCGAAGTGTCCCTCGGCCTCGGCGACGCGTTCACCGGCGCGCTCTTCGGCCTCGTCCCGACCGCCGTCGTGGTGGTGGTCCTCGCCACGCTGCTCTGGAGCCCGATCCGCCGCCACCCGCTCGGGCGCAGCATCGCCGCCGTCGGCTCGGCCGAGCTCGCGGCGGAGAATTCCGGCCTCAGCGTCGCACGGGCCCGGATCATGGCCTATGGCCTCGGGGGTTTCTTCGCCGCGCTCGCCGGCCTCTTCATCGGCTTCCAGACCCTGTCGGGCGACGCCTCGATCGGCCTCACCTACACGTTGAACTCGATCGCCGCGGTGGTCATCGGCGGCACGCTGCTCTCCGGCGGCGCCGGCAGCGCCTGGGGCTCGGTCGCCGGCGCGCTGGTGCTGCGCACCATCGGCAGTCTCGTCTTCTTCATGGGCCTCGAGCCGCTGGCCCAGCCGCTCTTCGAGGGCCTCGTCCTGATGGCCGCCGTGTCCTTCGGCGCGTTCCGTCTCCTTCGCATCGAGAACCGCCTGGAGATTTTCCGATGACCGCCGCGACCCCGCGCCCCGTTCGCCTCCCGCGCCTGCCCTTCGACGGCCCGACCCGCACCGCGCTCGTCGCCGTCGTCCTGATGATCCTCGTCGGAGGCGCCTTCATTCCGCAACTGCTGTCGCCCGCCTTCCTGGCGCAGCAGCTGCAGAACGGCGCCCTCCTCGGCATCGTGGCGGCGGGCGCGATGATGGTGATCCTGCTCGGCCATATCGACCTCTCGGTGCCCTGGACGATGACCGCGGCCGGCACGGTCGCGACGGCGGTCGTCGGCGCCCAGACGCACGGGCTCGCCAGTGAGGCGGGCCTCGTCGCCGGCCTCGCGGCGGGCGCGCTGATCGGCCTCGTCAACGGCTTCGGCGTGGCGGTGATGCGCATTCCCTCGATGATCTGGACGCTCGCCACCAACAACATCCTGCTCGGCGTCCTGGTCTGGGCCAGCGGCTTCTACGCCGCCGCGAGCCGCCCCTCGCCGCTGATGAGCGCGCTCGGCGCCGGGCGCTTCCTCGGGCTCCCCGCCATCGTCCTCGTCTGGGCCGCCATCTCGGCGGTGACCGTGATGCTGCTCGCCCGCGGCGCGTTCGGGCGGCGGGTCTACCTCGTCGGCACGAACGAGACCGCCGCCTGGCTGTCGGCGATCGAGAGCCGCCGCGTCATCATCCTCGCCTTCGTCTTCGCTGGCGTGATGAGCGCGCTGGCCGGCATCCTGCTCGCGGGCTACGCTGGACAGTCCTACCAGCGGATGGGCGATCCCTATCTCCTGCCCGGCATCGCCGCCGCGGTGCTCGGCGGCACCAGCCTCTTCGGCGGCAGCGGGCGCTACGCGGGCACCGTCGCCGGCGTGCTCCTCATCACGCTGATGTCCTCGATCCTGTCGATCCTGCAAGCGCCGGAGGCGGTGAAGCAGATCGCCTACGGCCTCGTCATCATCGTCATGGTCGGCGCCTACAGCCGCGAGCGCGCCCGAGCCTGAGCCCGCCCATGCGCATCGACCTCTCTGACCAGACCGCGGTCGTCACCGGCTCCACCGCCGGCATCGGCTTCGCCATCGCCCGTGGCCTCGCCGCCGCGGGCGCGACAGTCGTGCTGAACGGCCCGACGGAAGCACTTGTCGCGGGGCGCGCTCGACCGACTCGCGGCCGAGCGGCCCGGCATCCGTCCGCGGCGTCGCGGCAGACCTCTCCAGCGCCGAAGGCGCCGCGGCGCTGGTCGCGGCCGAGGCCGACGCCGACATCCTGATCAACAACCTCGGCATCTACGCCGCCCAGGACTTCTTCGAGACCGGCGACGACGAATGGCGCCGCTTCCTCGACGTCAACCTGATGTCGGCCGTCCGCCTCGCCCGGGCGTTCATGCCCGGCATGGCGGCGCGGAATCGCGGCCGGGTCATCTTCCTGTCCTCGGAATCCGCCCTGAACATCCCGGCGGACATGATCCCCTACGCCGTCACCAAGACCGCGCTCCTCGCGCTGTCGCGCGGCCTCGCCAAGCGCATGGCGGGCACGGCCGTCACCGTGAACGCGGTGCTTCCCGGCCCCACGCTCTCCGACGGCCTCGTGGCGCTCCTCGACGGACAGCGCGCCCGCAGCGGCGCGACGATCGAGGAGGCGGCGGCTGACTTCATCGCCCGCCACCGCCCGTCCTCCCTCCTGCGCCGCCCCGCCACGGTCGAGGAGGTGGCGAACCTCGTCGTCTACCTCGCCTCCCCCCAAGGCCTCCGCCACCACCGGCGCGGCGCTGCGCGTCGATGGCGGCGTCCTCGAGAGCATCGCCTGACGGCCGCGGGCCGCGTCCGGCGCTGACCTGAGTTCATCAAAAAAGACGAGGCCCGCCCCGAGCATCGGGACGGGCCTCGCCATGTGATGCTTCCGGTGCCGGCTCAGGGAACGATCCGCTCCGCCCGCAGCCGGTCGAAGACGTCGATGAACGACTGTTCGGTGTCCTGGAAGGCGTCGAAGCCGAGCGCCCGGCTTTTGGCCATCGAGTGGACGCATTCCATCGGTCGCCCGAGGTCGAGGTCGGTGTGCCAGGCCGAGGCGAGGCGGTCCAGCGCGTTCGGCTGGAGCCCGTGCTGGGCCACGATCCGCTCCCAGTTCGGCCCCATGTCCTTCATCCGCTCGGCCAAGGCGTTGAATTCGCCGGGATAGGTCCCGACCTCCACGCCGAAGTAGTCGGCGATCACCGGCCACAGCCGGTTCCAGCGGAAGACGTCGCCGTTCACCGCGTTGAACGCCTCGTTGCGCGCGTTCGGCTCGGTCGAGGCCCAGACGATCTGATTGGCGAGGATCCGCGCGTCGGTGATGTCGTTGAGCCCGCTCCAGGCCGTCGGGCTGCCGGGGAAGATCAGCGGCTCGCCCCGTTCCTTCGCCACGGACGCATAGGTGGCGAGCGTCGCGCCGATGTTCATCAGGTTGCCGACGGCATAGCCGATGATCGTATGCGACCGGTGCACCGACCAGCCGAAGTCTTTCTCGGCGGCCGCGGCCATGACCACGTCCTCGAGCTCGTAGTAGAAGTTCTTCTTCTTCAGCCGCGGCGCATCCTCGCGGAACGGCGTGACGGGCGTCACCTTGCCGTAATCCTCGAACGGCCCGAGGTAATGCTTGGTGCCGGTGACGACGGCCACATGCTCGACCGTCCCGCGCGGCGTCACTGCCTCGAGCACGGTGCGCAGCATGTCGCCGTTCAGCCAGATGTTCTCGTCCTCGTTCCGGCCGAGCGTCCAACTGCAGTAGTAGACATGCGTCGGCGCGAGATCCGCGAGCGCCGCCACCGCCGCGGCGCGGTCGTTCAGGTCGACCTTGTGCGAGCGGATCCAGGAATGCCCGAGCGGCGGACGGCGGGAGATGCCGTCGATCTGCCAGCCGCCCTGGTCGTGCAGATGCTCGGCGACGTTCAGGCCGACGATGCCCGTGGCACCCACGATGAGGGCGCGCTTCTGGTACATGGGTGTTCTCCGGTTCAGAAAATGCTGTGGATCGCCCCGCCGTCGGCCCGCATCGCGGCTCCGTTCATGGCGGGGGTGGTGGCGAGGAGCAGGATCGCCCGCCCGTGGTCCGCGGGATCGATGAGCCGCCCGAGCAGGGATCCGGGCTGGTCGCGCCGGAAGAAGTCGGCGACCGCCTCCTCCTCGGTGACGCCGCGGGCCCGCGCGATGCCGGCGAAATACTCCCGGATCGCCTCGGTCGCCGTGGGGCCCGGGATATAGGCGTTCGCCCGCAGGCGCGTGCCGCGCAACCCCTCCGCGACGGTCCGCGACAGGCCGAGGACCGCGGCCTTCATCGTCGAATAGTCGGGCAGGAGGCCGACCGACCGCACCGCCGCCTCGCTGGCGACGAAGACGATGCCCCCGCGCCCCGCCGCGCGCATCGCGGGAAGGAGACCGCGGGTGAGCCGCACCGCGGACATCAGGTTGGTCTGGAAGCTCGCCTGCCAGGCGTCGTCGTCCGTCGCCTCGAAGCCGCGTGCCTCGTAGCGGCCGACGCAGTTGATGAGAAAAGCCGGCGTCCCTTCGGCCAGGATGGCCTCGACCAGCCGGGCGGCCCCGTCCGCCGTGGCGACATCAGCGGCGCAGCGCGGCGTCCCGGCTCCCAAGCTGTCCGCCGCGCGATCGAGCTTCGCCCGGTCGCGGCCGTTGAGGAACACACGGGCGCCGGCGGCGTGGAAGGCCCTCGCTACGGCGAGTCCGATGCCCGAACTGCCGCCCGCGACAACGCAGAGACTGCCCTCGACACTTGTGTCCACGTTCGCTCCTCCGGTTTCCGGGCCGTCAGGGGTCCGGTTCGGAGGCGATCTTCTCAGGTCGCGGTATGCATTCCTACGCTGGGTACGGCATGCTATTTGTGAACAAAATTCATGGGGAGGGCGGAGGATGATCAACAGCGGCGGCGAGATGGAGGTCTTCGTCCGGGTCGTCGAGCACGGCAACTTTTCGAAGACCGCCGAGGCGTTGCGCCTCACGCCCTCGGCGATCAGCAA
This sequence comes from Amaricoccus sp., assembly GCA_044225035.1. Classification (GTDB taxonomy): domain Bacteria; phylum Pseudomonadota; class Alphaproteobacteria; order Rhodobacterales; family Rhodobacteraceae; genus Amaricoccus. Next base: position 10,366 of record JBGAJI010000048.1, on the reverse strand, counting down.
GCTCGTGTCCCGGCTCGAGGATCGGCTCGGCGTGACGCTGTTCCTGCGCTCGACCCGCGGGCTGCAGCTGACGTCGGAGGGGCAGATCTACTACGACCGCGCGCTGCAGATCGTCAGCGAGATCGCCGAGGCCGAGCGCGCGGTCTCTTCAGGCGGAAACGTCGTGCGCGGCACGCTCCGCGTGAACTCGAACATCCCCTTCGCGCGGCACTACCTGTTGCCGCTGGTGCCCGCGTTCCTCGCGGAGCATCCGGGGATCGTGCTCGAGCTGATCCAGACGGACATGCCGGTCGATCTCGTCTATGAGCGCGCGGACATCGCGATCCGCACCGGGCACCTGACAGATTCCTCGCTCAGGGCGCGGCGGCTGCTCGAGTCCGAGCGGCGGGTGGTGGCCGCCCCCGCCTATCTGGAGCGGCACGGGACGCCATCGCATCCGCGCGACCTCGGCGCGCACAACTGCCTGAGCTTCAGCATCCGGCGCAGCCTCGACGTCTGGCCGTTCGACGGCGCGCGGGCGGGCGAGCCGGCGCGGCTCGACCAGGCGGTGAAGGGCAACATCCGCATCGACAACGGCGAGACAATGCGACGCCTCTGCCTCGCCGGGCTCGGGATCGCGCGCCTCTCGGACTTCCACATCGGCCCGGACGTCGCCGACGGCCGGCTGGCGCCGATCCTTATCGCGCGCCGGGCTAAGGACGGATGAACGGGCGGGCGGCGGCGGAACAGGTAGGACTCGACGGACGACATAGGCCGGCGACTTGGGCATCTTCTTGGGCTCCCCACTTGGGGCGCTTCGATGCCGGGCTGCGTCAGCCTCCGGATTTCCTTGTGAAATCAGGGATTGGCTGGGGAACCTGGATTCCGGCTATCCACCGGGGAATGCACGCTTTTTAACCGCTCCTTAACCGCTTGGCTACCCCTTTCGCACGGCTCGACCGGACCCCCTCACGGCGCGGGGTGCGGCGCCTCCGGCAGGCCGAGCGCGGCCCTGTCGCGGGGCCTTGCCACATGGTGCCCGAACTTCGCCAGCGCCGAGGCGACGACCTCCGGCCCGGCGGCTTCGATCATCGCGCCGAGCAAGATCAGGCGCCGGGTGCGGGCGGCTCTTTCCCGCTCCGATGCGCGGGCCTCGACGGCATCGAGCCGGGCCTGGGCCTGCTCGACCTGCCGGCGCAGTTTCTCGATTCTCGCGGCGTAGTCCGTCATCGTCCGGTGCCCTGTTCCTGTTCGATGGGGTCGGACATAGGCGCGGCGCCGAACCGGAGAAAAGCGAAGGGCAGGAAGGGGAAGGAAGGGTTCCAAGGGAATCCCTTGGCGCGCATTACGCAAACCACGGTTTGCCTGCGCCCTGCCGGGGGCCTTGGTCCGACGAGGGCCGCCACGCGCGGCTTCCTGTTCGGAGCGGCGCCGATGGCGATTTTCCACCTCACCACCTCCATCGTCCAGCGTGCGCGGGGGCAGTCCGCGACCGCGAGACTCGCCTACATCGCCCGCGCAGCGATCACGGACGAGCGCACCGGAATCGTCCATGACTGCCGCCGGGCGGCGCCGGTCCTGTCGCTCGAAATCATCGGAGACCCCGCCCCCGGCGCGGAGATCGCCCCCGGCGACCGTCTCTCACGTCTGGCGAACGCGATGGAACAGGCCGAGACCCGGCGCAACGGCAGGCCGGCGAGATCGTCCATCCTGGCCCTGCCTGCCGAGCTACCGCTCGACCGCCAGCGCGCCCTTCTCCGGGGCTATGGCCTATGGCTCCGGGACACCTATGGCGTCGCCAGCGTGGCCGCCATCCACGGCCCGGACGAGCGCGGGGACCATCGCAACATCCACGCGCACATCGTGGAAACCACCCGGCGCGTGGGGCCGGACGGGACGCTGGGCGAGAAGGTCCGCGAGCTTGACGACCGCCGGCAGGGGCCGGTGGAGATCGAGCGGCGCCGGGCGGAATGGGCGCGCCGGGTGAATGCCGAGCTTGCCAGAGCCGGGCACATGTCGCGGGTCGATCACCGCAGCCACCGCCGCCGGGCCGAGGCTGGCGACGGCCCGCCGGGGATCGAACCGGCGCAGCACCTCGGTCCAGCCCGGACGGCGAAAAGCCGCGAGCGCGACCGGGCAGCGGCGGGGTTCTGGCGGAACGCGCAGGCGCCGGCAGGCGCGGGCCGGGCGATGCGGGAGACGTTGGACGACCTCTTGCCCTGGGAACGCGAGGCCCGGCAACGGGCGGCGCGGAATGCCGAGCGCACCGACGCCTGGCTCATCCGGCGGGCGGCTCTCCGCGAGATCGCCCGCCTCGAACAGGACGAGGAACAGGCAGGGCGGGTGCGTGAGGCGCAGGCCCATATCGCGGCGGCAGCGGCGGCACTGGCGGGGGCGCGGCAGCGGCCCACGGAAGGCCCGGTAGGGCCAGCGCAGGCGGGCGCGGTAGCGGCCCCATCCGAGGCGCCAGCGGTAGCGGCGCCGGCCCCGGCGGTTGTTCCCGTTCGGCGGCAGCGCGGGCGGGGGCTCGACCGATAAAAAAACCGCCGAGGCATCCCCGGCGGGCGAGTGTCAGTGCGGGTCGCCGACTGCGCGGCTATGGGCGTCCGGGAGGATGACCGGACTACCGGGGCGGGGAAATGCCGGAACCCCGCGCCGGATTCGATCAGGACAGCGCGACCTCGAAGCCAGAGATTGCGGCGGCGTTCCTCACGGTGCCGCCGACGCGCTTGGTGATAATCACGCGCAGGAATCCCGTCTTCGAGAACGGATCGAGCATCACCTCGACAGGCGACGCGGCATCACCCGGCAGAATGTCCGTCGCGCGATAGGCATCGCCAAGGGAGCCGAGCAGCACCAGCCCGGTGCCGGGCTTCTGGCAAGCCTCCTCGATCAGCACCGGAATGCCATGCAGCCGAGCCGGGCCGTGGTTGTCGGCGGCGGCGAACGCGGCGAGGCCGTCCAGCCGGTCCGCGAGGACCGCCGGCATCAGCCAGTGCTGCCGATACTGCGCCGGGGTGGCATCGCGCAGGGCGCGCAGGGCAACCCCGAAATCGGCATCCGGGGCCGTGTTGATGGCGACGGCGCCGACCAGGCCCGCCGGGCGTTTCACGCCGGACCCGGCGAGGAATGCGATTGCCTCCGCCTCCGCGAATGCCGTGGCAGCGCGCGCGACAAAGAAGGCTTCCATGTCGAAATCGGCATCCTGCATCAGGTGCCGGGTGATTTCGAACTCGACGACGATTTCGCCCACCGGCGGCTGGACGGCGCGGATCAGCGGCGTCTCATCACCGGGGACGTCGCCCTGCCAGTGCCACGCGGGCTGGCCGTTCTCGACGGGCTCCGAGAAGTCCGCGCCGCGCGAGGTGGCACGGGCGACCAGGCCGGGAATGGCGTGCGCCGGGGCCGGGGCTCGACCGATGGCCGAGGCGAGCAGCTTCGGAAGCGCGTAGGCGCCGCCGGACGTAATGTCGCCGGCCAGCGCCTTCACTTCGCGCGGGTGCGTGCCGGCGCGCAGGTGAGACAGGAAGCGGGACTTGTGTTCGAGATCGTTCATTTTCGGGGGCTCCGATCAGAATTTCAGGAAGTGCGACGCGCGAGAGCCCCAGGTGGGCTTCTCCGGCTCCGGCTCGACAACAGGCGTCGGGGTCGGCATCGCGGCGGCGACGGCCGCCTCGATGGCGGCGAGGATGGCGCGGGCGGCGACCTTGTTTTCGGCTTCCATGACCGCCTGGGCGCGCAGGGCGTCAGCGACCTCCGCGACGAGCGACGCCGGGGCGACGGTCAGCGCACGGGCGACCAGCCGGGCAGCGTGGCCGGGACGGTCAGCGGCGCCGGCCTCGACCTTCGCCATCAGGCGGGCGAGCAGTTCCTTGTCGACCAGAGCGCGTTCAGCGGGCGTCAGCGTCGGCATCAGCGGCTTGGTGCCGCAGGGGTCGGCGCGCAGGGTCGTTTCTCCGATCAGGGTGATAGGGCGACCATTGGCCCGGCGGCGGACCTCTTCCCGGCGACGGCACGCGAGATCGTCGGAGGCGTAGAGATCGGCACAGAGCGCGCGAGCGGCGGGCGTCAGGCCCTGGGCCGTCAGCCAGTAGTTGCCGGCGTCGGACGGGAAAGCCACGGCAGCGAGCCGGCGAAGTTGGCCGTTGTCGTATCGCAGCGGGCGGTCGTGGTGCCGGAATGTCAGGCGGGGCCGGATTTCGGCAGCGCGCTGGGCATCGTATGCCGGCGCGGGCGTGGTCTTCGTCATGTGTCCCCCTCGGGTCTGTTCGCGGCGTCAGTGCCGCTCACGGAGAAGGTGGCGCGCTCGGGATTCGCCCGCGCGGGCGGCGATGGGGTATTTCCGGTTCAGTGGGGCGCCGGGCCGTCGCAGCGCCACCACTTGACCGACCGACCGGCGGCCCGGGCCTTGTTAACGGCCCGGGGGCTCACGCCGAGCTTGGCGGCGAGATCAGCGGCGGTGCCGACGAAGGTTTCGCGCGCGCCTGGCGCGGCGAAGGTCAGTCTCGACCAGGAGAAAATCGTGGGTTTGCGTGCCATTCCGGGGAGGTGGCGCCGGATTCGGGAACCTGGCAGCCTTTTTTCCGAGGCGCGCGTGAAATGTTAGGACGGCTCCGGTCTTCGGGCGGCGATCGGTGGGGAAAAACTACCATACCCCCCCCCTCGGCGCCGGTCGGTCGGTTCCGGTCGGTTCGGTCGGTTCCGGTCGGTTCGGTCGGTCCGGTCGGTGTTTCTTTCTTGCAGGGCATACTGGAAAACGGACTTTCCATTTTTTTTTGGAACGCCGAGGGGTATACCCCCCCCCATACCCCTCTCCCTCCTCCTTTTATTTTCCCGAAGCTTTTCCCCTATGAGCCTACACTTCTCCAAACACCGACCGACCGACCGAAATCTATGGAGAACAGACAAGAAGCCATTGAAAGCAAATCGGAATTAGATTCGGTCGGTTCAATCGACAACCGACCGAAACCGACCGAAACCGACCGCGGGTTTTCCGGTTCAGTGCGCCACCGTCGCCCGGCGCCGCCGGCCCGATCAGGAAAAATCTTCGCCCATCCGCTTCCGACCGCCGCCGCCGGACCCATCTACTGTTCGAGAAGCGGGCGGCTCCGGTCATAGAGCCCCATCTTCTCGATAGACGGCCCTTTCGGTTTTGCGACCATCGCCCCGCCGCTGTGCCAGCCAGCGCGCGGGGCAAATCTTTTCTGGCCCCCCGTTTCTGCCCTTCCTCACCCGGACTCACTTCCGGGCGGCAGGCGCGTGCGGCCCGGTCTTCCGGGCTCCACCTCCCTGCCGATGGGGTCGGACGCTGGCAAACGGACGCGCCCTTTCGCAACGCAAACCGACCGGCCCGCCCATCCAGAAAACGCGCGCGCCGGTCTGCCTTGAAAGGGCAGCATCATGACCGACGCCACCAATCCGACCACCGACCACGCCGCCACGCTGGCCGCCGCCGAGCGCACCGAACAGGACGCCGCGCAGGCCCTGGCCGACGCGCAGGACAAGACCCGCGCCGCCTATGCCGCCATCTCGACCGCCGCGACCGCCGCCAAGGCCAAGGCTGCCGGCCAGACGAATAAGGCCATCGCCGCCGCCGGCGCCGCCGCCAAGATCAAGCCGGCTGCGGCCCACCTTGCCGCGAAGGCCGCCGAGGGCAAGGCGAAGCTCGCGCTGGACGCCGCCAAGACCTCGACCCGGACCGCCCGCCGGGCCGCCGACGCTGCCGAGGCCAAGAAGGCGAAGGACGAGAAGGCCGCCGCTGCCGAGAAGGCGAAGGACGACGCCGCCGCCGAGCGCAACGCCCGCGCGCTCGCCAAGACCAAGGCCGCCGAGGACCGCGCGCTCGCCGAGGCCGAGGCCGAGGCCGACCGCCTCGACTTCCCGACCGCCTCCGCCGCCTTCGCTGCTGCCGTGTCCGACCGCCTTGTCTGGAACCTCGACGCCGGGCACTGGCTCATCTGGGACGGGCGCCGCTGGGCTCCCGACAGTGCCGGGGGCGTCGCCTCCGCCGCCGTCGCCATGCAGTGGATTGCCACCGAAGCGCAGGTTTCCGGTTCGGCGGAACTGCGGGGCCGCGCCAATGCCGCCGCCGAGCTTCTCCGCTGGGCCGCGCCCCGGCTGGGCGTCCCCGGCTCCTCCTTCGACGCACCGGCGACGGCGCACCTGCTGACCGTGGCGAACGGGACCATCGACCTGCGAACCGGAAAACTGCTGGACCACGACCCGACGCACGGCATCACCCGGCTGGCCGATGTTGCCTACGTCCGCCGGCAGGGTCCGGCTCTCTGGGATAAGGCCGTAGCCGAGATTTTCTGCGGCGACGCCGGGCTCGCCGGCTTCGTCCAGCACGAGCTTGGAATGGCCGCAACCGGCTTCACCGCTGCGAAACGTCTGTATCTCGCCCTGGGCGACCAGGAGGCCGACGCCAAGAACGGGAACAATGGCAAGACGCTGTTTTTCGAGACCGTCAAGCGGGCCTTGGGCGACTATGCCTCGACCGTTTCCGCGTCGCTCTTCTGCCAGGCGCATTTCCGCAAGGACGCCTCATCGCACGACGCCGCGATGGCGCCGCTGATCGGGAAGCGGCTGGCAGTCGGCGAAGAGTTCCAGGCGGGCGCGACGCTCGACATCGAGCGCGTGAAGACCATCGCGGGCGGGACGACGCTGACCGCCCGTATGCCGAACGCACCGCTCCCGGTCCTGTTCGAGCCGGCGACCGTCTGGATTTCGAGCAACCGCCTGCCCGAGATCGGCGAGCGCGACGCCGCGACGGTGGAACGGCTCATCCCGATTCCTTTCGTCCAGGTGTTCCATCACCCCGACGCCTGCCCGCCGGGTGGCCTGGCAATCGACTTCGACATGGGCGCGAAGCTGTCCGAGCCCGGCGAGCGCGAGGCGGTGCTGGCGTGGATTGTGGCCGGCGCCGTGGAGTTCTACCGGACCGGACGGCCCGCCGCCCTGCCGGACGCGGTGCGCGCGCTGCGCTCCCGGATTTTCGCCGACCAGGACCCCTTCGCGGATATTCTGGCCGAGGTGCTGGACCTGCGCGCGGGCGGCATCGTCCTGCGCGCCGACCTCCGCGAGATCGTGGAGAAGCGCCTGGGCGCGAAACTCGGGAACGCCGGAAGCAAACGGCTGGCCGAGGCGGTGAAGGCTTTCGGCGGTGTTGCGAACGCCCGGAAGGACGCCGGCAAGGGCTGGACCGGGGTTTCCCTGTCCTGGCGCGGCGGCGAGGCTCTGGCGAAGGCCGCGAGCAAGGAAGTGCGCGACCGGGCAATGTCCGCGACCGAGGGCGAGACGCTGCGCGAGCACGCGGCGAGCATCCGGGCGGATATGGACGACGCCTTCGAGCCCGACCAGGACGACCTCACCGACCCGCAGGGCGAGCCTGACCCGGAAGAGATCGCCGCGCGCGATGCCGCCTTCGAGGCGCAGGCAGCGGCCTACGGACAGTGGGGGCGCGCATAATGGCCCGCACCGCGCCCGGCGCCTACTGCGCCGCCTCTGCCCGCAGTCTCGCCCTGACCGACACCACCGCGCCCTATCCGACGCCGGGCGGCTACGGGACGCCGGCGGATTTCCTGATCGCCGCCGGGCTCTATGGCGAGATCGTCCCGGAGATCGCCGCCGCGCTGGCGTCCTTCCGCGCGATGCCGTCGCCGGGGCTGTGGGGCCGATTGGTGCGGGCGGTGATCGACCACGCGCCGGACGTCGCACCGCTCATCGCCGCGCGCGGCGAGATCGAGGAACGCCGCCAGCCCACCCCGACTCCCAACCGGAAACGCCGCCAATGACCCCCGACCTTCTCCGCCTCATTGAAACCGCCGCCCGCCGCGACCGGGCCCTGGCCCATGCCGTCGCCGAGTATCGCGGGCGCATCGGCGCCGGCATCTCCGCCGAATGGGCCGCCGTCCGCCTGCTGGACGAGGCCCGGCAGCGTGGTGCCATCCCTCGCTATTCCTGACCGAACCACGCGCGCAGCGGTATCGCCTCCACCGCTGCCCGCCTGCCGGCCCACGCCGGCCCTTGCCGCAGGTAATCCGAGTCGGCCAGTTCCGACGACGACCACCCCACCACGGCCTGCCGCACGGTGAGCGTCGCCCCTGACGCCTCCATCGCGCTGTTGGCCGTCGTTCGGAACCCGTGGAAGTCCAGTCCGGCGGCGTTCAAGCCGAGGCTCTGGCGGTGTGCGGTGAAGTCCTTTGAGAATGTCCCCGACAGGCGGCCCCGCGTCTTGTCGCGGGCTACGTCCGGGAACAGCCGCTCCGGGCCGACCGACTGCGCGAGGGCGACGAGCCCACCCTCGACCAGCGCGGACGCCACGGGCACATCCCGCCGGATGGTCTTGTTCCGCCCGCCGCCCCGCGCCGCGAAGGCGACCAGCCACCCGCCGGCGCCATCGTCTCGGAAGTCCGTCCCGCGCAGCGCGAGAATGACCTCCATCCGCGCGCCCGTCGCCACGGCGATGCGGGGAGCCCAGAACAGCGCGAGATCGTCCGGCGTCGCCGCCGCCAGTGTCCGAAGCTCCGCAGGCGTCCAGGCGCGGCGATCGGGGCCGCCTTCCCCCGCCCGGCGGATGGCCTTCACCTTCCGAGACATGCCGGCCCCCGCCATCGGGTTTTCCGGGCGCAGGCCGTCCGCGATTGCCCCGGCGAATATTTGCGACAACTGCGAGTGATACCGCTTGATGGTGTTCGTCCGAAGGCGCGGGACGCGGGCGCGCTCCTGGGCGACCTCGACGGCGCCGGGGCTGGCGCCGCTGGCGGCTATCTCGACCATCGCCCGTTTTTCCTGATCGTCGGCGAGCCGGATTGCCTCTCGAACAGGAACATACCGCCCCTTGCCGTGCGCGGACGGGACGCGGGCGAGCAGGGCCATCACTTCGCGGGCGTCCTGCGGCGTGTAGTCTCGGGGCCGCTTGTTGCCGAGCGCATCGGCCCACAGCCGGATGGCCGCCTGATAGTTTCCGAGGCTCGCGCCTCGGAAGCTCTCCCCGATGGCGGCGTCTGGCGTCTCTTCCCGCTCTTCGCAGAGATAGCCGGCAAGGCGCCGGTCAACGTATCGCCCCGCCCACGACAGGAAGCCGTCAGGATCGCCGCTCCGCAGGGTCGCACCGGGCCGGGGCCGTGGCGGCGATGTGGAGGCATCGTGCGTGGCCGTTTTCCGGCCCTGGCGGGGCTCTCCTGCGGGCGCGGGCATCGCAGGGCGTACCGGTGCCGGCGCGGCCTTCGCGGGCGTATTCGGCGCGCTCTGGCCGGCGGCAAGGGCGGCGACATACGCCTCTTCGGCGGGCGTGGGCGGCTCGACCTCGACCGGATCGCCGAGCGTGTGCGGCAGGCCCGCGAGCGCGCGCCGTATCTCCGCATCAATGTCGGATTCGGCCCGGACCCGCGCGACCGGCGACATGGATGCGGGCAGGGCGTCCAGCTTTTCGACGGCCATACGCAGCAGCGCGCGGGCATCGTCCAGCGGCGTTCCGGCGGTCAAGGCGGCCTCCATCAGCGCGTTCAGCGCGGCAGCGCGCCGGCCCGCCTCACGGGGGCAGCGCGTCCGCAGGGCGACGCATATCCGGTGGCGGGTTTCGGGCGAGTAAAGGCGGGCAGGAATGCGGCGCTTGAAGATGAGCGCGGCGCCTTTGGCGACCACATAGGGCGGCAGGTGCGGCACGGGTTGGGCCCCTCGAATGGACCCCCGTTTCGGACACCCGGAACCGGATTGCCGCCGTCGCTGCTTTTCCTATTCGGAATCAAGCTTTGGCTGGGGAACCTGGATTCGAACCAGGACTAACGGAGTCAGAGTCCGCTGGTCTACCGTTAACCTATTCCCCAAACTTCGCGCCCTACCTAGACAACTGCGAAGGGAAGATCAAGCGCTGGGGGCGATCGACATAGGGGAATCGCCGGAAGGTGAGCTGCTACCCGTCTTTGGGCCACCCGGCAGGTCTTTCCGGGGTCTCTCGGTCAGGGCGGGTCATCAGCCGCTGACCGATTTGCGCGTTCGATCGCGGCCCGCTTCTGGTTGATTTCCCGGCCCTCCCGTCGCAGCGACACGTGCGCGCGGCGATAGCCGTAACGCACCCGCGTCTCGGCGATCTCCTTGATCCGCTGTGTCAGCGCGGCCTGCGAACGGCGCCGGCCCTCGGAGTGGTCGCTCGATCGCTCGGCCCGAAGCACCGCGCAGGTCCGCCGGAGGCTGACCTTCCACGTTACCCCGGAGCTCATCGACGATCTGGCGCCGCCGCGCAGGCCCTAGGGTCGGGACTCAATCAGGTCCACCATAGGATGACGGCTGCGATTTCGACGGCGGCGAGGAAGTTCCGGGCGAGCTTGTCGTAGCGGGTTGCGATGCGGCGGAAGTCCTTGAGGGCGCAGAAGGCGCGCTCGATCCG
>JBGAJI010000047.1:0-23082 GCA_044225035.1 Amaricoccus sp. | reverse complement strand
GCACGTCCTTGCCGGCGCAGTTCACCACCGGCGCGTCGAGATAGTCGAAGGCGTCGCGCATCAGCACGGCGGAGAGCGTGGCGCCGATCGAGCCGACGGGGAAGCCTTCCTCGACCGTGACGCAGCGGTTGGTCTTCTTCACCGAGGCGACCACGGTCTCGGTATCCATCGGCCGCAGCGAGCGCAGGTCGATCACCTCGGCGGCGATCCCCTCCTTGGCCAATTCGTCCGCCGCCTTCAGCGTGTGGCTCATGCCGATGCCGAAGCTGACGATGGTCAGGTCGCCGCCCTCGCGCGCAATCCGGGCCTTGCCGATCGGCACGGTGTAATCGGCGAGTTCCGGCACCTCGAAGGCGCGGCCGTAGAGGATCTCGTTCTCGAGGAAGATCACCGGGTTGGGGTCGCGGATCGCGGATTTCAGCAGGCCCTTCGCATCGGCGGCGGTATAGGGCATGCAGACCTTCAGACCCGGGATCTGGGCATAGAGCGCGGCGAAATCATGGCTGTGCTGGGCGGCGACCCGGGCGGCGGCGCCGTTCGGGCCGCGAAAGACGATGGGGCAGCCCATCTGGCCGCCGGACATGTAGAGGGTCTTGGCCGCCGAGTTGATGATCTGGTCCATCGCCTGCAGCGCGAAGTTGAAGGTCATGTACTCCACGATCGGGCGCAGGCCGGCGAAGGCGGCGCCGACGGCGATGCCGGTGAAGCCATGCTCGGTGATCGGCGTGTCGATCACGCGTTTCGGCCCGAATTCGTCGAGCAGGCCCTGGCTGATCTTGTAGGCGCCCTGGTACTCGCCGACCTCCTCGCCCATCAGGAAGACGTCGGTGTCGGCGCGCATCTCCTCGGCCATCGCGTCGCGCAGGGCCTCGCGCACCGTCTGGGTCTTGAAGCGCGTGCCGGCGGGAACGTCGGCCGCGGGTTCGGCGGGCACCGCTTTCGGCTGGGCCGGGGCGGCGGGTTTCGGCGCGGCCGGGGCCTCGGCGGCCTTGGCCGGAGCCGGGGCCTTGGCGGGAGCCGGGGCCGGAGAGGGCGGGGGCAGGGCCGAGGCGTCCTCGCCCTCGGCGATAAGAACGGCGATCGGGGTGTTCACCTTCACCCCTTCCGTGCCGTCGGGGATGAGGATCTTGCCGAGCGTGCCCTCGTCCACCGCCTCGAATTCCATCGTCGCCTTGTCGGTCTCGATCTCGGCGATGATCTGGCCCGAGGTGACCGCGTCGCCCTCCTTGACCAGCCATTTGGCCAGCGTGCCCTCTTCCATGGTGGGCGAGAGCGCGGGCATCAGGATCTGCGTTGCCATGTTCTCGTCCCCTCAGGCGTATATGTCGGTCCAGAGCTCGGCCTCGGCCGGCTCGGGGCTGTCCTGGGCGAACTGCGCGGCTTCGTTGACCGTCGCCTTGATGGCCCGGTCCACCGCCTTCAGGTCGTCCTCCGTGGCGAGGCCGCCGACCAGCAGCAGGTCGCGGACATGGTCGATCGGGTCGCGCTCGTCCCGCATCTTCTGCACCTCCTCGCGGGTCCGATACTTGGCGGGGTCGGACATCGAATGGCCGCGATAGCGGTAGGTGTTCATTTCGAGGATATAGGGCCCCTCGCCGGCCCGGCAGTGCGCGACCGCCTTCTTGCCCGCCTCGATCACCGCCAGCACGTCCATGCCGTCGACCGCCTCGCCCGGGATGCCGAAGGCCTGGCCGCGGGTATAGAGCGCCGGGGTCGAGGAGGCGCGCTTGAGGCTGGTGCCCATGGCATACTGGTTGTTCTCGATCACGAAGACACAGGGCAGCTTCCACAGGCTCGCCATGTTGAAGGTCTCGTAGATCTGGCCCTGGTTCGCCGCGCCGTCGCCGAAATAGGCGAAGGCGACGTTGTCGTTGCCTCGATACCGGTTGGCGAAGGCGAGGCCGGCGCCGATCGGCACCTGGGCGCCGACGATGCCGTGGCCGCCGTAGAAGTTCTTCTCCGCCGAGAACATGTGCATCGAGCCGCCCTTGCCGCGGCTGTAGCCGCCGGCGCGCCCCGTGAGCTCGGCCATGACGCCCTTCGGATCCATGCCGCAGGCGAGCATGTGGCCATGGTCGCGATAGGAGGTGACGCGCTGGTCGCCCTGCTTCGCCGCCGCCTCCAGCCCGACGACCACCGCCTCCTGGCCGATATAGAGGTGGCAGAAGCCGCCGATCAGGCCCATGCCATAGAGCTGTCCGGCCTTTTCCTCGAACCGGCGGATGAGCAGCATGTCGGCGTAATAGCGGAGAAGCTCTTCCTTGGACGCATTCGGCTTTGGTGCCCGCCGCGCTGTCGCCATCTGATACTCCCCCCGGGTCCGCGTCTTGATTTAACGTTGAACCATTTCATTATAGAGCCGGCTTTCCGGGGAGGGAAGGGGCGGAAAGTCGCGGTCGCGGGCCTTGGATCAGCGGATGATGATTTCGTCGGCGCGTCCCAGGCCGAGAATCCGGCGCGCCTGTTCCTCGAGAAGGTCGGGATCGACATGGCCGCCGGACAACCGCTCCGTCTTGTCGGCGAGCGCCGTCCGCTCCGCCCGCAGGGTGCCGAGTTCCTGTTCCAGCCGGGTTTCCTGCGCCTCGACCTGGAAGAGGCGGAAGAGGCCGTATTCGCCTTGCAGCGCCGCGAAGGCGAGATAGCCGATCAGGGCGATGGCGACGATGGCGAAGATCAGGCCGCCGAAGCCGCCGCGTCTCTGTTCGATTTCCGGATACATTACAAACCGTTGGCCCGTACCGTTCGACGCGGCCACCATGCCAGATAAAGCGGCGGAAGGGAATCGAAACTTCGGGTTCGGGCCCCGGGTCAAACCCGGGGCCTCGACGTGCTTGCCGGGCGCGTGGTCAGTCGCGGCCCTTGTAGATTTCGATCAGCTTGTCGAGCATGCGGATCGCGTCTTCGCGGCTGCGCTGGAAGGTGTTGCGACCGATGATCGAGCCGTTGCCGCCGCCGTCGCGGATGGCGCGCGCGTCGTCATAGACCGAATCCTCGCCCTTGGCCGCGCCGCCGGAGAAGACGACGATGCGCCGGCCGGCGAAGGCCGCCTGCATGCAGTGCCGCACCCGCGCCGCCTGGCTCGCGATGTCGATCTCGTGCTTTTCATAGACCTTCTTGGCCTCGCCCTGCTCCAGATGGTCGGTCGAGAGCTTGATCTTGATGATATGCGCGCCGAGCAGCGCGGCGATCTGCGCGGCATAGGCGCCGACATCGATCGCGGTCTCGCCGGCCTTGGACAGATCCTCGCCGCGCGGATAGGACCAGATCACCGTCGGGATGCCCTTGGCGGCGGCTTCCTCGCGCATCGAGGAGATTTCCTCGAACATGTCGAGCCCCTCGGACGAGCCGGGATAGATGGTGAAGCCGATCGCCGCGCAGCCGAGGCGCAGCGCGTCGTCGACCGAGCCGGTGATCGCCTGGTTGAACGGCGCCGAGCCCGGGACGAGCGAGTTCGAGGAATTGACCTTGAGGATCGTCGGGATCTGGCCGGCGAAGGTGTCGGCCCCGGCCTCGATCATGCCGAGGGGCGCCGCGTAGGCGCTGAGGCCGGCGTCGATGGCGATCTGATAGTGGTAATAGGGGTCGTAGGCGGCGGGATTCGGCGCGAAGCTGCGCGCCGGTCCGTGCTCGAAGCCCTGGTCGACGGGCAGGATCACCATCTTGCCCGTGCCGCCGAGGCGCCCGTTCATCAGCATCCGGCAGAGATTTCCTTTGACGCCGGGATTATCCGACTCGTAGTAGCTCAGGATCTTCTGGACGGTTCGGCTGGACTTCATCGGATCTTTCCTCTGCGATTGAAACTCGTCAAAACTTAAGCCTGTTCGAGCGCGGCGACTCCGGGCAGGGTCTTGCCCTCCAGCCATTCCAGGAAGGCGCCGCCGGCGGTCGAGACATAGCTGAAATCCTCGGCCGAGCCGCTGGCGTTCAGCGCCGCCACCGTGTCGCCGCCGCCGGCCACCGAGAGGAGCCGCCCGGCCTTGGTCAGGGTCGCCGCCTGGCGCGCCGCCGCGTCGGTCGCGGCGTTGAAGGGAGGGATCTCGAAGGCGCCGAGCGGGCCGTTCCAGACGAGGGTGCGCGCCTCGCCGAACACCGCGGCGATTTTGGCGATCGAGGCGGGACCGGCGTCGAGGATCATCTTGTCGGCCGGGCAGGCGTTGGCGGCGACGATCTCGTTCGGGCTGCCCGCCTTGAACTCCGCCGCCACCACGACATCGACCGGCAGCACCAGCGCGCAATTGGCGCCCTCGGCCTTCGCCATGATCGCGCGCGCCGTATCGGCCATCTCATGCTCGCAGAGCGATTTGCCGACATCGATGCCCTGGGCGGCGAGGAAGGTATTGGCCATGCCGCCGCCGATCACGATGCTGTCCACCTTGCCGATCAGGTTGCCGAGCAGTTCGAGCTTGGTCGAGACCTTGGCGCCGCCGACCACGGCGACCACCGGGCGCGCCGGGTCGGTCAGCGCCTTTTCACGCGAGACCTTCATGGTCCCTTCCTCTATTCTACCAAAATCAATCGGCCGAGCGCCGCGACCCCGGGGAGGGTCTTGCCTTCCGAGCCATTCGAGAAACGCCCGCCGGCGGTCGAGACGTAGGAAATCTTCCGCCGAACTGCTGGCGTTCAGCGCCGCCACCGTGTCGCCGCCGCCCGCCACCGACATCAGCCGCCCGGCCTTGGTGAGCGCCGCCGCATGCCGCGCCGCCACATCGGTCGCCGCGTTGAAGGGCGTCATCTCGAAGAGCGCCAGCAGGCCGTTCCAGACCACCGTCCGCGCGCCGAAGGCGTCGACGATCTTCGCCGCTGGCGGGGCCGGCGTCGGGATCATCGCATCGGCCGGGCGGGCATCGGCGGCCACCGTCTCATGCGCGGCGTTCATTGAACTCGCGCGCCACTACCACATCGACGGGCAGGATCGGCTCGCAGCCCTTGCCCTTGGCCGCCTGGTCCATGATCGCCCGCGCGGTGTCGGCCAGGTCATGCTCGCCTGGCGACTTGCCGACGCTGACGCCCTGCGCGGCGAAAATGTGTTCGCCATGCCGCCGCCGATGACGATCGCATCGACCTTGGGGATCAGGTTGCCGAGCAGGTCGAGCTTGGTCAAGACCTTGGCCCCGCCGACCACCGCCACCACCACGGCCGGTCGGGGGCCGCCAGCGCCTTTTCCAGCGCGCTGAGCTCGGCCTGCATCAACCGCCCGGCGCAGGACGGCAAGAGCGCCAGCCCTTCGGTCGAGGCGTGGGCGCGGTGCGCGGCCGAGAAGGCGTCGTTGCAATAGACATCGCCGAGCGCGGCGAGTTCGGCCGCGAAGTCCGGATCGTTCTTCTCCTCGCCCTTGTGGAAGCGCGTGTTCTCCAGCAGCAGCACACCTCGCCCGCGCCCAGCGCCTTGACCGCCGCCGCCGCCTCGGGACCGACGCAATCCTCGGCGAAGGCCACCGGCTGGCAGCGCGGCGGAGAGCGCGGGCAGGGTGACCTTCAGGCTCATCTCCGGCACGACCTTGCCCTTCGGCCGGTCGAAATGCGCGAGCAGCACGGGCTTGCCGCCCTTGGCGAGGATGTCCTTGACCGTCGGGACGATGCGCTCGATCCGGGTGGCGTCGGTCACCTCGGCCCGCCTCGACCGGCACGTTGATGTCGACCCGGTCAGCACGACCTTGCCGCCAAGGTCGAGATCGTCCAGCGTTTTCCAGCCCATCGTTCCCCCATTATCCCGGTTACAAGAGCCGTCAAGAAAAAGGCCCGGTCCTGCAGGGCCTCGCCCGCCCTTGCCGCAGCCGCGGCCAGCAGCGCCTCGACCTTTGCGGCCACCGCCTCGGTGATGCCGAAATGCGCGTAGAGATCTTGATCGCGCCGGAGGCGCAAAGCTGGTCATGCCGACGAAACCCGCCTTCTTCGCGGACCCGCGCTCGCCGTCGAGCCAGCGTTCCCAGCCGAATTCGAGCGCGGCCTCGACCGCGACCCGCACCGGGCCCTGGGGCAGCACGCTGCGGCGGTACTTCTCGTCCTGCGCCTCGAAGAGCTCCCAGCAGGGCATGGAGACCAGCGCGCGTCCCGAAGCCCATTCATGGCGATGCTTGGCCTGCAACCCGTGGCCCCGGATGACCCGCCGCCGGCCCTCGGCCTCGGCCAGCACATAGGCGCCGCGGGCGGTCAGGTTCTGGCGGCTGTGCCTGGTGCGCAGGATCGGCAGGTTCTGCCGGGTCAGGGCGAGGACCGAGGGCGTCGTCGCGCTGCCGAGCGCGATCTCCCAGGCCTCGGCCGTCTCGACCGTGTCGGCCGGGCGGAACACATTCATGTTCGGCATGGCGCGCGGAGCGGCGGGATCTCCACCGGCTGGTGGGTGGGGCCGTCTTCGCCAAGGCCGATGCTGTCATGCGTCAGGACATAGACCACCCGCGTGCCCATCGAGACGCATCGCGCACGCGGGCATAGTCGTAACGAGGAAGGTGCCGCCGTCGCCCCGTGCAGCTTGGCGATGCCGTTCATCGCGGCGGACATGCCATGCTCGCGGATGCCGTAGTGGACATAGCGCCCGCCCCGGTTCTCGGCGTCGAAGACGCCAAGGTCCTTCGTCAGGGTGTTGTTCGAGCCGGTGAGGTCGGCCGAGCCGCCGAGCGTCTCGGGCACCACGGCGTTCACCACCTCCAGCACCATTTCGGAGGACTTGCGGGTGGCAACCGCCTTGCCGGCCGCGCTCTGCGCCTTCTTGAAGGCGGCGATCGCCCAGCCGAAGCGGGCGGGCAGGGCGCCGGACTGTACCCGCTCGAACTCGGTCCGCTTGGCGCCGACAGGGCAGCGACCCGCTCGGTCCAGGCGGCGCGCAGCGGCGCGCCCTTGGCGCCGATCGCGGCCCAGTCGGCGCGCACCTCGTCGGGGATCTCGAAGGGCGCCGCCGACCAGCCGTAGATCTCGCGGACCCGGGCGATCTCGTCGGGTCCGAGCGGCGAGCCGTGGGCGGATTTGGTGTCCTGCTTGGTCGGGGCGCCGAAGCCGATATGCGTCTTGCAGGCGATCATCGCGGGCAGCGAACTCGCCTTCGCCTCGGTCAGCGCCCGGTCGATATCGTCGGGATCATGGCCGTCGCAGGCATGGACCGACCAGCCCGAGGCGGCGAAGCGCGCCATCTGGTCGGTGATGTCGGACAGCGCGACCTTGCCGTCGATCGAGATGCCGTTGTCGTCCCACATGACGATCAGCCGGCTGAGCTTCTGCTTGCCGGCCAGCGCGATCGCCTCGTGGCTGATGCCCTCCATCAGGCAGCCGTCGCCGGCGATGACATAGGTATGGTGGTCGACCACGCCGCGGCCGAAGCGGGCGGCGAGGCTTTCCTCGGCGATCGCCATGCCGACGGCGGTGGCGAGCCCCTGGCCGAGCGGGCCGGTCGTCGTCTCGATGCCGTTGCCGGGGTGCCGCTCCGGATGGCCCTCGGTCTTGGAGCCGATCTGGCGGAAGCGCTTGATCTCGTCGATCGTCATGCCCGGATAGCCGGTCAGATAGAGCAGGCCGTAGAGCAGCATCGAGCCATGGCCGGCCGACAGCACGAACCGGTCGCGGTCCGGCCAGTTCGGCGCGGCGGGATCGAACCGGAGATGCCGCTCGAACAGCACGGTGGCGACGTCGGCCATGCCCATCGGCATGCCGGGGTGTCCGGAATTGGCCTGCTGGACGGCGTCCATAGCCAGCACTCGAAGCGCCGCGGCCTTCATCCAGTGCGCGGGGTGACGTTCCCGGAGATCGGAGATGTTCAAGGGATCGAGCCTTCTTGTTCAGGGCCCCCAAGGGGGCTGGGCCGCGACTGGGCCTTGAATAGCAGCCAAAATGCGCCGGTCAAGGCGGTAACGGCGGCGCCGATGGCTAGATTCTGCCCGAAACGCGGTCACTCCGGCCGCGGGCCGTCGCGACTGATTGCATTGTCCGGATGCGCCGCCTCAAGCTAGGGAGACCCTTTCGAAAGCGCAGAGATGAGTGAGATCAGCCAGCTCGATGACCAGATCGCCGAGGCGCTCGGCCGACTTCGGTCCGCCCTCGCCGAACGCGAAGCCGGCGCCAAGGCCGCGCTCGACGCCGCCAGCTCCGCGAGCCCGGAAGAGCCGGAGCTCCGGGCGCGGATCGCCGAGCTCGAGGCGCGCAACGCCGAGCTGGCCGAGGAGCTGGAGCAGCTGCGGGTCAAGCGCGACAAGGATGTCGCGGCGCTCGACGACCTGATCGCCCAGCTGAAGCCGCTGATCGAGGAGGTCTGAGATGCCGGATCTGATGCTGGAGATCGGTGGCCGGATGTTCGAGGTCGCCTGCGAGCCGGGGCAGGAGCAGTCGCTGCACCGCGCCGCGCGGATGCTCGATGTCGAGGCGAACCGGGTGAACGACGCCGTCGGCCGCTCGACCGAGAAGCGGACGCTGCTGCTCGCCGGCCTGATGCTGGCCGATACGACGACCGCGCTCGAGGACCGGCTGGCCGCGACCGAGGAGCGGCTGCGTCATGCCGAGGAGCGGGTGCGCATCGCCGAGGCGAAGTCGGCGATGCTGGCCGCGAACGCGCTGAAGATGGAGACCGAGGCGACGCATCGCATGTCCTCGGCCGACATCGACCGGCTGCGCAAGGACCACGAGGCCGCCATCGCCACGCTGACCCGGGTGCTCGGCGAGGTGGGCGAGATCCTGACGGGCTGGCGGAGGCCTGATAGCCGCCCGTCCCTTTCGACCGAAGCGGGCCTTTGAGCCCGCGAGTCCCGACAAGCCGACGCACCGCGTCGCCGGGCCGTTGCCCGGAGCGCGTGAGCGCGCAGGGCAAGGGGGGCGCCTCGCGGGATGAAGCTCTCAATCCGTCCGCGACCGGCCTGGGCCTGGTGCGTCGCAGACGCGCCTGCCGGGGGCAGGCGGGCGCGGGCGGATCTGTCTACGCCAAATCAGTCAAGAGAAGGCGGGCGCTTCGGTGGGGCCGACGCGGTGCGTCGGCTTCCCTTGGCTTGGGCCTCGCGCTCCCCCGAGGGGCCTGGTTCGATCGTAGATCAGGCGTTGGCTTCGCGGATCTTGTCGGCGGCGGCCTTGTCGAAGGCTACGCCGCTGCGGGTGAAGAGCTCGTCGAGCTCGCCCGACAGGGTCATCTCGGTCACGATGTCGCAGCCGCCGACGAATTCGCCCTTCACATAGAGCTGGGGGATGGTCGGCCAGTCGGAAAAGCTCTTGATCCCGTCGCGGAGCGCGGGGTCGGCCAGGACATTCACGTCCTTATAGGCGACGCCCATATAGTTCAGCACCCCGGCGACGCGGCTGGAAAAACCGCATTGCGGCATCTGCGCGGTGCCCTTCATGAACAAGACGACGTCGTTCGCCTCGACTTCGGACTTGATCGCCTCGTGGGCGCTGGTGGTCGTGGTCATCTCTTACTCCGGTGCTTTGGTCGTCAAGGCGAGCGCGTGCAACTCGCCATTCGATCCATCCATCTTGCCCTTGAGCGCGGCATAGACCAGCTGGTGCTGCTTCACCCGGTTCAGGCCGCGAAATTCCTCGGCCGTCACCGTCGCCGCGTAGTGGTTGCCGTCGCCGGCGAGGTCGGTGATCTCGACATCCGCCGTCGGAAAGGCCTCGCGGATCAGATGTTCGATATCGGCGGCTTCCATCGCCATCGGCCAGCTCCCTTCCGCGTCTTCCCCGGGAATTTAGGCCCGCGGGCGCGCCTTCGCAAGGGCGGTGGAATCGTTCCAGAACCGCCCAGTCCCGACCGCTCAGTCCCGGATGAAGTCGCCGAAGGAACGCGGGCCGTCTCCGGTCTCGATCTCGCCGATCACCTTCATCGCCACCGGATCGACGCGGCTCATGCTGTTGGAGAACCAGTTCGCGACATAGAGCCTGCCGCCATCGCGCGTCGCCTCGATCCCTTCGGGATAGTCGCCGACCTCGATGGTGCCGATCGGCTCGAGACTGGCGAGGTCGAACACGGTCAGGTCGCTGCCGTAGGAGTTGGTGACGACGCCGCGGCCGGCGGCGAGGGCGACCTTGTAGGGCCGCTGGTCGGTCTTGACGGTGCCGATGACCTTGCGCGCGGCGATGTCGATGACGCTGACCTGGTTCGCATAGACGTCCGCCGTATAGGCGCGCTTGCCCTCGGCGTCGATGGTGACGCCGAACGGATGGGCGCCGGTCGGAATGGTGGCGAGGCGGCGGAGGGTCGCGGCGTCGACGAGGCTGACCTGATCGCTGTCCCGGTCGGCGGTCAGGATGGTGGCGCCGTCCGGGGTGACGGCGACGCCGCCGGGGCTCTGGCCGACCTCGACCGAGCCGGTGACAACGCCGTTCTCCAGCACATTGATCCGGCCGGCGTACCAGTCGGCGACATAGATCGCACCGCTGACCGGGTTGGCGGCGATGCCGAGCGGGCCGCCGCCGACGGCGATCGGCGTCGCCTCGCCGGTGTCGGGATTGATCGCGGTGACGGTGCCCGACTCGGGGCTCGTCACATAGACGAGGCCCGAGGGCGCCACGGCGACGCCGGCCGGCGCGCCGGGGATCGACCATTCGCGCAGCTTCTCGCCGCTCTCGAGATCGACCTCCCAGACGGAATTCGCCGTCTGGTTGGTGACAAACCCGACCTCGGCGCCGGCCGCCACCGGGCCGAGGCCGGCGAGCAGGGCGAGGGCCGCGACGCGGCGCATCGCGTCAGTTGGTCTTTTCGAGGCTGGCCTTCAGCCCGGCGAGCCCGTCCTTGTAGAGCTTGGTCACCGCCGCGATCGCCGCCTCGTCGTTCAGCTCGGCCGGCGGGTTGTTGTTGGGAAAGCCGCGGTAGAAGGCGCCCTTCCAGTCCACCGTGCTGCCGCCGTCCGGGCCGGGCAGCACCGAGAGCGTCGAGGCATAGTTGGTGACCGGCAGCACCTTCACATCGACGGATTCGATGCGGTACTTGTAGCTCATCTTCGTCGCGTCGTACTTGTCGAGGATCTCGACGATCTTCGGGCCGTCCGCGGCGCCGACGGTCAGCGTGCGTTCGGAATTGATCTCGTTGCCGTTGGTCGCCTCGGTCGCGAAGATCGCGCTCAGCCAGGACATGTCGTTGAAATTGCCGACGCGGGCCCAGACGGTTTCCGGCGGCACGGCGATGTCGATCGTTTCCTCCACCTTCTGGCGGACCGGGCCATGCGCCGAGGCGCTGAACGGCGCGAAGGCGATCGCCAGCGCGGCGATCGCGAAAGACAAGGATTTCATGGTTCCTCCCACGCGGAATGCTCCGCATTGGCGCGATTTTGAACCCCGCGCGGTCAGCTTTCAACCGCCGGGGTCTCGTACATTAGTCGTGGCAACGCGCCTTCGAAAGCGTCGCGGAGATCGGCGAGCGGGACCGCCTCGGCGCCGAGCACCACCGCGGTCCCGCCGACGCGGCCGACCACCTGCGCGGCGAGGCCCGCCTTGTCGGCGGCGGTGAGGAGGGGGCCGGGCGCGGTGGTGGCGACGAGATAGCGCGCCTGATCCTCGCCGAAGAACCAGCCGAGCGGCTCGCCCTCCGCCGGGGAGAGCGCCACGCCGAAATCAGCGGCGAGGGCCATCTCCGCCGCCGCCACCGCGAGGCCGCCGTCGCCGAGATCATGCGCCGCCGAAAGCAGGCCCCCGCGATGCGCCGCGCGGACGAACTCGCCCGCCACGCGCTCGGCCGCGAGATCGACCGGCGGCGCGTCGCCTTCCTCGCGGCCGAAAAGCTCGGCGAGCAGGATGGATTGGCCGAGATGCCCCGCCGTCTCGCCAAGGAGGACCAGCGTGTCGCCCTCGGCCGGCGCCATGCGGATCACCTCGTCGAGCGAGCCGAGCAGGCCGACCGCGCCGATCGTCGGCGTCGGCAGGATCGCCGATCCGTCGGTCTCGTTGTAGAGGCTGACATTGCCGGAGACGATCGGCATGTCGAGCGCGGCCACTGCGGCGCCGATGCCTTTCACGCAGCCGACGAACTGGCCCATGATCTCGGGCTTCTCGGGGTTGCCGAAATTCAGGTTGTCGGTGGTGGCGAGCGGCCGGGCGCCGGAGGCGCAGAGGTTGCGATAGGCTTCCGCCACCGCCTGCGCGCCGCCGCGCTCGGGGTTCGCGCGGCAATAGCGCGGCGTCACGTCCGAGGTGAAGGCGATGGCCTTTTCCGTGCCGTGGACCCGGACGATGCCGGCGTCGGAGCCGGGGCGCACCACGGTATCGGCCATCACCATATGGTCGTATTGGCTCCAGACCCAGGCGCGGCCGCAGAGGTTCGGGCTCGCCATCAGCCGCGACAGCGCCTCGGCGGGAGCGATGGCGGGCAGAGGCCCGAGCGGCGCGGGCGCGGGGGAGGGGATCCACGGCCGGTCGTATTCCGGCGCGGAGCCGGCGAGCGCCTTCAGCGGCAGATCGGCCTTCACCTCGCCGTTGAGGAGGATGAGGAAGCGGTCCTCCGGGATCGTCTCGCCAACGATGGCGAAATCGAGATCCCATTTGTCGAAGACCGCGCGCGCCTCGGCCTCCTTTTCCGGGCGGAGCACCATCAGCATGCGCTCCTGGCTTTCGGAGAGCATCATCTCGTAGGCGGTCATGTGGGTCTCGCGGACCGGCACGCGATCGAGGTCGAGCCGGATGCCGAGGTCGCCCTTGTCGCCCATCTCGACCGCCGAGCAGGTGAGACCGGCGGCGCCCATGTCCTGGATCGAGATGACGGCGCCCGTGGCCATCAGCTCGAGGCAGGCCTCCATCAGCCTTTTCTCGGTGAAGGGGTCGCCGACCTGCACGGTCGGGCGTTTTTCCTCGATCGAGGCGTCGAATTCGGCCGACGCCATGGTGGCGCCGCCCACGCCGTCGCGGCCGGTCTTGGCCCCGAGATAGACCACCGGCATTCCGACGCCGCTGGCGGCCGAATAGAAGATCGCATCCGTCTCGGCGAGGCCGGCGGCGAAGGCGTTGACGAGGCAGTTGCCGTTGTAGGCGGCATGGAAGCGCAGCTCGCCGCCGATGGTCGGCACGCCGAAGGCGTTGCCATAGCCGCCGATCCCGGCCACCACGCCCGAGACGAGCGCGCGGGTTCGCGGATGCTCGGGGGCGCCGAAGCTGAGCGCGTTCATCGCGGCGATCGGGCGCGCGCCCATGGTGAAGACGTCGCGCAGGATACCGCCGACTCCGGTCGCCGCGCCCTGATAGGGCTCGATGTAGGAGGGGTGGTTGTGGCTCTCCATCTTGAAGACCAGCGCCAGTTTCTTTCCGTCGGGGCCGTCGCCGATATCGACCACGCCCGCGTTCTCGCCCGGACCCTGGATCACCTGCGGGCCGCTGGTCGGCAGGGTGCGCAGCCATTTCTTCGAGGATTTGTACGAGCAATGCTCGTTCCACATCGCCGAGAAGATGCCGAGCTCGGTCAGGCTTGGCGTCCGGCCGATCAGCTCGAGGATCCGCTGATATTCGTCCGGCTTCAGGCCATGCGCCGCGACGAGCGCCGGCGTGATCTCCGGCTCGGTCTTGGGCTCGCGGTCGATGAGGGCGTCGGACATGCGCGGTTCCAGCTGCTGAGATGGCGCGCTTTTACCAGCATCCTACCCGAGCGAAAGAGCCTCCGTCGCCCGGACCGCCGGGCCGAGCGCAAAAAAAAGGCCGAGCATTGCTCGGCCCAAGTCCAACAGGGAGGTTGAAGAGGAGACATCGGAGACGCCGTCCGCTTCGCATTGCAATATAACCAAACTGGCGCAATGCGACAAGTGTTAACGCCCGAGTGTTGAGCATGCCGGCTATCGCGAAACCGCATGGCTGGCCGCCGCGGCGGTGATGCCGGGCTCGGCGCTCCGCTTGTAGGAGGTAATCTCTTCCAGCACGAAATCACGAAACGCCGTTACCCGCTTGGAATGACGCAATTCCTCGACATAGGCGAGATAGACGGGAATCGGCGCGCTCTGGTCCTCGGGCAGGATGCTGACCAGATTCGGCGTGTCGGAGGTGATGTAATCCGGCAACGCTCCAACACCAAGACCCTGCGCCACGGCCTGCAGGATGCCGAAATAGCTGTTCACGGTGAGCACGGATTGCAGGTTGCTGGCGAGGAACGGCGTCACGAAATCCGCGCCCGCGCGCACCTGCGGCGAAGCCGGGCTGTGGGTGATGAGCCGGTGGTTGTTCAGCTCCTCGGGCGTGCGCGGCAGGCCGTGCTTCTCGACATAGCCGGTACTGGCGAAAAAGCGGATGCGGACCTCCATCAGCCGCCGGCGGATCAGATCGGCCTGGCTCGGCTCCTTCATCCGGATGGCGACGTCCGCCTCGCGCATGGCGAGGTCGAGAACCCGTTCCTCCAGCATCAGGTCGATCTTGAGGTTCGGATAGCGCTCGAACAGCCGCGGCAGCCGCGGCGCCAGCCAGAGGGTGCCGAAGCCGGTGGTGGTGGTGATGCGCAGTTCGCCGAACACCTCGTCCTCGCTGTCGCGGATGCGCGCCGCCGTGGCATCGAGCCGCCGCGTCATGGTCCGCGTCGCCTCGAACAGGAGCTCGCCCTGTTCGGTCAGGATCAGTCCGCGGGCATGCCGGCGGAAGAGCGTGGTATTGAGGCTGATCTCCAGCGCCCGGATCTGGCGGCTTACGGCGGACTGGCTGAGGTGAAGGGTTTCGCCCGCGTGGGTGAGGCTTCCCGCGTCGGCGACCGCGTGAAAGATTCGCAACTTGTCCCAGTCCATACTCGTTCCGCCTGTTGTTTTTGTCGTCGCGGTATCCGGGTTTCGGCGCGACATAGCACATATTTCTTTTCGCGATCGACTTAATCGTCGCGCGACCCTCAGGAAGGGTCATAGCCGCATTTTTTTATCGTCCCGTGCCGATCGGGCACATCACACACAAATTTGCTTCTTTGGTCATCAGTTCTGACCTATACTCCATCAGAAAGAAAAAAGAAACGC
Source organism: Amaricoccus sp. (assembly GCA_044225035.1). Lineage (GTDB taxonomy): Bacteria > Pseudomonadota > Alphaproteobacteria > Rhodobacterales > Rhodobacteraceae > Amaricoccus. The sequence continues at coordinate 8,213 of JBGAJI010000047.1, read as the reverse complement.
ATCCGCCTCGGGAGGCGCGCATGAGTGTTCACGATGTCTCGCTCGCGGACCGTTTCGACCTTTCGAAACATTCGATCCTGCTCGGCGGCACGCAGGCGCTGGTCCGCGCCGTGCTGGCGCAGAAGGCGCGCGACGCGGCGGCGGGGCTGCGAACCGCGGGTTACGTCTCGGGCTATCGCGGCTCGCCGCTTGGCGCGGTCGATCAGCATATGACGCGGGCCGGCGCGCGTCTGGCCGCCGCCGACATCAAGTTCGAGCCGGGGCTGAACGAAGATCTGGCGGCGACCGCGCTCTGGGGAACGCAGCAGGCGCATCTGCGCGGCGAGGGTCGGGTCGATGGCGTCTTCGGCCTCTGGTACGGCAAGGGTCCGGGGGTGGACCGCTGCGGCGACGTGTTTCGCCATGCGAACATGGCCGGCACCGCGGCGCTCGGCGGCGTCGTCGCCTGCCTCGGGGACGATCATACCGGTGAATCCTCGACCACGCTGCATCATTCCGAATTCGCGCTCGTCGATGTGATGATGCCGATCCTGTCGCCGGCCGGGGTGCAGGAGGTGCTGGACTATGCGCTGCATGGCTGGGCGCTCAGCCGCTATTCCGGCTGCTGGGTCGGGCTGAAATGCGTCAAGGACACGATCGAGGTCACCTCGGTGGTCGATGGCGATCCCTTCCGCGTGAAGACCATCACGCCGGAGGATTTCGTCCTGCCCCCCGACGGCCTGAATATCCGCCTCCATGACACGCCCGTGGCGCAGGAGGCGCGGCTGCATGACTACAAGCGCTTCGCGGCCGAGGCCTATGCGCGGGCGAACAAGCTCGACAAACGCGTCTTCGGCAAGGCGGGCGCGCGGATCGGTATCGTCTCCTGCGGCAAGTCCTGGCTCGACACCAGCCACGCGCTCGACCTTCTCGGCATCGACGCGGTCGAGGCGGAGCGGCTGGGGATCACCACCTACAAGGTCGGCATGGTCTGGCCGCTCGATGTGCGAAGCTTTCGCGACTGGGCCGAGGGGCTGGAACTCATCATCGTCGTCGAGGAAAAGCGCAAGCTGGTCGAGGTCGAGATCAAGGAGGCGATCTTCAACGACCGCCGCGGCCGCCGGGTGATCGGCTGGAAGAACGAGGCGGACGAGACCGTCTTCTCGGTCAAGCAGGCGCTCGACCCGGTCAAGATCGCCCGCACGCTCGGCGACCTGCTCGCGCGCGAGGGCATCGAGACGGATGCCTTGCGCGCCCGGCGGGCGCGGCTCGACGAGGCGGTGCGCGCCGACAACGCCGAGGAGATCGCGGCCCGCAAGCCCTGGTTCTGCTCCGGCTGCCCGCACAACAGCTCGACCCGGCTGCCCGAGGGGGCGCGGGCCTACGCGGGCATCGGCTGCCACTATATGGTGCAGTGGATGGACCGCGAGACCGAGGGCTTCACCCATATGGGCGGCGAGGGGGCGAACTGGATCGGCGAGGCGCCGTTCTCGACGCGGCGCCATATCTTCCAGAACCTTGGCGACGGAACCTACAATCATTCCGGCGTCCAGGCGATCCGCGCCGCGCTGGCCGCGGGTGTGAACATCACCTACAAGATCCTCTATAACGACGCCGTGGCGATGACCGGCGGCCAGCCGAACGAGGGCGGGCTGACCCCGCAGCGCATCGCCCACGAACTGCTCGCCATGGGCGTGAAACGGGTGGTCGGCGTCTATGATCCGAAGGAGGACGTCGCCTTCGAGGAATTTCCGGCGGGGATGGACATGCGGCCGCGCGACGAACTCGACGCCGCGCAGCGCGAGATGCAGGATGTCGAGGGGGTGAGCGCCATCCTCTATATCCAGACCTGCGCCGCGGAAAAGCGCCGCCGGCGCAAGGCGGGCAAGTTTCCCGACCCCGACCGGCGCGTCTTCATCAATCCCGAGGTCTGCGAGGGGTGCGGCGATTGCGGGGTGCAGTCGAACTGCGTCTCGATCCTGCCGCTGGAGACGCCGTTCGGGCGCAAGCGCGAGATCGACCAATCGTCCTGCAACAAGGATTTCTCCTGCCTCAACGGTTTCTGCCCCAGCTTCGTCACGCTGGAGGGCGCCAAGGTGCGCCGGCCGGCACCGGCCGATCTCGCCTTGCCCGACATGCCGGAGCCGAGCCTGCCGGCGATCGACGGCACCTATAACATCGTCATCACCGGCGTCGGCGGCACCGGCGTGGTCACCGTCGGCGCGGTGATCGCCATGGCGGCGCATCTGGAAGGCAAGGGCGCGGGCGAGATGGAGATGGCGGGCCTCGCGCAGAAGGGCGGGGCGGTGCATATCCATTGCCGCGTCGCGGCGCGGCCGGCCGATATTTCCGCGATCCGCGTCGCGGTCGGCGAGGCGGACGCGCTGATCGGCGGTGACCTGGTGGTGGCGGCTTCGGCCAAGACGCTCGGCCTGCTGGCGCGCGGCCGGACCCGGGCGGTCTGCAACGCGCATGAGATCATCACCGGCGAATTCACCCGGAACCGGGAGTTCGCCTTGCCGACCGACCGGATGACGCTGGCGCTGCGCGCCCGGCTCGGCGACGGCGCGCTGGCCATGATCGACGCGACGCGGCTGGCCGAGAAGCTGCTCGGCGACGCGATCCACGCCAATGTGCTGATGCTCGGCGCCGCCTGGCAGGCGGGGCTGGTCCCGCTCGGGCTCGAGGCGCTGACCCGGGCGATCGAGATCAACGGCGCCGGGGTCGATGGCAACAAGCGCGCCTTCGCCATCGGCCGCTGGGCGATCCTCTACCCCGCCGAGGCGGCGGCCGCCGTCGCCGGCGAGGCGGCGCCGGCCGAGGATCTCGATGCCATCGTCGCGCGGCGCGCGGCGCATCTCGAACGCTATCAGGACGAGGCCCTCGCCCGGCGCTACCGCGACAGGATCGCCGCGGCGCGGGCGGTCGACGAAGGTTTCGCGCGGGCGATGGCGAAGGGCTATCACAAGCTGCTCGCCTACAAGGACGAATACGAGGTGGCGCGGCTGCATGCCGAGACGCTGGAGGCGGCGGTCGCCGCGCGGTTCACCGATGTGCGCGCCATGCGCTTTCACCTCGCGCCGCCGATCCTCGCCCGGCGCGACGCCGCCGGGCATCCGGTGAAACGGAGCTTCGGTCCCTGGATGATGTGGGTCTTTCGCCGGCTGGCGCGGCTCAAGGGTTTGCGCGGCACCGCGCTCGATCCCTTCGGCTGGACGGCGGAGCGGCGGCTGGAACGCGCGGCGATCGCGGAGTATGAGGCGGACATGGATCTCGTCTCGGCGGGCTTTGGCCCGGCGACGGCGCGGGTGGCGATCGAACTCGCGGAACTTCCGACCAAGGTGCGCGGTTTCGGTCATGTGAAGCAGGCGGCGGCGGCCGCGGCGGCGGTGCGGCGGCGCGACTTGCTCGCCGCCTTCGCCGCCGGCGGCTGGCCGCGGGTGGTGGCGGCGGAATGATGATGCGGAATGTCCTGACGATCGGTCTCGCGATGGCTTTGGCCGGCTGCGCGGGCGGCCTGCCGCTCGGTCCCGACGTGGTGGTGAGCGGCTCGAAATTCGTCGCGGTGCAGGGCGAGGCGGATCTCGTCGTGCGGACCGTCATCATCGATGCCGAGGGGCGGAAGCGCGAGGTGGCGGGCGCCACCTGCGACGTCGAATCGAGCCTCTATTCCGCGCGGCTGACCACGCCGGCGCGCCTTCGCCTGCCGAACTTCGGGCCGCAGTCGCCGGTCCTGACCCTCACCTGCGCCGCGGGCGATTTGAAGGGCGCGGGACAGGTCGGGATCGAAACCTACTGGCGCAGCGCGCCGGGCATGTATGGCGGCTATTACGGACCGGCCTACGGCCCCTGGGGCTGGCCAGGTCCGGGCTGGGGGGGATTTTACGGCCCGTCCTATCCGGTGTCCGAATATCCGGACGTCCATGTGATCCTGCGCTGAGCCGGCGCCGAGGGGAGGCGATGATGTCCTGGAAAACCCTGCTGATCTGCGGTCTTGGCCTCGCGGGCTGCGTCGAGCAGACCGGCTTCGCCGATCCGCCTCTGGTGACGAGCCAGATACGGTCCGAGGCGTCGATGCCGCCGGCCTTCGGCATCAGCACGGTGGCCGTCCGGGCCTTGGTCACCGAGGCCGGAGCGACGCGCGAGGTGGCCGGCGCCGCCTGCGAACTGACGAGCCCCTACAGCACCGCCAGCTTCGCCGCGCCCGCCACCGTCTCGGTCCCCGATCTCGGAAACCAGACGCCGGTCGTCCGCGTGCGCTGCGCCGAGGGCGGGCGCGCCGGGGTTGTCGAGGCGCGGGCGGAACTGCGCCCGCTCGGCGGCAACACCGGCGGCTGGCCGATGATCGGCGTCTCGGTCGGCACCGGCGGCTATTCCGGGGTCAGCGTCGGCGGCCTCTGGACCGGCGGCGGCACGGCCAGCGCCAATGCCTGGCGCGCGGTTTATCCGGATGTTCAGGTGATGATGAGGTGATATAGCCTCGCTCCGAAACGCCCGCCTTTCAGGGGCTCCCTGCGCGGTTCGCCCGGCCTGCGGCGGACCGGCTTTTCGGAGGTTCTTTCGATGGATATGTCGGTCAATGAAGCCACCGCGGTCCTGCGCGAGGCGACGCGCGACACCGTTCGCCGCCGCGCCCTGTGGTTCCTGGCGCAGGGCGCGCTGCTGGTGGTCGCCGGTATCGTGGCACTGGTCGCGCCGCTCTTCGCCTCGACCTTCTTCATCGTGTTTCTCGGCTGGCTGCTGATCATCGCTGGCATCGGTCAGGGGATCGGGCTGATCGGCGCGACCCAGGTGCATTATTTCTGGCTGCAACTCATCTCCTGCGTGCTGGCCGCCGTGGTCGGCTGGATGCTGGTCTCGCGGCCCGAGGCGGGTCTGCTCGCCGCCGCGCTGTTGATGGTGGTTTATTTCATGGTCGACGGCATCCAGCGGCTGGTCTTCGCGCTGATGATCCGGCCGATGAAGAACTGGGGCTGGATGCTGGCGAGCGGCGTGACCGGCATCGTGCTCGCGCTGATCCTCGCGGCGAACCTGCCCGGCGCGGCGGGCTGGCTGATCGGCGTGCTGCTCGGGATCGAGCTTATCGTCGTCGGCTCGGCCATGGCCTTTTTCGCCTGGGACGTGCGGCGCGCGACGGCGTGACCGGGGCGACCCGGCGCGGCTGGCTCGCCGCCGCGCTCGGCCTTGTCGCGGCGCGCGCGGTGGCGGGGCCGGTCGGTGCCATCGGCGAGGCGCTGTTTCCCGAGGTGGTCTTCGCCGGGCCGGGCGATGTGCCCGCGCTGGCCCTGACCATCGACGACGGCCCGAACCCCGGGACGACGCCGGCGATCCTCGACGCGCTCGACGCGGTCGGGATCAAGGCGACCTTCATGCTGATCGGCGATCACGCTCGGGCGGCGCCGGATCTGGTGCGCCAGATCGTCGCGCGGGGTCACGAGATCGGCAGCCACATGAATCGCGACGAGATGACCGCGCGCCTCGACGACGCGGCCTTGGAGGCGGGCATGGCCGGAACGGTCGATTTCCTGCGTGGTTTCGCACCGGTGCGCTTCGTCCGGCCGGGCTGGGGCGTGCCGACCCGGCGCATCGTCGCCGCCGCCGCCCGGCATGATCTGACCGTGGTGGTCGGCAATGTCGCCCCGATGGACACCAGCGCGCCGCAGCGCGCGGTGGCGGAGCCCTGGCTGGAGCTGAACGCGGCGCCGGGGGCGATCCTGACCATTCATGACGGGCCGGACGGCCGTGGCGAAGGCGCCGCGCGGCTCATCGCCGAGTTCGTGCCCAAGGTTCAGGCCCAGGGCCTGCGGTTCGTCACCCTCTCGGAGCTCGTTCCGGCCGGGTGAGGCGGGCCGCCGTCAACCGGAGCAATCGTAGAAGCGGGTGACCACGGCGCGCGCGCACCGGCCGTGGAAATCGTAGATCTCGCAGGCCTGCTGGTCCCCGGCGAAATAGGCGGGGCCATCATGGCCCCAGGCATGGCAGCGCCGGTCGGCGGTGTCGGCGGCCTCCTTCCAGTCGGGCTCGACGGGATTGTAGAGAAAGCGCGTCGAGGACAGGGTGACGATGCCATCCGCCTCGTTGCCGCCGCTTTCATGTGGTGTCACCACCGGCCCGGTCGAGGCGCAGCCGGCGAGCAGCGCGAGGCAGAGGATCGAGAGCGTGGCGCGCATGGCGGGTCCGAAACGGCGTTGCGATGCGCCGAGGATGCGGCCCGCGACGGCTCGCGGTCAACGAATCGGTTATCAATGCGTTAACGGGGGGCGGCGGCGGACTCGAATCGGCGTCGCGGTTATGCTGCGCCGCGAAAGAGGAGGGTTTCGCATGAAGAATCCGTTCATGAGCATGTGGCTCAGCGCCGCGAACCGCGCGGCGGGGATGGGCCGTGCCTTCTGGACCGCCGAGGCGCGGCGCCAGCAGGCGGCGTTCGTCAAGGGGCTGGCCAAGGGCGTTTCGCCCTCGAAGCGCGCCACGACGCGGAAGCGGCGCGTCAAATAGCGCGGGCTTGGCAAGGCGGGGCGCGCGCGGTAGGCGGGCGCCATGCCACGCTATGCTCTGCGGATCGAATATGACGGGCGGCCCTTCGCGGGTTGGCAGCGGCAGGCCGGGCAGCCGAGCGTTCAGGCCGCGCTGGAGGTGGCGGTGGCGCGGATCGAGCCGGGCGGCGCGGCGGTGCTCGGCGCGGGCCGGACCGACGCGGGCGTTCACGCGGAAGGGCAGGTGGCCCATCTCGACCTTGGCCGCGCCTGGGCGCCGTTCCGGCTCTGCGAGGCGCTGAACGCGCATCTGCGGCCCGACCCCGTCGCGGTGGTCGAGGCGGCGCCGGTGAGCGAGGATTTCCACGCGCGGTTCTCGGCCGTCGAGCGGGTCTATCGCTATCGCCTCATCAGCCGCCGGGCGCCGCTGGTCACCGATCGCGGCCGGGCCTGGCGGGTGCGGAACCCGCTCGATGTCGCGGCGATGCGCGAAGGCGCCGCGCATCTGCTCGGGCGGCACGATTTCACCACCTTCCGCTCCTCGATGTGTCAGGCGAAGAGTCCGCTGCGCACGCTCGACGCGCTAGATGTGGAGGAAATGGCCTATCCCGCCGGGACGGAGGTCCGGTTTCACCTGCGCGCGCGGTCCTTCCTGCACAACCAGGTCCGCGGCATCGTCGGCACCTTGGAACGGGTCGGGGCCGGCGCCTGGGCCCCGGATCGCGTCGCCGAGGCGCTGGCCGCGCGCGACCGGCGCGCCTGCGGCCCGGTCTGCCCGCCGGACGGGCTGACGCTGATGGCCGTGGGCTATCCGGCGGATCCTTTTGGCTGATTTTCACGCAGTGACCGGCGGGTCCGCGCTCGTTTTGCGCGGCGTGCTGGCATCCGCGGGCGTCCTCGTCTAGAATGGTCCGCGTGTGGGTGCGCGGGGGCGTGCGCCTTTGTGGGTGTTGCCCGGGGTCCTCCGTGCCCGTCGGGATGTGGTGGGGGCGCGTATGTCACAGCAAAGCCAGTCGGCGTGGCTGAGAAAGCGCGCCGCCGGGGCGGAGGGTGCCGGATTCGACCTTCCCGCCTGGACCGACGCCGAGGTCGACGGGCCGGGACCGGTCGATATCGTGCCCGCACGCCCGCGCGGCGCCGCGCCGCGCCCGGAAAGGCATCGCGACGAAGCCGCCAACGCCGAGTCGTTCCGTCCCGAGATTCCACGTTCGGACACGGTTCTGGCCGCCGATAGCCCCCTCGTGCCGTCGGAACCGAGCTGGACCGACATGCTCGATCCGCTGGCGCGCGAGGCGCGGTTGGCCGAGGCGCGCGCGCGCCGCGCCGAGGCATTGGCCCGGAGGGAGTCCGGCGCGGCGGAGGATGTGGCGCCCGCGCCGGCCCGGCCGCGCGGACCGGGCGCGACCCTCGTCCGGCCGGTGGGGGCGAGGGCCGTCCGCCCGTCGCTGGCACCCGTGCCCATGCCCGAGCCCGTGGCGCCGCCGCCGCTGGTCGCCGATCCGCGCCCGATCCCCCTTCCGAAGCCCGGCCCGCTGTTCGGCGATCGCCGCGGCTCGCTGGCGGCGATCTTCCTTGTCGGGATGCTTGGCGGCGGGCTCGCGGTCTGGCTCATGCCCTCGGGGCCCGCTCAGCGCGCCGAAATGCCGGCCGAACTCGGGGTTTCCCTGGAGGGGCCGGCGATACTGGCGGAGGGGCCGGCGGCGATCGCGCCCGACGCCGCCGCCGCCCCGGTCGGCCCCGTCGTCGCGGCGGCGGTGCCCC
>JBGAJI010000046.1:0-24397 GCA_044225035.1 Amaricoccus sp. | reverse complement strand
GCCGAGCTTCGCGCGGGAGCGCGAGTTGCGGCAGGTTCTCAGCCGCTCCGCCGGCCTCTTCGACCTCAGCGCGACGGCGCCGGCCGGCCGGCGCGAGACGGTCGCCGCGAGCTTCGGCTTTCTGAAGGACATTCTCGCCCGGCTGCCGGCGATCGACCTCGCCACCCTGTCCGGCGACGGGGCGACCGCGCCCGATCGGACGCGCCTGCCCGGCACGGAGATCGACATCGTCCGCGCCCCCGACGGCTCGGGCCGCTTCGTCTTCTCGGAACAGACGGTGGAGCGGCTGCCGGAGTTCCACGCGCGGATGATGCCGCTGCCGCCGCTGCGCCCGACGCCCTACGAGAGCTGGCGCGACGAGCAGGTGCGCTTCACCGGCCCGATGGTCCCCGGCGCGCTGGTCCGGGCGATCCCGGCGCCGCTCGAGGTGACCGTCCTCGACACGCCGGTCTGGAAGATCGTCGCCATCTGCGCGCTGCTGCTGCTCGGCGGCTGGCTGGCGAGCCTTTGGGCCCAGGTCCGCAACCGCGGCGCCGCGCTGGCGGGTCCGCTCGGCGCGCAGGCCTGGCGGCTGTCCATGCCGCTCGCCGTCGGGCTGCTGGCGCTGGCCATCCGCGCCTATGCGCTCGATCAGATCAATCCCTCCGGCCGCTTTTTCCATGCGACGCAGCTGGTGACGCTCGTCATCGCCATCGGCGCCGTCGCCTGGTTCGCGCGGCTGCTGATCCTGCTCGTCGCGGAATGGATCATCTCGACCCCGGGCTTCGCGGAACAGGATTATGACGCGCATCTCGTGCGGCTGCTGGCGGGTGTCTGCGGCGCGCTGGCGGCGGTCGGCGTGATCCTCGTTGGCGCGGGCGAGCTCGGCGTGCCGCTGCTCGGCCTCGTCGCCGGCATGGGGGTAGGGGGCATCGCCCTGGCGCTGGCCGCGCAATCCACCGTGGAAAACCTGTTCGGCGGCGTCAGCCTCTTCGCCGATCGTCCGTTCCGGGTCGGCGATTTCATCATCTATCAGGGCGGCCGCGGCGTGGTCGAGGCGATCGGTCCCCGCTCGACCCGGGTGCGCGCCGACGACGGCATGCAGATCACGGTGCCGAACGCCGACCTCGCCAAGATGCAGGTGACCAACAAGACCTGCCGCGACGCGACCCTGTTCCAGCATGTCGTCGGCCTCTGCTACGATACGCCGCGCGACAGCCTTCGCGCCTTCCGCGAGGGGATGGACCAGGTGCTGCGCACCTATCCGGTCGATCTGCGCAGCGATCCGCCGCCCCGCGTCCGCGTCGTGGCGCTCGGCCCCTCGTCGATCGACATCGAGATCCGCGCCGAGCTCGTCGCCGCGAGCGAGGACGATTTCTACCGGCTGCAGGAGTCGCTGCTCTTGACCATCCTGTCCGAAATCGAGTCGCGGGACCTGCGGCTCGCCTTCCCGACCCAGACGGTGCTCCTGTCGCGCGAAACGCCCGCCCCCGGCGGCATGCGCCAGCTCCCGCGATCCTGAGACAAGGTCGAGCGGGCCGCTGGCAAGCCTTTGAAAGGATTGGAGGCGACGACCGGAATCGAACCGGTGTGCACGGATTTGCAATCCGCTGCGTAACCACTCCGCCACGTCGCCTCGCGCGGGTAGGGATTAGGTTTTTCGGGATCCGGGGTCAAGCGCATATCCTCGCCGCCACCTCGTCGCGCGGCCCGGTTCAGCGGATGTTGAACCGGACCGGGGCGGTGACGTCGCGCGGGATGCCGGGCGGCGGGGGGGGGAGCGGCGAGGCGCGGCGGACCAGCGCCAGGACCGCCTCGTCAAGGTCCGGAAATCCCGACGAGCGGGCGAGCGCGACGGACAAGACCTGGCCCTGCCCGTCGACGGTGAACCGCACGTAGACCACGCCCTCTTCGCCGCGGCCGCGCGCGGCGGTGGGGTAGCGCTTGCGCCGCTCGAGATGCGCAATCAGCTGTGTCTGCCACTTGCGCGGCGAGACCGAACCAGCGCCGCCGGCCGACGTCTTGGGCGCGGCCGCCTTGTCCGCCGGCGGCGCGTCGACCGCCGCCTTGCGCGCGGCCTGCGACGGCTTTTCCTTCGCCTCGCGCACCGGCTTCGGGTCGGGCTTCTCGGCCGGCGGAGGCGGCGGCGTCTCGCGGCGTGCCAGCGGCCGGGCGATCGCGACCTCGGACAGGACCGGCGGCGGTTCGATCGTCTGGTCCGGCGGCGGCGGGGTGTCGACCGGCGTTTCCACCACCTCCGGCGGGGCGAGGGTCGGCGGCGGCGGAGTTTCGGGCGTGGGCAGGTCCGCCATCTCGGTCGGCTGGGGTGGCGTCGGCTGGTCCATCGCGTCGGGCACGTCGGGGGCATCGGCCGCGTCGGGGGTGATCGCCTGCTCCGCCTCGGGCGCCGCCGGCTCGGGGGCGAGCTCGATCATCACCGCCGCCGGGGCGGCGTCCGACGGCGCGGTGGACGCCGGCCGCTGCAGCGCCCAGAGCGCGCCCCCGACATGCGCTGTGGCGGCCACGACCGCCGCCGCCAGCCACAATGTCGCATGGCCGCCCGACAGCCGGTCGTCGGGCGCGAGGCCGGCGGGCGCGGTCATGGGGCGGCCGGCGGCGTCGTTTCGAGGCCGACCAGCGCCACCTTCAGGTAGCCGGCGGCGCGCAGCAGGTTCATCGCCTCGGTCAGGTCGCCATAGGTGACGGTCTTGTCGGCGCGCAGGAACACCCGCGTTTCCTTGTCGCCCTTGGCGAGCGCGTCGAGCGCGGCGCCGAGCGCCTCCGGCGCGATCGGATTCTCGCCGAGCGCCAGCGTCCGGTCTTCGCGAACGGTCAGGAAGATCGGATCGGCCGGCCGCGGTTGTGGCGTGGCGGTCGAGCCGGGCAGGTCGACCGGCACGTCCACCGTGGCCAGCGGCGCGGCGATCATGAAGATGATGAGCAGGACCAGCATGACGTCGATGAACGGCGTCACGTTGATCTCGTGGGTCTCCTCCAGCTCGTCGCCGGAGCCCCTTTGCCGCAGGCTGCCCGCCATGCCGCTATTCCGCCGCGCGGCGCAGGGCCGGCTCGGTCAGGCGCTCAAGATCGAGGTCGCGGCTGACCAGCCGTTCGATCCCGGCGGCGGTGTCGGCGAGCAGTGCCCGATAGGCGGCGATCTGGCGGGCGAAATGGTTGTAGATCACCACGGCCGGGATCGCGGCGACGAGGCCGAGCGCGGTGGCGAGCAGCGCCTCGGCGATGCCGGGGGCGACGACGGCGAGATTGGTGGTCTGCGATTCCGAGATGCCGATGAAGCTGTTCATGATGCCCCAGACGGTGCCGAACAGGCCGACGAACGGGGCCGTGGCGCCGATCGTGGCGAGCACGCCGGTGCCGAGCGTCAGCCGGCGGCCGATGCGCGCCTCGATCCGCGCGAGGTTCGAGGCCACGCGGTCGAGGAGGCCGGCCGCGCCGTTGGCGTCGATCGCGGGGGCCGAGGCCTCGACCTGCTCCGCGCGGCGGCGACCATCACGGCGGCCAGCAGGTCGGCGGTCGACCAGCCAGCCCGTCGGCGAGGCCGGTCAGCGCGCGCGCGCCGAGCACCGCGCGCAGGCCGCGCCGCAGCCGGGCCTTGGCGGCGAGGAGTTCGACGCTCTTGGCAAGAAAGACCGTCCAGGACGAGCGAGGCGAAGGCGAGGCCCATCATCACGCTTTTCACCACCATGTCGGCGGCGAGGAACATGCCCCAGGGCGACAGATCGCCATGCGGCAGCTCCGCCGCTGGGATCGCCGCCGGGGCGATCGCCGCCGGGGCGATCCCCGACGGGACGATCGCCGGCGTGGGGGCGCCGGCGTCGGCCGAAGGCGCCGGGGTCGGGTCCGCCGCGGCGTCGGGCGAGGGGGCCCGCGCATCCGAAGCGCCCGCCGGCGTTTCGGCCTGTGCCGGGGCCGTCGGCGCGACGACCGGCGCCGGCGCCGGCAGAGAAGGCGACGCGCCGGGCTCGGTCATCGCCGGACCCGGCGCAGGCGCCGCCGGACCGGACATTGGCGCGGGGGCCTCGATCACCGGGGGCGGGGCGGCCGGGTTTTCCTGCGCGCGCGCGGCCGTGCCGGTAAGGACCAGCGTTGCCAGCGCCGCGGCCAGCGCCGCCGCCCTCGGCCCGGCGTGCGGACGCGCCGCGTCCCGCGCCCTGGTTGCGTCTTTCCCCATTCCCCACCTCTCGCTTGCCCCCGACCGGAGGCCAAACCCGTGAACCACTGCGCTGGCTGGCCGGACGCCCGTCGGCGCGGCCTCGGCTGGCGGGGGAACCGAACGTTCCGCCCTCGCATTTCCGTCAAAATTAGTCGGGAAAGCTGGGAATGCCAAGACCGGTCGTGCCGTTCCCGCGGCCGCGCGACGCGCTGTCATGGGATGTTGACGAAAGAAGTCATGAAATGTAGGGCCAAGGGATGCCCTGCGAGGGCGGAAACGTTTCGAGCCAGCGCCGTCGGTCCCGACCAGCCAGCAAGCGACCGAAAGCTGGGGGCATGCGGCATGAACCGAACGAAGAGAATTTCCACCCGGACACGGTGGCTGACGGCGCCAGCCTGCGCCGCGGGGGCGCTGCTCGCCGGGGCGGCCGGGGCGCAGGAAGCCGACACGGGCGGGGAGGTGGTGCTGCCGACCCTGACCATCGAGGGCGAGGCGAACCGGGGCATCTACGGCGAGGTCTTCGCGGACACCGCCAACGTGATGAAGACCGACACGCCGATCGCCGAGACGCCGCGTTCAGTCAGCGTCGTCACCCAGCAGCAGATCCAGGATCGCGGCGCCCGCGACCTGACCCAGGCGCTGCAATACCTGCCGGGCGTCTTCGCCGGCAACGGCGGCAACGACAACCGGGGCGACTGGGTCACCATCCGCGGCTTTGACCCGACGATCTTCCTCGACGGGATGCAGTCCTATTTCGGCTACTACAACAACGTTCGTCCCGAGCCCTTCCTGCTGAGTTCGATCCAGGTGCTGAAGGGCCCCTCGGCGATGCTCTATGGCAACGGCGCGGCTGGCGGCATCATCAATGAAAGCTCGAAGCTTCCCGATCCGAACGCGCCGAACATCGTCGAACTCACGGTCGGGAATCAGAATTATTTTCAGTCGGCGATCGACTACAATGGCCAGTTCGGGGAAAATTTCCTGTACCGGCTGGTCGCCCTCGGCCGCAGCGCGGACGGTCCGATCGATTATTCGAACAACGACGCCGCGGCTTTCGCGCCGTCGCTGACCTGGACCCCGAATGAGAATACCAGCCTGACGGTCCTTGCCTCGTACCAGAAGAACGACACGAGCCCCTATATCCAGTTCCTGTCGCCCTACGGCACGCTCCATTCGGCGGCGAACTTCGCCAATGGCGACTTCCTGCCGCAGGAGGTCTTCATCGGCGAACCGAGCTTCAACTACTACGATGGCGAGCGCTCGGCGCTGTCGCTGTTCGGCGAGCACCAGTTCGACGACATCTGGGGCATCGGCGGGTCGCTGCGCTATACCAAGAGCGAGCTCGACTATGCCTCGATGTGGTGGGCCTACGACAATTTCGACAATGGCCGCTACAACCCGGGCGGCACCATCAACCGCGAGGGCGAGGTTTCGTCCAACACCTCGCATTCGCTGATCGGCGACCTGCATGGCACCGCCGACTTCACCTTCGGCGACACCACCCACGCGGTGATGTTCGGCGCGGCCTTCACCGACGCGGACCACGACTGGGATTCGCAACTCGCCTTCCAGCGCGGACCGATCGACCCCTTCGACCCCGACTACACGGGCCGTCCAACGCTTGGCCCGTGGGTCGACCGGCCGACCGTCAATTTCAAGCAGCAGTCGATCTATGCGCAGGATCAGATCGTCTTCCGCGAGCGCATCCATCTCGACGTCGGCGCGCGCTACGACTGGATCGAGACCGATGCCGAGGACTGGGAATCGGCGACCGGCCAAACGCTGAAGGACAACCAGCCGTCGTTCTCCGCCGGCTTGCTCTATGCCTTCGACAGCGGCGTCTCTCCCTATGTCAGCTATTCGGAGTCCTTCCTGCAGGAAGCCTACGGTACCGACGCCGCCGGCAAGGTCTTCGAGCCGACCCGGGGCACCCAGTACGAGGCCGGCGTCAAATACCAGCCGCCGGGCAGCACCCTGCTGCTGACCGCCGCGGCCTTCGATATCACCAAATCGAACATGCTGGTGGCCGATCCGGTAAGTCCGGGGAACTCCCTGCAGGAGGGCGAGGCCAAGTCGCGCGGCTTCGAGCTCGGGGCGCAAGGCACCTGGCGGGGCGTGACCTTCGACCTCGCCTATACCAATCTCGACACCGAGAATGTCGAAGGCCAGCCGCTGGCCGGCGTGCCGGACCAACAGGCCTCGGCCTGGTTGCAATACGCCTTCCCCGGAGTGCTCGACGGGCTCGAGGCGGGCGTGGGCGTGCGCTATGTCGGCTCCACCGTCGTGCCCGCCGACAGTTTCGGCACGCCGGAAGTCACGACGCCGAGCTTCACGCTCTATGATGCGATGGTCGCCTATACGTGGGACGACTACCGGCTGGCGCTGGTCGGACGGAACCTCGCGGACAAGACCTATACGGTCAATTGCAGCGCTTCCACCTGCTACTACGGCGACCCGCGCACCGTGGCCCTGACCCTGACCGCCGCCTTCTGAAGCGGCGTCCGACCCGGAAACCCCGGATCGGACGCCGCCCGGATTTCTTGTCCCCAGACCTTAACGGCGACGGCCTATCGCGTGAGGCGCATGACGTCGCCGGAGATCTCGATCTTCGAGAAGCGGTTGAGATAGTCCATGCCGAGCAGCGAGACGCCGAGATCACCGGCGCCGACGCTGGCCGTCAGGTCATGTTCGACGAAATCGCCGAACCTGACCTCGCGGAGCCGCACGGTCGCGGTGGCGATCGTGCCGTTCGCCGTCTCGGCGCGGCCGAGATAGGCGAGGTTCGAGACATCGATCCCCGCCGCTTCCGCGTCGTCGCGCGACAAGACGATCTGCGTCGCCCCGGTATCGACGATGAAGCGGATATCCGCGCCGTTCACCTCGAGATCCGCGTGGAAATGGTCGTCGCCGAGCCGGCGAAGCTCGATCGTGTCCGCCGAGACCTGCCGCGTGCCGGAGGGAAACAGGCCCTCGCCCAGCCGATCGCGAAAGCCGTAGGCGATCACCACCATGGCGAAGATCAGAACCCAGACGAGCAGGTCGCGCAATTTTCGCCCCATGTGCCGGCCGCCGCCGGAGGTGAAGAGCCCGAGCAGGAACAAGAGCAGGATGACAAGATAGATCGCCCGGGCGATGTCGTCGCCGCTCATGGCAGGACCAGCACACCGAGATCGCTGAGTCCGTTCAGCACGAATTGCACCGAGAGCGCCGCCAAGAGGATGCCGAACAGCCGCGTTACCACCAGCACGCCGGTGGCGCCGAGCGCGCGCTCGATCAGGTTTCCGGCGCGAAAGGCGAAATAGGTGACCCCGAGGGCTGCCATCATGACGAGATTGAGCGCGATGAGACCGGCGGGATTGCCCGCCTGCTGTCCACCAAGCAGGATCATGGTGGCCAGCGCCCCGGGGCCGGCGATCAGCGGCGTCGCCAGTGGAAAGACCGAAGGGTCCGGCGCGGTGAAATCCGCCGCCGCCTCCGCCGTGTGCCGCTCGCGCCGCTCGGTCCGCTTTTCGAACAGCATGTCGACCGCGATCAGAAACAGCAGCATCCCGCCGGAGATGCGAAACGCGGGCAGGCCGATGCCTATCACCTTGAGCAGCGGCTCGCCGGCGACGCCGAAGATCGCGAGCAGACCGAAGGCGATGAACACCGCCCGACGGCCGACGCGGTGACGCCGCGCGCTCGGCATGCCGCGGGTCAGCGTGACGAAGAGCGGGGCCAGCGCGATCGGGTCGATCACCACGAACAGGGTGACGAAGGTGGTGACCAGCGCCTCGAAGCTCATCAGCCGCTTTCGCCCGCCGCTTCCAGTCGTTCAAGCGCCGCCATCCACAGCGCCTCCGCCCGCTCGATGCCTTCCTCGACCTCGGCGCGCTTGCCGCGCAGGTTCGCCATCTCGGCGGCGTTGGCGCGGGCGTAGAAGATCGGGTTGGCGAGGCGCGAGTCGATCGCGTCGCGCATCTCGGCCAGCTTCGCCACCCGCGCCTCGCATTTCGCCACCTCGGCGCGCAGCGGACCGTTGGCGCGCGCCTGCGGCTTCGCCCTCGGCTTCTCCTCGCGGGCCCGGGCCGGCGCGCCGCCGCGCTCGGAGAGGAGCAGCCGGCGATAGGCTTCCATGTCGTCCTCGAAGGGCCGCACCCGCCCGTCCTTGACCAGCCACAGCCGGTCGGCCACCAGTTCCACCAGATGCGGATCGTGGCTGACGAGGATGACGGCGCCGCCATATTCGGTCAGCGCCTCGACCAGCGCCTCGCGGCTCTCGATGTCGAGATGGTTGGTCGGCTCGTCGAGGATGATGAGATGCGGCGCGTCGATCGTGGCGAGCAACAGGCTCAACCGGGCCTTCTGGCCGCCGGACAGCCGCCGCACCTCGGTCGTCGCGATATCCGCGCCGAGCCCGCCGGCGGCCAGCCGTGCTCGCTGCTTGGCCGGCGCCTCCTCCGGTCGCAGCCGGGCGATATGCTGCAGCGGCGTCTCGTCGAGTTCGAGCTCGTCCACCTGATGCTGGGCGAAATAGCCGACGCGCAGCTTCGACGAGGCGACCTTGCGCCCGTGCATCGGTTGAAGACGATCGGCCAGCAGTTTGGAAAGCGTGGACTTTCCCTGCCCATTCGCGCCGAGCAGCGCGATGCGGTCGTCCTGGTCGATGCGCAGGTCCAGGCCGCTCAGCACCGGCCGGTGGCCATAGCCGATCGAGACGTCTTCCAGCCGGATGATCGGCGGCGACAATTCCTCGGGCGTCGGGAAATTGAATCCCGTCACCTGATCCTCGACGATCGCGGCCAGCGGCTTCATCCGCTCCAGCGCCTTTATCCGGCTCTGGGCCTGGCGGGCCTTGGAGGCCTTGGCCTTGAAGCGGTCGACGAAGGACTGCATATGCGCCCGCGCCGCGTCCTGTTTCTTCTTCTCGGAGACGAGCTGTTCCAGCCGCGCGCGCCGCGTGGTGTCGAACGTGTCGTAGTTGCCCTGGTAGAGCGTCAGCTTGCGCCGGTCGAGATGCAGGATCGCCCCGACCGAGCGGTTGAGCAGGTCCTTGTCATGGCTGATGACGAGCACCGTATGCGGATAGGACCGCAGGAAATTCTCCAGCCAGATCGCGCCTTCGAGGTCGAGATAGTTCGTCGGCTCGTCGAGCAGCAGCACGTCGGGCCGCGAGAACAGCACGGCGGCCAGCGCGACGCGCATCCGCCAGCCGCCCGAGAAATCGGCGCAGGGCCGGGCCTGCGCCTCGGCGTCGAAGCCGAGGCCGTGCAGGATCGAGGCGGCCCGGGCCTCGGCCGAATGCGCGTCGATATCGGCGAGGCGCGCGTGGATCTCGGCGATGCGTTCGGGCTCGGCCGCCGTCTCGGCCTCGTCCAGCAGCGCGGCGCGTTCGGTATCGGCGAGGAGCACGGTTTCGAGCAGGCTGTCATGCGTCGCCGGCGCCTCCTGCGCCACGCCGCCGATCCGGGCGCGGCGCGGCACCTCGATCTCGCCGCCGTCGAGGGCGAGTTCGCCGCGGATCAGCCGGAAAAGCGTGGTTTTGCCGGTGCCGTTGCGCCCGACAAATCCCACCTTGTGCCCGGCGGGAATGAGCGCCGAGGCATCGTCGAAGAGCTTCTTGCCCTCCAACGTGAAGGAAATGTTCTTGAACGCGAGCATGGCGAGCGATTTGGCGACATCCACCCGACTTGTCAACCAGACCGGAGCCGATGCAGGCCCGGCAACGGGGACCGCGCCCCGGGGGGACGTTTTCCGCTTCCCCGAGCCCGGCGGCGCATGCTACTTGCGGCGCGGCAAATGCGAGGGACGACAATGGCAGTACAGCGTACTTTTTCGATCATCAAGCCGGACGCCACCCGGCGGAACCTGACCGGCGCGATCAACGCCAAGCTCGAGGCGGCGGGCCTGCGCATCATCGCGCAGAAGCGGATCCATCTGACGCTGGCCCAGGCCCAGGCCTTCTATGGCGTGCACAAGGACCGGCCGTTCTTCGGCGAGCTGACCGAATTCATGTCCTCCGCCCCGATCGTCGCCCAGGTGCTGGAAGGCGAGGATGCGATCCTGAAGAACCGCGAGGTCATGGGCGCGACCAATCCCGCCGACGCCGCCGCCGGAACCATCCGCAAGGAATTCGCGCTGTCGATCGGCGAGAATTCGGTGCATGGCTCCGACGGCGCGGAGACGGCGGCCGGGGAAATCGCCTATTTCTTCTCCGGTCTCGAAATCGTCGGCTGAACCGCGCCCGCGGCCCGGTCCACTTCGGGGGCGGGCCGCCCTCAATGGCTCATGTTCATCCCGTCGTGGCCGCCGGCGCCGTCACCGGCCTTGCGCGGCTCGACGTTGAACACGACCGGCACCTCGCCCGCCGTCTCGAAGACCAGCGTCGCCGCGATCTTCTCGCCGGCGACCAGCGGCGCGGTCAGGCCCATGAACATCACATGCGTCCCCTTCGGTTCCAGCGTCGCGGTTCCGTCCGCCGGGATCTCCACCGCGTCGAGCGGGCGCATGCGGGCGACTCCGCTCGCATCCACCTCGGTCCCATGCAGCCCCACGGACGGGAAATCCGCGCGCACGGCGATCAGCCGGTCTGGTCGGTCGCCGTGGTTGACGATGCTCATATAGCCGGCGCCGGTCTTGGCGGTCGCCGGCGTCTCGATCGCGTAAGGATGCTCGATCACCAGCGATCCGGCCGTGAACTCATGCGCCGCGGCACCGCCCGCGAGCAGGTGGATGCTGAGGATCGCCGAACAGAGCGCTGATTTCATAGTCATTTCCTTTCGAAGATCATTCGCCGTCTCAGGCGAAGAGCGCGACCTTCTCCCGCTCTCCGGCGGCGAAGCGGCGGAGCACGGAAGGGTAGAGCCGGTGCTCCAGCGGCAGCAGCCGGGCGGCGAGGGTTTCGGGCGTGTCATCGGGCCGGATGGCCAGCACCGCCTGTCCGAGGATCGGGCCGGAATCGAGGTCTCCCGTCACCTCGTGCACCGTGCAGCCATGCACCGCCATACCGGCCTCGAGCGCGCGGGCATGGGTGTGCAGACCGGGGAACAGCGGCAGGATCGAGGGATGGATATTCAGCATCCGCCCGCGCCACCGGTCGATGAAGCCCGGGGTCAGCACCCGCATGAAGCCGGCGAGGCACAGGATCTCGGCCCCGGCGCGGGCCAGCGGCTCGGCCATCGCCGCTTCGAAGGCCGCGCGGTCGCCGCCGAACGCCGTGTGATCCACGCAGGCGGTCGGCACGCCCATCTCGGCGGCGAGCGACAGGCCGCGCGCGCCCGGGCGGTTGGAGAGGACGAGGCAGGGCACGGCGGGATGCGCCGGATCGGCCATGGCGCGCAGCAGCGCGAGCATGTTCGATCCGCCGCCGGAAATCAGCACCGCGACGCGGCGCCGGGCGAAGGCGCCGCTCACAGCTCGCCGGAAAAGCGCGCGCCGGGACCGGCGGCGACCCGGCCAAGGACCACGACCGTCTCGCCCGCGGCCGCGAGCAGCGCGGCGAGGTCGTCAGCCCGTTCCGCCGCCACCGCGAGCACGAGGCCGATGCCGCAATTGAAGGTCTTCAGCATCTCGGCCGGCGCGATCCCCGCTTGCGCCCGCAGCCAGCGGAAGACCGGCGGCAAGTCCCAGGCGCCGAGGTCGATCTCGACGCCGAGTCCTTCTGGCAGCATCCGGGGCGTGTTCTCGGTCAGCCCCCCGCCGGTGATATGGGCGAGCCCATGCACCCCGCCCGCCGCGATCGCCGCGAGCACCGGCTTCACATAGATCCGCGTCGGCGCCAGCAGCGCCGCGCCGAGCGTGCCGGGGCCGAAGGGGCAGGGCGCGTCCCAGCCGAGGCCCGTGCCCTCGACCACCCGGCGGACGAGGCTGTAGCCGTTGGAATGCACGCCGCTGGAGGCGAGGCCGAGCAGCACGTCGCCGGCGCCGACGTCGCGCGGCAGGCCCTGGCCGCGCTCCATCGCGCCGACGGCGAAGCCCGCGAGGTCGAAATCCCCGGCGGCGTACATGCCCGGCATCTCGGCCGTCTCGCCGCCGACGAGCGCCGCCCCGGCCTGGAGGCAGCCCTCGCCGATGCCGGCGACCACCGCCGCCGCCTCGGCCACGTCGAGCTTGCCGGTGGCGAAATAGTCGAGAAAGAGCAGCGGCTCCGCCCCCTGGCAGACGAGATCGTTGACGCACATGGCGACGAGGTCGATGCCGACGGTATCGAGCCGGCCGCTTTCGATCGCGACGCGCAGCTTGGTGCCGACGCCGTCGGTCGCCGCGACCAGGATCGGATCCTGATAGCCGGCGGCGCGCAGGTCGAAGAGCGCGCCGAAGCCGCCGAGCCCGGCCATGACGCCGGCGCGGTCGGTGCGCCTGGCGACGGGTTTGATCCGTTCGACCAGAGCGTTGCCCGCGTCGATATCGACGCCCGCCTCCGCGTAGGTCAGGCCGTTTCGCCGCTCCGTCACCCGTCACTCTCCCTCGTCCGCCGCCGCGCGGGCCCGCTCTAGCCGATGTCGCGGCGGATGGGAACAGGCGCTCCGCCGCGGAAGTCCTCGAGCAGCGCCGCCTCGACCAGCGCGGCGGAAGGCGAGGGGCGGTGGCCGCGCAGGCGGATGAGGCAGAAAGGCTTGATCTCGACCGAGAAATCGATCGGCAGGGCGGCGATGGCCCGCCCGAGGCCGCCCTGGCCGCAGACGAGGCGCGCGACCTCGGCCGAGACCGGCGCGATCGCGTTCGAGCGGGTCAGGATCGCGAGGGTGAGGAGCAGCGACGAGGTCGAGAGGCGGCAGTTCGGCAGCGGCGCCCCGAGCGCCAGCAACGCCTCCTCCAGCGTCGCGCGGAGCAGCGATCCCGGTTGCTGCATCACCCAGTCATAGGGCGCGAGATCGCGCGCGCCGACGCTGGCCCGCTGTGCCAGCGGATGGTTGGAGCGCACGATCAGCGCGACGATCTCGGGCCGCAGCGACTGGATCTCGAACGGGGCGGGGTCCATCGAGACCGGCACCCGGCCGATGATGAAATCGTGCCGCCCGCGCGCCAGATCGGCGATGAGCACGTCGCTGGTCGCGACATCGACCGCCGCCTGCAGCCCGGGATCCTGGCGTTGCAGCCGCCGCAGGGTCGGCACCACGAGATCGACCGCCGCCGCCGTCACCGCGCCGAGCGAAACGGTGCCGAGCCGCCCCGCCGCGACATCGCCGATCTCGCGCCCCGCCTCGGCGATTTCGAGCAGCACCGCCTGCGCGCGGGCGGCGAGCGCGCGCCCCGCCGAGGTGAGCGCGAGGCCCTTGGCCCGCCGCTCGCACAGCGCGTGACCGACGATCGCCTCCGCCTCGGCGAGCAGACGCGAGGCGGCGGGCTGCGAGATCGACAGCGCCCGCGCGGTGGCCGTCAGCTGCGTCGTCTCCGCGATCGTCGCGATCAGGCGCAGATGGGTCAGCTTCAGTCCGCGCCCGATCAGGCGCTCGGCGCCACGGGTGGGTTTCTGGGTCTCGACGGCGGATCGCATGAACCGGACATATCACAAACGATATGAGGCGTGGCAAAAATCTGATTTGCAGGATATGTCGCGCCGGTTCATCCTGCGCGCTGGTCGAGGCCGAGACGTGCGCCAACGCGCGCCGGTTCGACCAGGAGGAAACGCTGGTTCCCGAGCTCGGTCGCCACAGGGCGGCACGCGGGAGCCTGCCCACAGGGAGAGCTTCATGAAACTTCTGACGCAGGTTCTGGCCGGCGCCGCGGTGATCGCCGCTCTGGCCATGCCCGCCTTCGCGCAGGACAAGGGGACCATCGGCATCTCGATGCCGACCAAGACCTCGGCCCGCTGGATCGCCGATGGCGACAACATGGTGAATCAGTTCGAGGCGGCGGGCTACAAGACGGACCTGCAATACGCCGGCGACGACATCCCGAACCAGCTGGCGCAGATCGAGAACATGATCGTCCAGGGCGTCGACGTGCTGGTGATCGCGGCGATCGACGGCACCACCCTGTCCAACGCGCTGGAGAACGCCAAGGCGGCCGGCATCCAGGTGATCGCCTATGACCGGCTGATCCGCGACACGCCGAACGTCGACTACTATTCGACTTTCGACAATTTCCAGGTCGGCGTGTTGCAGGCGAACAGCCTGCTGAAGGGGCTCGGTATCCCGGAGAAGAAGGGTCCGTTCAATATCGAGCTGTTCGGCGGGTCGCCGGACGACAACAACGCCTTCTTCTTCTACAACGGCGCGATGAGCGTGCTGCAGCCGCTCATCGACGACGGCACGCTGGTCGTGCGGTCCGGCCAGATGGGCATGGACAAGGTCGGCACGCTGCGCTGGCTGCCGGCGACCGCGCAGGCCCGCATGGATAACCTGCTCAGCGCCAACTACACCGATGCGCGGCTCGACGGTGTCCTGTCGCCCTATGACGGGCTGTCGATCGGCATCCTGTCGTCGCTGAAGGGCGTCGGCTATGGTTCGGCCGACATGCCAATGCCGATCGTCACCGGCCAGGACGCCGAGGTGCCGTCGGTGAAGTCGATCCTCGCCGGCGAGCAATATTCGACGGTGTTCAAGGACACGCGCGACCTCGCCAAGGTCACGGTCGAAATGGTGACGGCCGTCGCCGACGGCAAGGAGCCTGAGGTCAACGACACCAAGACCTACGACAACGGCGTGAAGGTCGTTCCCTCCTACCTGCTGGTTCCCGTCGAGGTGGACAAGTCGAACTGGGAGGAAGTTCTGGTCGGCTCCGGCTACTATACCAAGGACCAGATCCAGTAGCACCGGCTGTCCGGGGGGCGGGCCCCATGGGTTCGCCCCCCCGTGTCTCAGGGGGAGCGGATGACGCAGCCGATATTGGAGATGCGCGGCATCACCAAGACGTTTCCGGGCGTGCGCGCGCTCGACAATGTCAATCTGGTGGTGATGCCCGGCGAGATACACGCGCTGGTCGGCGAGAACGGCGCCGGCAAATCCACCTTGATGAAGGTGCTGTCCGGCGTCTATCCGCATGGCACCTATGAGGGCGATATCCTGTTCGAGGGCGAGACGCGGGCGTTCCGCGACCTCGCCGACAGCGAGCAACTCGGCATCGTCATCATCCATCAGGAGCTGGCGCTGGTGCCGCTGCTCTCGATCGCCGAGAACATCTTTCTCGGCAACGAGGTGGCGACCGCCGGGGTGATCGACTGGAACGAGACCTATGCGCGCACGACCAAGCTGCTCGAGACCGTCGGCCTCCGCGAGCGGCCGACCACGCTCGTCACCGACATCGGCGTCGGCAAGCAGCAGCTGGTCGAGATCGCCAAGGCCCTGTCGAAGAAGGTGCGCCTGCTGATCCTCGACGAGCCGACGGCCAGCCTGCAGGAAACCGACAGCCAGGCGCTGCTCGACCTGCTGCTGGAATTCCAGAAGCAGGGGATCACCTCGATCCTGATCAGCCACAAGCTGAACGAGATCAGCCGGGTCGCCGACCGCATCACCGTCCTGCGCGACGGCTCGACGGTCTCGACGCTCGACACCGCGGCCGAGACGATCAGCGAGGATCACATCATCCGCGACATGGTCGGCCGCTCGATGTCCGACCGCTATCCGCACCGTGTGCCGAGGATCGGCGACCTCCTGTTCGAGATCGAGGGCTGGAACGTCTTTCACCAGGTCCATTCCGACCGCCAGCAGATCCATGATGTCTCGCTGAACGTCCGGGCCGGCGAGATCGTCGGCATCGCCGGGTTGATGGGCTCCGGCCGCACCGAGCTCGCCATGAGCATCTTCGGCCGCTCCTACGGGCACAATATCAGCGGCGTCGCCAGACTGCATGGCAAGCCGATCGACGTCGGCACCGTCGGCCACGCGGTCGCCTCGGGGCTCGCCTATGTCACCGAGGACCGCAAGGGCCTCGGCCTGATCCTCGAGGATCATATCACCAACAACATCACCCTCGCCAACCTGCCCGGCGTGTCGAAGATGGGCGTGATCGATACCCAGGTCGAACGGCAGGTGGCGGTGGACTACCGGCGGCGGATGAATATCCGCTGCTCCTCGGTCTATCAGAAGGTGCTGAACCTGTCCGGCGGCAACCAGCAGAAGGTGGTGCTGTCGAAATGGCTGTTCTCCGGCCCCGAGGTGCTGATCCTCGACGAGCCGACCCGCGGCATCGACGTCGGCGCGAAATACGAAATCTATACGCTGATCAACGCGCTGGCCGAGCAGGGCAAGGGCGTGTTGATGATCTCGTCCGAAATGCCGGAGCTGATCGGCATGTGCGACCGGATCTATGTGATGAACGAAGGCGCCATGGTGGGCGAGCTGGCGGCGGCGGATGCCAGCCAGGAACGCATCATGCGCATGATCCTGAACGGGTAACACCATGGCAAGCATCTCGGACAGTCAGACCGGCGCGACGGTGGGCAACCATCTGAAAGCGAACTTCCGCGAATACGGCATGCTGATGGCGCTGGTCATCATCATGGTGTTCTTCGAATTCATGACCGGCGGCGTGCTGATGCGGCCGCTGAACCTGACCAACCTCGTCCTGCAGAACAGCTATATCGTCATCATGGCGCTCGGCATGCTGCTCGTCATCGTCTCGGGCCATATCGACCTCAGCGTCGGCTCCGTCTGCGGCTTCATCGGCGGGCTGGCCGGCGTCTCGATCGTCACCCATGGCTATCCGGTGGTGCCGACCATCCTCTTCTGCCTGCTGATCGGCGCGGCGATCGGCGCGGCGCAGGGTTACTGGATCGCCTATTGGCGGATCCCGTCCTTCATCGTGACGCTGGCCGGGATGCTGGTCTTCCGCGGGCTGAACCTCGCGCTCTTGAACGGCGAGTCGATCGGGCCTTTCCCGAAATCCTTCCAGCTCCTGAGCTCGGGTTTCGTGCCGGACCTGTTCGGCGGCGGCGCCGGCCTGAACCTGACCGCGCTCATCCTCGGCTGCGGCGCGGCGGCGGCGCTGGTCTGGTCGGCGGTCCGCACCCGGGCCAAGCAGGCGCGCTATGCCTCGGTGGAGGAGCCCTTCGCCTTCTTCCTGCTCAAGAACGGCATCATCGCCTTCGCCATCGTCTATATCAGCTTCCTGCTCTCCACCGCCCGCGGCCTGCCGAACGTGCTCATCACCATGGCGGTGCTGATCGCGGCCTATACCTTCGTCACCAACAAGACCACCATCGGCCGGCGGATCTACGCGCTCGGCGGCAACGAGAAGGCGGCGAAGCTGTCCGGCATCCGCACCAACCGGCTGGTGTTCCTCGTCTTCA
Source organism: Amaricoccus sp. (assembly GCA_044225035.1). GTDB lineage: Bacteria > Pseudomonadota > Alphaproteobacteria > Rhodobacterales > Rhodobacteraceae > Amaricoccus. The sequence continues at coordinate 7,034 of JBGAJI010000046.1, read as the reverse complement.
CCAACATGGGGATGCTGGCGGCGCTCGCCGGGCTCATCATCGCCGCGCGGCTCAACTCGGCGACGCCGAGCGCCGGTGTCTCGTTCGAGCTCGACGTGATCGCCGCCTGCTTCATCGGCGGCGCCTCGGCCTCGGGCGGGGTGGGGCGGATCGTCGGCGCGGTGATCGGCGCCTTCATCATGGGCGTGATGAACAACGGCATGTCGATCATGGGCGTCGGCATCGATTTCCAGCAGGTGATCAAGGGGCTGGTGCTGCTCGCCGCCGTGATCTTCGACGTCTACAACAAGAACAAGGCCTGACCCCATGCATATCTCGCAGGTGATCGACAGCGACGGCGCGCGCCGCGTCGTGATGCGCGACGGCGTGGTGGCGCGTCTGGTGGCCAATGCGGACACCACCTACAACCTCGCGCAGGAGGCGATCCTCGCCGGGCAGAGCCTCGCCGGGGTGATCGCCGCCCATGGCCTGGCCGAGCCGATCGATCTCGCCGCCGCGCTGCGCGAGGGGCGGGTGCTGACCCCGATCGACCATCCCGACCCGGCGCATCTGCATCTGACCGGAACCGGCCTCACCCATCTCGGCAGCGCGGCGACCCGCGATGCCATGCACGCCGGCGCGGCCGAGACGCTGACCGACTCGATGAAGATGTTCCGCATGGGGGTCGAGGGCGGCAAGCCGGCCGAACTGCCCGGCGTCCAGCCGGAATGGTTCTACAAGGGCAATGGCACCCAGGCCGTGGCGCCCGGCGCGGCGCTGGTCAGCCCGTCCTTCGCCCGCGACGGCGGCGAGGAGCCGGAGATCGCCGGCATCTATCTCAACGGACCGGACGGCGTGCCGCGCCGGCTCGGCTTCGCGCTCGCCAACGAATTTTCCGACCATGTGACCGAGCGGGTGAACTACCTCTTCCTCGCGCATTCCAAGCTGCGCCCCGCGTCGTTCGGTCCCGAGATCCTGCTCGGCGACCTGCCCCAGGATGTGCGCGGCACCAGCCGGATCCTGCGCGGCGGCGCGGTGATCTGGCAAAAGCCGTTCCTGTCCGGCGAGGCGAACATGAGCCACAGCATCGCCAATCTGGAGCATCACCATTTCAAATACGCGCTGTTCCGCGAGCCGGGCGAGGTGCATGTCCATATGCTCGGCACCGCGACGCTGAGCTTCGCCGACGGGATCGAGACGCGCGAGGGCGACGTTTTCGAGATCACCGCCGAGGCCTTCGGCCTGCCGCTGCGCAACGCGCTGCGGATCGCGGCGCCGGAGCCGGTGCTGGTCCAGGCGCTCTGACCCAGGCGCTCTGGCCGGCCTCAGTGCCGGAGGCGGATCCGCTCGAAGGCGGCTTCCAGGCGCCGCGTGAAGCCGGCGCCGTCGCCGAGCGTCCGCGCCCAGGCGTCGCCGGCCAGCCGCCGCTTCAGATCCGCTTGCCGCGCCGGGTCGGTCGCGATGGCGACCGCGCGCGCGACATAGTCGCCGAGGTCATAGGCGACGCAATCCTGAAGCCCGATCGCCGTCAGCAGGCTCGACGCCATCCGCGCGGCGAAGGCCCGCCCGCGCAGCGTGACGAGCGGCAGGCCGACGCGCAAGGCGTCCGACGCGACGGTACCGGCGTTGTAGGGCGTCGTGTCGAGGAAGAGATCGCCGAGCGCCAGCCGCGCGCGATAGCGCATCGGATCGACCCGCGGCGCGAAGATCAACCGCTCCGCCGCGAGGCCGCTCGCCATCCAGCGCGCCGTCAGCTCGCGCCGGCTGGCCGGATTGTCCTCGACGATCCAGAGCACCGAACCGGGGCAACGGTGGAGAATTTCCAGCCAAGCGCCATAGAGTTCCGGGGTGATCTTGTAGTGATGTGAGAAGCAGCAGAAGACGAAGGCCCCCTCCGGCAGCCCTTCCTCGGCCCGCGACACCACCGGCAGGTCCGGCACAAAGCCGTCGTTCGCCTGAAAACAGCCGTCGAGCCGCAGCGGCGCGGGCGCGTAGTCGGCGAGGCTCTCGTCCGGGATGGTCACGGCGTCGGCGATCAGCCAGTCGAGTTCGGGCAGCGGCACCGGACCGATATAGCCGAGATAGGTCGCCTGGACCGGCGCCGGCTTCCAGCGCAGCACCCCGAGCCGGGCGCCGCGGGTGAGGCCGTTGAGATCGACGAGGATGTCGATCTCGTCCGCGCGGATCCGGCGGGCGGCGGCCTCGTCGCTCATCGCGCCGATCGGCACGTGATGATCGAAGGCCGCGACCACGCGGGCGCGAATGTCGCTGCCGTCCTCCGGCGAGGCGCAATAGCCGAAGATCTCGAACCGCGTCCGGTCGTGCCGCTCCAGGAGCTCGGCGATCAGATAGCTCATCGCATGCCGGCAGAAGTCGGTGGAGAGATAGCCGACGCGCAGGCGCGCATGGTCATAGCCGGTGGCCGGGGCCAGCCGTTCCGACGCGGCCGGCACCTTGCGCTCGATCCAGCCGCGATTGACCCGGGTCTGGAACGCCGGATCGTCGCGCAGGGCGAGCGCCGCGAGCGGTCCGCAGTTTCGCGCCAGCGTCTCGGGCTCGATGGCGAGGCCGGGCGCGTCCAGCACCGGCCAGGTCGCCATCCGCTGGCGCAGATGCACGAGATGCTGCTGCACGTCCGGCTGTTCGGGACAGACGGCGAGCGAATCGCGCAGCTCCTCCGCCGCCGGCTCCAACTGGCGCTGTTCCTCGAGCAGCCGCCCGGTATGCAGATGCAGGAGCCGCCGCGCCTCCCGCCCGGGCATCGCCCGGCGCCAGGCGAGCACCGCTTCCTCGGCGCGGCCATCGGCTTCCAGCGCGAGGCCGAGATTGATCGCCGCCTCGTGGAAATCGGGCTTCAGGACCAGCGCGCGCCCATAGGCCCGCGCCGCCTCGCTTGCGCGCCCCAGCCGGGCCAGCGATACGCCGAGGTTGAACCAGACGCCGACCGCCTCGGCCCGCGAAGGATGGGCGGCCAGCCACCAGTCATAGAGCAGCGCCGCCGCCTCGTCCCCGGCGATCCCCGTCCAGCGCAGCAGCCGGTCGAGATCGAAGCCGGAGACGATGCGCTCCAGCCGCGGCGCCTCGGCCAGCGGCGCGCCGGACAATCCGCCCGGGCGGGCGAGGATCGCGCCGAACCAGGCATCGTCTTCCTCGGTCGGCGGGCTTGGAAAAGCGGTCTGGAGCGTCATGGCGGGATCCCCGACTTCTTCGCGGCCCATAACCGCCGGTCGTGGTGAACAACCGGTAAAGCCCACCGCCGCCCGTCCGGACACGTCGCGAATTTTCGCCGTTCTCGCGACAAATGACCGGGAAGGCGCGACGAAGTTCCTGCTTCGTTTCAGAGATTGGTAACGGCGCTCTGCCAGAAAACGCCTCATCCCGTGGCCGACAGAAAGTTCGCCCATCCGACCCGCCGACGGACGTTCGTTCGAAAGGGGTCTCCCTTCTATTCGGAGCGCACAATGTCGGTGATATCCAGCCTGACCACGGCCCAGATCGCGGCCCTCTCGACCTCGACGATCGCCGTCCTGACCACCGCGGACATGGCGGCTTTCACCACCGAGCAGGTCGTCGCCCTGACGACGGAGCAGGCGGCGGTCCTGTCCCGGACCCAGGTCGCGGCCTTCGGCACCGCGCAGATCGCCGCGATGGAAACCGCCGATCTCGCCGCGCTCGGCACCGCCGTGATCGCCGGTCTCACCACCGCGCAGATCCCCGCCCTGACCACCGCGCAGGTCGCCGCCCTCTCGACCGGCCAGATCGCCGCGCTCAGCGTGTCGCAGATCGCCAAGCTCGAAACCGCCGACGTCGGCGCGCTGACCACCGCTCAGGTCGCGGCGCTGAGCTCGGTCCAGGTCGCCGCGCTCGGCTCGGCGCAGGTCGCCGCCTTCGGCACCGGGCAGGTCGCCGCGCTGACCACAGTCGCGCTGAAAGGGCTGACCGTCACCGCCGTCAAGGGTCTCGGCACGGCGGATATCGTCGCGCTCGGCACCGCCCAGGCGGCCGCGCTCAGCTCGACGCAGGTCGCCGCGCTCGACACCGCCCAGATCGCCGCCTTCGAGGCGGCCGATCTCGCCGCGCTCGGCACCGCGGTGATCGCCGCCCTCACCACCACGCAGGTTCCCGCCCTGACCACGGCGCAGGTGGCCGCCCTGACCACGGCGCAGGTTCGCGCCCTGTCGGTCTCGGCGATCGCCAAGCTCGAGACGGCGGATCTCGCCGCGATGACCACCGATCAGGTGACCGCGCTGACCACGGGGCAGATCGCCGCCCTGACCAGCGCGCAGGTGCCGGCCCTGACCACCGCGCAGGCCGCCGCCCTGACCACGGCGCAGGTCGCCGCGATGACCGCGACGCAGATCGCCAAGGTCGAGACCGCCGATCTCGTGGCGCTGACCACCACCCAGGTCGCCGCCCTCACCTCGGCCCAGCTCGCCGCGCTCACCTCGGCGCAGGTCGCGGCGCTTTCCACCGCGCAGGTCGCGGCAATCGGCGCGGCCAAGATCGGCGGCCTGTCGAACGCCGGCCTCGCCGGCCTCACCACCGCGCAGGTCGTGGCGCTCGGCACCGACCAGGCCGCCGCGCTGTCGGCGCGCCAGGTCGCCGCGCTGACCACGGCGCAGCTCGCGGCGATGGAGACGGCGGACCTCGCCGCGCTCGGCACCGCGGCGATCGTCGGCCTGACCACCGCGCAGGTTCCGGCCCTCACCACCGCGCAGGTCGCGGCCATGACCACCGCCCAGGTGCGCGCGCTGAACGTGTCGCAGGTGGCGAAGCTCGAGACGGCGGATATCGCCGCGCTCACCACCGATCAGGCCGCCGCGCTGACCTCGACCCAGGTCGGCGCGCTCGGCTCGGCCCAGGTCGGCGCGCTGACCACCGCGCAGGTCGCCGCGATCGGCACCGCCGCGCTCAAGGGCCTGTCCGCGGTCGGCGCGCCGGGGCTTGAGACGGCGGATATCGTAGCACTCGGCACCGCCCAGGCGGCCGCGCTCGGCACGACCCAGACCTCCGTGCTCGGCACCGCGCAGATCGCCGCCTTCGAGACGGCGGATCTCGCCGCGCTCTCGACCGCCGTGATCGCCGGCCTCACCTCCGCGCAGGTCGTGGCTCTGACCACCGCGCAGGCCGCCGCGCTGACCACGGCGCAGGTCCGCGCCCTGTCGGCCGCCGCCCTGCCCAAGATGGAAACGGCCGATCTCGCCGCGCTGACCACCGATCAGGTCGTGGCGCTCACCACCGCGCAGGTGCCGGTCCTGACCACGGCGCAGATGGCCGGCCTCACCACCGCGCAGGTCGCCGCGCTGACCACCACGCAGATCGCCGCGCTTCTGCCGACGCAGATCGCGGCGATGGAGACGGCGGATGTCGCGGCGCTGACCAGCGGCCAGATCGTCGCCCTGACCACGCGGCAGATCGCCGCCTTCGGCTCGGCCCAGCTCGCCGCCATGTCCCGCGCGCAGGTCGAATATCTCGGCACCCGGATTTCCGGGGTCGCCGCGACGGCGATCCGCGGCATCAGCACGCAAGGCATCGTCGGCATCTCCTCGGGTTGGGCCACGCTCGGCTCGGCGCAGATCGCCGGACTGACCACGGCGCAGATCGCGGCGATCGAGGTCGGCGACTTCGGCGCGATCTCGACCGCGGCGCTGCAGGGTCTCACCTCGGCCCAGGTCGTCGCCCTGACCAACGACCAGGTGTTCGGCATGGGCTCGGCCCAGGCCGCCGCGCTGACCACCACCGCGATGGCCGCCTTCCAGACCGTCGACATCCAGGCGATGACCTCGGCCCATACCGGCGCCTTCGGCTCGGCGCAGATCGCGGCGCTCTCGACGACGCAGATCCGCGCGGTGGACGCCGGCGATCTCGCCGCCGTCACCACCGCCGCGATCAAGGGGCTGACCACCGCCCAGGCCGCGGCGCTGACCACGGAACAGGTCGCCGCGCTGACCACGGCGCAGATGGCGGCGCTGACCACCACGGCGCTCAACAGTCTGACGACGGCCGGCGTCGGCGCGCTCTCGACCGGGCAGGTCGCCGCGCTCACCACCGCGCAGATCGCGGCGCTTGGCACGGTCCAACTCGCCGCGCTCACGACGGCGCAGGCGGCGGCGCTGACCACCACCCAGATCCGCGCGATCACCACCGCGATGCTGCCCAAGATGGAAACCGCCGATCTCGCGGCGCTGACCACGGGCCAGGTCGCGGCGCTGACCACCGGCCAGGTGATGGCGCTGACCACCGCGCAGATCGCGGCCCTGACCACCGAGCAGGCGGCGGCGCTGACCACGGCCGAGGTGGCGGCGCTGACCGCGACGCAGATCGCCAAGGTCGAGACCGCCGATCTCGCCGCGCTCACCACGGCCCAGATCGAGGCCCTGACCTCGGGCCAGCTCGCCGGTCTTACCTCGGCGCAGGTCGCGGCGCTCGGCACCGCCCAGATCGCGGCGATCGGCACGGCGAAGATCGGCGGCCTTTCCTCGGCCGGTATCGCCGGCCTCACCACCGCGCAGGTCGTGGCGCTCAGCACCGGACAGGCCGCCGCGCTCGGCGCCCGGCATGTCGTGGCGCTCGGCACCGCCCAGATCGCGGCGATGGAAACCGCCGATCTCGCGGCGCTGACCACCGCGGCGATCGCCGGCCTGACCACGACGCAGGTGCCGGCCTTCACGACCGGGCAGGTCGCGGCGCTGACCACGGCGCAGGTCCGGGCGATCTCCTCGACCAACATCGCCAAGATGGAGACCGCGGATGTCGCGGCGCTGACCACCGGCCAGATCGCGGCGATGACGACGGCGCAGGTCGCGAGCCTGACAACCGGCCAGGTGGTCGCCCTGACCACCGGTCAGGTGGCGGCGCTGACCACGGCGCAGATCGCGGCGATGTCGGTGACCTCGGTCGCCAAGATCGAGACGGCCGACATCGTGGCGCTCGGCACCGCCCAGGCGGCGGCGCTCGGCAGCGCGCAGATCGCCGCGCTGACCACCGCGCAGCTCGCGGCCTTCGACGCCGGCGATGTCGCGGCCATGACGACGACGGCGCTGAAGGGGCTGACC
>JBGAJI010000199.1:0-2907 GCA_044225035.1 Amaricoccus sp. | reverse complement strand
CCGACGCCACCGAGCCCGGCCGCCAGCATTTCACCTACATCGGCTCCGCCGCCTTCACCGACACCCCCGGCGAACTGCGCTACAGCCGCTCCTCGCAGGTGGTCTCCGGCGACACCGACGGCGACGGCAAGGCGGATTTCCAGATCGTCCTCAACGGCGGCCCGGTGCTCTCGCACCACGACCTGCTGCTCTGACCCGAAACAATTCCACGCAAACCAGACGCTTGAGCCCGCCTTGCGCGGATTTCCGCCGTGCGTTCGCCGCCCTCTGGACGCCACCCGCCGTTCCGGGGCAGGGTCCGCGCGACCGAAACGACCCGGAGCGGAAGCTTGCGCGCCTTCAAGAACACCCTCGCCGCCCTCTCGGCCCTGGCGCTCGTCGCCGGTCCGGGCGCCGCGTCCGAAGCCACCAAGCGTCCCCAGGTCTCCCGTGCCTCCAGCGACCTCGCCTGCCTCGCCGAGGTGATCTATTTCGAAGCCGGCGGCACCGGCGCCCAGGGCGAGGCGGCGGTCGCCCATGTCGTGGTCAACCGGACCCAGAGCCGAAAATTCCCGAACTCGGTCTGCGGCGTCGTCGCCGACGGCTGCCAGTTTTCCTACAAATGCGACGGCCGGTCCGACGCCCTCGCCGACGCCAAACGCCGCGGCCACGCGATGCAGGTCGCCCAGGCGGTGCTGTCCGGCGCGCCCGACATCACCAACGGCGCCCTCTTCTTCCACTCGGCCCGCGCCAAGCCCGGCTGGTTCAAGTCGCGCCCCCGCGTCGGCGTGATCGGCGGCAACGTCTTCTATCGGTGAGGTTTTTTCGCCCTCACTTCGGGGCGATCACCGCGCGATAGATATGCCACGTCGCGTGGCCGAGCACCGGCAGCGCGACGATCAGCCCCAGGAACAGCGGTACCATCGCGGCGATCAGCCCGCCCGCCACGATCCAGGCCCAGTTCGCCATCGGCAGCGGATTGTCGGCCACCGCGCGAAAGCTCGTCACCATCGCCGTGACGTAATCGACCTCGCGATCCAGCAGCATCGGCAGGGCGACGGCGGTGATGGCGAAGAGAAACGCCGCGATCGCGCCCCCGATCAGCCCGCCGACCAGCAGCATGGCGAGCCCGTTCGCCGTGTCGAGCATCGCGTCCACATCGGAATAGACGGCCAGATCCATCTGCCCGACGAACAGAATCACGATCAGGCTCGCCGCCCACATCCAGAAGACGAAACCGGCCAGCACCACGAAGGCCATCGACGGCAGCTGTCCGTCGCGCTGGCGCCAGACCGCGCCCAGCACCGCGCTCCAGTCGAGCGGCTCGCCCGCCTCGCGCCGCCGGCTGACCTCGTAGAGGCCGATGGCGGCGAAGGGCCCGATCAGCGGAAAGGCGAAGGCGAGGGGCAGAATCCAGAACGACTGATCGAGCACCCAAAGCTGCGTGAAGATGAAGATCCCGAGCAGCGCATAGACCCCGCCGAAGAACAGCCCGAATTGCGGCACCGCTCGGAAATCCGCCCAACCCCGTGACAACGCTGCGTAAACGTCATCCACCGCGATCGAACGGATCACCGGGCCCGTCCCCGCCGCCTCGGTTTCGCTCACGCTGTCGCTCATCCGCTTATCCTCCGGCGGCAAGGATTTTCTCTCACCAGACGGAAATCCCCCCGGCGATTCCTTGATTCAAATCATACCACGGAACCGGGGCAATCCCCGCTTCAGGCTTCGGCCTGCGCCTCGGCCCGGCTCTTGCCGGCGACCTGCTGGGCCAGCGCCGCCGCCATGAAACGGTCCAGCGCGCCGTCGAGCACCCCCTGGCTGTCCGAGGTTTCGACATTCGTGCGCAGGTCCTTCACCATCTGGTAAGGCTGCAGCACGTATGATCGGATCTGGTTGCCCCAGCCGGCATCCCCCTTGGCCTCGTGCTGGGCATTGATCGCCGCGTTCCGTTTGTCGAGTTCCAGCTGGTAGAGCCGCGATTTCAGCGCGGCCATGGCATTGGCCCGGTTCTGGTGCTGCGACTTCTCCGAGCTGGTCACCACGATGCCGGTCGGGATATGCGTGATGCGCACGGCGGAATCGGTGGTGTTCACATGCTGGCCGCCGGCGCCGGACGAGCGATAGGTATCGATGCGGATATCGTTCGCCGCGACCTCGATCTCGATATTGTCGTCCACCACCGGATAGACCCAGACCGACGAGAACGACGTATGCCGCCGCGCCGCGCTGTCGAAGGGCGAGATGCGCACCAGGCGATGCACCCCGCTCTCGGTCTTCAGCCAGCCATAGGCGTTCTGGCCCTTGACCTGATAGGTGACGCTGCGGATGCCCGCCTCCTCGCCCGCGCTTTCGGCGATCATCTCGACCTTGTACCCGTGGCCCTCGGCCCAGCGGACATACATCCGGGCGAGCATCGCCGCCCAGTCGCAGCTCTCGGTGCCACCGGCGCCGGCGTTGATCTCGAGGAAAGTGTCGTTGCCGTCCGCCTCGCCGTCGAGCAGCGCCTCGATCTCCTTCTGCGCCGCCTGATCGCGCAAGGCGCGCAGGCTCGCCTCGGCCTCCGCCACGACCTCGGCGTCGCCCTCGGCCTCGCCAAGCTCGATCAGCTCGCGCAGGTCGTTGAGCTCGCGGTCGAGCGTGCCATAGGCGTCGATCGCGTCCGACAGCACCTGCCGGTCGCGCATCAGCTTCTGCGCCCGGGCGGGGTCGTTCCAGAGCTCGGGATCCTCGGACATGGCGTTCAGCTCTTCCAGCCGATGGCCGGCGGTGTCCCAATTCAGCCGCTGCCGCAGAAGGGCAAGCGACTTCTCGATCTCGGCGACGACATGTTCGGTTTCGGCGCGCATGGCAGGTCCTCCGGGGGCGCCCGCTTCTAGCGCGCGGCGTCGCGGCGGTAAAGGGTCGGGCCGCTCATGACGGCCGGGT
>JBGAJI010000045.1:0-24122 GCA_044225035.1 Amaricoccus sp. | reverse complement strand
GGGAGAAGGGCGAGCGCGCCGAGGAGGAGGCGGTTCATGCCAGCACCTCGTTCACGATCTTGGTCATCTCGCGGCCGTCGCCAGCCGGTCGAAGCTGAAGCCGAACTGCGCGAAGGTCAGGATCGCGAGCAGCGTGCCGCCGAAGAGCAGCAGCGAGGCCTTGATGATCTGCACCCAGGTCGTGGCGATCATGCCGCCGAAGGCGACGTAGACCGTCATCAGCACGCCGACCGCGACCACCGCGGAGTTGTAGTCGAGGCCGAAGAGCAGCTGGATGAGCTCGCCCGCGCCGACCATCTGCACGATCAGATAGAAGAAGACGACGATCAGGCCGCCGAAGGCCGCCATGGTGCGCATGGGCTTCGGGTCGAGGCGGTAGGAGACGATGTCGGCGAAGGTGAACTTGCCGAGGTTCCGCAGCCGCTCGGCCATCAGGAACAGGAGGACCGGCCAGCCCATGAAGAAGGCGATGGCGTAGAGGAAGCCGTCGTAGCCACGCATGTAGACGAGGCTGGTGATGCCGAGCAGCGTCGCGGCCGACATGTAGTCGCCGGCGACGGCGAGGCCGTTCTGGAAGCCGGAGATGCCGCCGCCGGCGGTGTAGAAGTCGGACGCCGTCTTGCTGCGCTTGGCCGCCCAGTAGGTGATGACGAGCGTCGCGGCGACGAAGATGAGGAAGATGACGATCGCGGTGACGTTGAGGGGCTGCTTCGTGCCGCCGCCGGCGATCGCGTCGGCGAAGGCCGGCGCGGGGAGAAGGGCGAGCGCGCCGAGGAGGAGGCGGTTCATGCCAGCACCTCGTTCACGATCTTGGTCATCTCGCGGCCGTCGGAATTGGCGCGGCGCACGTAGACGATGGTGAGCAGCCACGGCACGATGATGACGAAGGCGCCGATCGGCCAGCCGATGGCGGTGGTGCCGCCCGGGGTGATCGGCGCGGCGAGCGCGGCCGGGTTCAGCGTCGCGGTCAGGATCAGTGCGAAGTAGAGGATCATCGTGACCGCGAAGAGCGTCCAGGCCAGGCGGTTGCGCCGGCCGGCGACCTCGCGGAACCGCGGGTCTCGGGCGATCTCGGCATTGGGTCCGTTTATCATGTCATCCTCCGTCTCTCTGTTGTGGTTTGGATTGTCGTCGACGGCCCGGGTCAGGCCGCCGCGGCTGCCTTGCGCTTCGCGAGCGATGTCGGCTTCACCACCGCCTCGCCTTCGATGACAACGGTGTCGCCGACCTTGCACACGGTCTCGAGGGCGACGCGGCCGCGCTCGCGGTTGACCTCGCTGACGCTGACGCGGGCGTGCACCGTGTCTCCGGGGCGCACGGGCGCGCGGAAGTTCAGCTGCTGCGAGATATAGATGGCGCCCGGTCCGGGCAGCCGGTTGGCAACCGCCGCGGAGATGACGCTGGCCGTCAGCATGCCGTGGGCGATACGGCCGCCGAAGGGGGTCTCCCGCGCGAACTCCTCGTTGATGTGGATGGCGTTGTTGTCGCCGGAGGCGCCGGCGAAGAGGATGATATCCGCTTCGGTGATGGTCTTGGCGAAGGTCGCCGTCATGCCGACGACGAGATCCTCGATGTCATAGCCGTTCAGGTCGTTCATGGGCGCGGTTCTCCTCACATGCCGGAATAGGCCGGACCGCCGCCCCCTTCGGGGCAGGTCCAGGTGATGTTGCGGGCGGGGTCCTTGATGTCGCAGGTCTTGCAGTGGACGCAGTTCTGGGCGTTGATCTGGAACCGCGCCTCGGCGCCTTCGCCCACGATCTCGTAGACCCCGGCCGGGCAATAGCGCTGGGCCGGCTCGGCGTAGCGGGGCAGGGTGTCGCGGATCGGCGTGTCGGGGTCGGCGAGCCGCAGGTGGATCGGCTGGTCTTCCTCGTGGTTCGTCCCGGAGAAGGAGACGCTGGTCAGCCGGTCGAAGGTGAGCTTGCCGTCGGGCTTCGGGTAGGCGATGCGCGGGCTCGTCTCGGCCGGTGCCAGGGTGGCGCTGTCGGGCTTGCCGTGGCGCAGGGTGAAGCCGAGGCCGCGCCCGCGGATCAGGCTGTTCGCCCACATGTCGGCCCCGGCCAGAGCCACCCCGCCGATCGTGCCGAAGCGCGACCAGAGCGGCTTGACGTTCCTGACCGGCCTGAGGTCGCGGGCGATGTCCCCGGCACGAACCGCCGGCTCGTAGGCTTCGAGCCGGTCATGGGCGCGCCCGGCGGTGATCGCCGCGAAGGCTGCTTCCGCGGCGTGGATGCCGGAGAGGATGGCGTTGTGGCTGCCCTTGATGCGCGGCACGTTCATGAAGCCCGCGGCGCAGCCGAGGAGCGCGCCGCCCGGGAAGGCGAGCTCCGGGATCGACTGCCAGCCGCCCTCGGTCAGGGCCCGGGCCCCGTAGGCGAGGCGCTTGCCACCCTCGAAGGTGTCGCGGATCGCCGGGTGGGTCTTGAACCGCTGGAACTCCTCGAAGGGCGAAAGCCAGGGGTTGCGGTAGTTGAGGTGGACGACGAAGCCGACCGCGACCAGGTTCTCGCCCGAGTGGTAGAGGAACGAGCCGCCGCCGGTGCGGTTGTCGAGCGGCCAGCCGAAGCTGTGCTGGGCGAGGCCCGGACGGTGCTTGTCCGGCGCGATCTCCCACAGCTCCTTGATGCCGATGCCGTATTTCTGCGGGTCGCGGCCGGCGTCGAGACCGAAGCGGTGGACGAGCTCTTTCGCGAGGCTGCCGCGCGCGCCCTCGGCGATCAGTGTGTACTTGCCATTCAACTCCATGCCGCGGGTGAAGTTCGGCCCCGGCGCGCCGTCGCGGTGCACGCCCATGTCGCCGGTGGCGACGCCGGTGACCGCGCCGTCCGCGTCGGTCAGGATCTCGGTCGCGGGGAATCCCGGATAGATCTCGGCGCCGAGCGCCTCGGCCTGCTCGCCGAGCCAGCGCACGACGTCGCCGAGGCTGACGATGTAGCAGCCATGGTTCGACATGAACGGCGGCATCAGCGCGTTCGGCAGACGGACGGCGCGGGATTCTGTCATGTAGAGGAAGCGGTCCTCGGTGACTTCCTGGGTCACCGGGGCGCCGCGCTCGCGCCAGTCGGGGATCAGCCGGTCGAGGCCGATCGGGTCGATGACGGCGCCCGAGAGGATGTGCGCCCCGACCTCGGCGCCTTTCTCCAGCACGACGACGGAGAGCTCGATCCCCGCCGCCTCCGCGAGCTGGCGCAGGCGGATCGCCGCGGCGAGCCCGGCAGGCCCGGCGCCGACGATCACGACGTCGAAGTCCATCGCCTCCCGAGGCTCGACCGCGGCGGTCACAGCAGCGCCTCCTCGAGCGCGAAGACCGTGCCGGCGCCGTCCGTCACCGCGACGAGCTGCGCCGCCACCTGCGGCAGGACGTGCGCGGCGTAGAAGCGCGCGAGCCCGATGCGAGCGGCCCACCAGGGGTCGTTGTTGCCCTGGTCGATCTCGGCCAGCGCGGCCGAGGCGGCGCGGGTCAGCACCTGCCCGCCGACGAGCGTGCCGAGCAGCAGCAGGAAGGGGACGGCCGCGCCGTAGGCCCGCCTCGGATCGGCGGCGTTGGCGGCGAGGAGCGTCTGCGCCGCCCGCGCCGCGGCGCGAGCGGCCCCCCGGCGAGCGCCCGGCCCTCGGCGCCGATCTCGGCGATCAGCTCGGCGACGGTGGCCCCGCCGTCGCGCAGCACGCCGCGACCGACCAGCGCATTCGCCTGGATGCCGGTCGTGCCTTCGTAGATCGTGGTGATCCGGCTGTCGCGCCAGTGCTGCGCCGCGCCGGTCTCCTCGATATAGCCCATGCCGCCATGGACCTGGACGCCGATCGAGGCGAGCTCGATGCCGGTCTCGGTGCACCAGCCCTTGGCGACCGGGGTGAGCAGGTCTACCCGCCGCTGCGCCGCCGCCCGGACCTCCGGGTCGGGATGGGCGTGGGCGACGTCGTGATCGGCGGCGACGCGGTAGAGCAGCCCGCGCATCGCCTCGATCCGCGCCTTCATGCTCATGAGCATCCGCCGCACGTCGGGGTGCTCGACGATCGCCGCGCCGTTGCCGGTCCAGCCGACCGGCTTGCCCTGCTTGCGTTCGCGGGCATAGGCGCGGGCCTGCTGGTAGGCGCGCTCGGCGATGGCGAGACCCTGCAGCCCGACGTTCACCCGGGCGTGGTTCATCATCGCGAACATGTACTCGAGCCCGCGGTTCGGCTCGCCGATCAGCTCGCCCCACGCGCCGCCGTTGTCGCCGAAGGCGAGCACCGCCGTCGGGCTGCCGTGGATGCCGAGCTTGTGCTCGAGCGAGACGCAGGCGACGTCGTTCGCGGTCCCGTCCGCCAGCACCTTCGGCACGATGAAGAGGCTGATCCCCTTCACCCCGGCCGGCGCGTCCGGCAGGCGAGCGAGCACGAGATGGACGATGTTCTCGGTCAGGTCGTGGTCGCCGTAGGTGATGAAGATCTTCTGCCCCGAGATCCGGTAGCCGTCGGCCTCGGGGACCGCGCGCGAGCGCACGGCGGCGAGGTCGGAGCCGGCGAGCGGCTCGGTCAGGTTCATCGTGCCGGTCCATTCGCCGGTCACCATCTTCGGCAGATAGCGCGCCTTCTGGTCCTCCGACCCGTAGGCCTCGATGGCGTTGGCGGCGCCCTGGGTCAGCATCGGGCAGAGCGCGAAGGCCATGTTGGCGGACTGCCACATCTCCTGCACCGCGAGGTTCAGCACCTGCGGCAGGCCCATGCCACCGAAGTCGGCCGAATAGGGCAGGCTGTTCCAGCCGCCGTCGATCAGCGTCGTCCAGGCGTCGGACCAGCCGGGCGTGGTGCGCACCCCGGTCTCGACGAGCTTCGCCCCGTCGAGGTCGCCGGCGCGGTTCAGCGGCGCGAGAACGCCGGCGGCGATCTTCGCGGCCTCGTCGAGGATCGAGTCGGTGAGGTCGGGCGTCGCCTCCTCGAAGCCGGGAAGCGCGGCGATCCCCGGCAGGCCAGCCAGGCAATCGAGCGCAAATCGGATCTCCCGCAGCGGCGGGTTATAGTCGGTCATGGCTTAAGTCCTTGAGCTCGTGGGCTGGATCAGCCGAGTGCCTTGGTCAGTTCCGGCGCGGCTTCGAAGAGGTCGGCGACCAGGCCGTAGTCCGCGACCTGGAAGATGGGCGCCTCGGGATCCTTGTTGATCGCGACGATCACCTTCGAATCCTTCATCCCGGCGAGATGCTGGATCGCGCCGGAGATGCCGAGCGCGACGTAGAGCTCGGGCGCGACGACCTTGCCGGTCTGCCCGACCTGCAGGTCGTTCGGCGCATAGCCGGAGTCGACCGCCGCCCGGCTGGCGCCGACGGCGCCGCCGAGCGTGTCGGCCAGCGCCTCGACGATGGCGAAATTCTCCTCCGAACCGAGGCCGCGGCCGCCCGAGACGACGATGCGCGCGGAACCGAGCTCGGGACGGGCGCTGACGGTGAGCTCCGAGCGCAGGTGCCGCGAAAGGCCGGGATCGGCCGCCGCGTCCACGCGCTCGATCGCCGCGCTGCCGCCCGCGGCCGCCGCGTCGAAGGCCGATGGCCGCACGGTGACGACCTTGACCGGATCCGAGGACCGGACGGTTGCGAGCGCGTTGCCCGCGTAGATCGGGCGGACGAAGGTGTCGGCGTCGACCACGGCGACGATCTCGGACACCTGGGCGACGTCGAGGAGCGCCGCGACCCGCGGCGCCACGTTCTTGCCGAAGGTGGTGGCCGGGGCGAGGATGTGCTGGTAGCCCGGGAGCCCCGCGACCAGCGCCGCCAGCGGCTCGGCCAGCGGCGCGACGTCCTCGGCGACCAGCACCTTCGCGACGCCGCCGAGCGCCGAGGCCGCCGCGGCCGCCGCGGCGAGATCCGCGCCGGCGAGCAACAGGTGGATGTCGCCGCCAATCGCCTTCGCCGCGGTGACCGTGGTGCCGGTCGCGGCCTTCAGTTCGCCATTCTCATGTTCGGCTAGGACGAGGATCGCCATGGTCAGAGCACCTTCGCTTCGTTGCGGAGCTTGTCGACGAGGGTCGCCACGTCGGGGACAATGACCCCCGCCTGGCGCTTGCCGGGCTCCTCGACCCGCAGGGTGACGAGCCGTGGCGCCAGGTCGACGCCGAGGGCCTCGGGCGCGATCGCCGCCAGCGGCTTCTTCTTCGCCTTCATGATGTTGGGCAGCGAGGCGTAGCGCGGTGTGTTGAGCCGGAGGTCGGTGGTCACCACCGCCGGCAGCGAGAGCGCCAGCGTCTCGAGGCCACCGTCGATCTCGCGCGTGACCTCGAGGCCGTCGCCGGTTAGCGCGAGGCCCGAGGCGAAGGTGCCCTGCGGCCATCCGAGCAGCGCGGCGAGCATCTGGCCGACCTGGTTGCAATCGTCGTCGATCGCCTGCTTGCCGAGCAGGACGAGACCCGGCGCCTCGTCGCCGACGATCCTGGCCAGCGCCTTGGCGACGCCGAGCGGCTGGACCTCCGCGTCGGATGTCACGTGGATCGCCCGGTCGGCGCCGAGCGCGAGCGCGGTGCGCAGCGTCTCCTGGACGGCGGCGGGGCCGACCGAGACCGCGACGATCTCGCTGGCCACCCCCTTCTCCTTCAGTCGCACCGCCTCCTCGACGGCGATCTCGTCGAAGGGGTTTATCGAGTGCTTGAGCCCGGCGGTCTCGACGCCCGATCCGTCGGCCCGGACCCGGACCTTGACGTTGGCGTCGACGACCAGCTTGACGGCGACGAGAACCTTCATCTCCCCGCCCCCCTCAGATCTGCCGCGCGGTTTCGCGCAGGATGAACTTCTGCACCTTGCCGGTCTGGGTGCGCGGCAGCGGGCCGAAGACGATGGTCTTCGGCGCCTTGAAGCCGGCGAGCTGGGTCTTGCAGAAGGCGATGAGCTCGGCCTCGGAAACGGTCGCGCCCTCCTTCAGCGAGACGAAGGCGCAGGGCGTCTCGCCCCACTTCTCGTCGGGGCGGGCGACCACGGCCGCCTCCATCACCTCGGGATGGCGATAGAGGATATCCTCGACCTCGATCGACGAGATGTTCTCGCCGCCCGAGATGATGATGTCCTTCGAGCGGTCCTTGATCTCGACATAGCCGTCCTCGTGCCAGACCGCGAGGTCGCCGGTGTGGAACCAGCCGCCCTCGAAGGCCTCGGCCGTGGCGCTCGGGTTCTTCAGATAGCCCGAGAACAGGTTGTTGCCGCGCATGAAGATCTCGCCGATCGTCCGGCCGTCCTTCGGCCGCGGCGCGAGTGTCACCGGGTCCGCCACCATCACCGCTTCCAGCATCGGCCCGCGCACACCCTGCCGCGCCTTGATCGCCGCCTTGTCGTCGAGGTCGAGCCCGTTCCAGCGGTCGTGCCAGACATTGACCACCGTCGGCCCATAGCATTCGGTCAGCCCGTAGACATGGGTGACCTCCCAGCCCATCGATTCCATGCCGGCGATGACAGCGGCGGGCGGGGCGGCGCCGGCGACCATCGCCTTCACCTTGTGCTCGATCCCTTCGCGGAGCGTCGGCGGCGCGTTGTTGATCATGTTGAGCACGATCGGCGCGCCGCAGAAATGCGTGACACCCTCGGTCCGGATCAGCTCGAGGATCGGCTCGACCCGCACCGCCCGCAGGCAGACATTGACCCCCGCGACCGCCGCGATCGTCCAGGGGAAGCACCAGCCGTTGCAATGGAACATCGGCAGCGTCCAGAGGTAGACCGGCGTGCCCGAGAGCCCCCAGGAGAGCACGTTCGACACCGCGTTCAGATAGGCGCCGCGGTGGTGATAGACGACACCCTTCGGATTGCCGGTGGTGCCGGACGTATAGTTGAGCGCGATCGGGTCCCACTCGTCCGCCGGCCCCGCGAAGGCCTCGGTCTCGTCGCCCTCGGCGAGGAAGGCCTCGTAGTCCTTCTCGCCGATCAGCGCGCCGCCCTCGTAGGTCGGGTCATCGATGTCGATCACCGGGACGCGACGCCCGAGCAGGGTCACCGCGCGCTTCGCCGCCGCCGAGAACTCGCGGTCGACGAAGAGGATCCGTGCCTCGCCGTGGCCGAGGATGAAGGCGATCGCCTCCGGGTCGAGCCGGGTGTTGATGGCGTTGAGCACGCCCCCCATCATCGGAACACCGAAATGCGCCTCGAAGAGCTCCGGCGTGTTCGCCGCCAGGAAGGCGACCGTCTGCCCGGGCTCGATGCCCCGGGCGCGCAGCGCCGAAGCCAGGCGCCGGCACCGCGCGTCGGTCTCCGCCCAGGTGCGCCGCGTCGGGCCATGCACAACCGCCAGCCGTTCAGGCCAGATCGCCGCCGCCCGCTGGAGGAAGGTGGTGGGCGTCAGCGGCACATGGTTCGCCGACGTCTTGTCGAGGCCGCTCCCATAGGGCGACGCAGTCGTGAGCATGCTTGGTTCCTCCTCGCGGCGTTCTGTTTTGCTACCGGACGCCGGAGGGTCCGATCGCGCGATCCTCGCACTTTGCCCCGCCGACGCTCAAGCCAGAACTATTCGTTGGTGCGACTATGTCCCGCGACTGTTGCGTGGGCTTTGCCCAATTCCAACGAATTGTAACGGGGCCGTTTCACGGTTTGTGGACGCCGCGATTCGTCTTACCGTCCCGCAGCCAGCGGAGGAGCCGATGCTTCTAGAAACGCCAAATGCGCCGGGCGCCAACCCGCACCAGGGCGACGCGCATCTGCGCGCGATCATCGACGCCCTTCCGGTCGGTATCGCCTACGTCGATCAGGACAAGATCTACCGCTTCGCCAACCAGCGCTTCGCGGCGGCCTACGGAAGCTCGCCCGAGGAAATCCTCGGCAAGCATGCCGACGACTTCATCTGGCGCGACGCCATGGTGGCGGGCGATACCTTCTTCGACGCGGCCCACTCTGGCCAGTCGGTCGACTTCGTCCATCCCGCCCGCCACGCCGACGGCCGGCTGCTCACGGTGCGCACCTTCCTGCGCCCCGACGTGGCACCCGACGGGGCCGTGAACGGCTTCTACGTCTGCTCGATCAACGTCACCGAGCAGAAGGCGGCGGAGGCGACGCTGCTGCAGGGGCAGAAGATGGACGCGGTCGGGCAGCTCGCCAGCGGCATCGCCCATGATTTCAACAACATCCTGGCGATCATCCTCGGCAACCTCCTACCGCTGCGCGACGGCGGCGCCGATGCTCAGACGATGGAGGAGTGCATCGAGCCGGCGATTCGCGCGGCCGAGCAGGGCGCCCGGCTGACCGGCCAACTGCTCGCCATCGCCCGGCGTCAGCCGCTCAGGCCCGAGCGCGTCGACGCGGAGGCGACCGTCGCCGACTTCCTCAAGCTGATGCGGCGCACCCTTCCCGCCAACGTCGGCATCTCGCTCGACTGCCGCGGCGCGCCCGTGCCCCTGCTGGTCGACCGGGTGCAGTTCGAAACGTCGCTCTTGAACCTCTGCGTCAACGCCCGCGACGCGATGCCCGACGGCGGCGACATCCGGATCGAGCTCGACTACCCGGAGGTCACCGCCGGGCAACGCTTCGTGAGGATCGTCGTCGCCGACACCGGGACCGGCATGGACGCGGAAACGGTCGCCGAGGTGTTCCAGCCGTTCTTCAGCACCAAGGGCGCCGGCAAGGGCACCGGCCTCGGGCTCAGCATGGTCTGGGGCTTCGTCCGCCAGTCGCACGGCACCGTTTCGGTAGAGAGCGCGCCGGGCAAGGGCGCGCGCTTCACCATCATCCTTCCCGCCGCTTCTCCGGTTGAGCCCGGCGCTCTCGCGGCCCCGGTCCCCGCGCCGGCGCCCGGGCGCGGCCTCGTCCTCGTCGTCGACGACAACCACGAGCTTCGCAGCACCGTCCGCCGCCAGCTCGCTCGGTTCGGCTACAGCGTCCTCGAGGCGGAGGGGGGCGAGGAGGCGCTGGCGCTCGTCGAGACCGTCGCGGAGCTGCGGGCATTGGTGACGGACGTGGTCATGCCCGGCATGTCAGGCTTCCGGCTGGCGCGGGAAGCGGCACGCTTGCGTCCCGACCTTCGAATCGTCCTAATGACCGGGTTCGACGGTGCCGACCAGGCCGACCGCGAGGGCCTGACCCTGCCGGTCCTCGGCAAGCCGTTCGAGCCGCTGGAGCTGATCCGCGCCATCGAGGCGACGTCCGACACAACGGATTGCGCCTGAGCGGGTCCGAAGCCCGCCGGGGGGGAGAGATCGATGTCGACGACGCGCCAGCTGGTACTGGTCCTCGAGGATGAGCCCGAGCTCGCTTCGCTCTTCGTCCGCTGCTTCCGCGAGCACGGCTTCAATTCGGAGTCGTTTGGCCTCGTCCGTGACTTCGAGCGCCGGCTGACACAGATCCGCCCGGCGATCTGCATCGTCGACATGAATTTGCCCGACGGACAGGGGCTCGAGGTGATCGCCCGGCGGCTGAAGGTCGACGCGATCCCGGCCATCGCGCTGAGCGGCGTCTGGACGGACGTCGCGGACCGCGTGCTCGGCCTGGAGCTCGGCGCGGACGACTATGTGCTGAAGCCGGTCGATCCCCGCGAGCTGGTGGCCCGGGTGCGCGCGGTGCTGCGCCGCTCGGAGGCGCCGTCCGGCGCCGAGGACAGCGTCGCGCGCTTCAGCGGCTGGACCGCCAACTTCCGCAGCCATCGCCTGATCGCCCCGGACGCCGCCGAGGTCGAGCTCAGCGCCAGCGAGGTGCGACTGCTGCGCGCCCTCGCCTCGCGCCCGCAGCGGGTCCAGACCCGCGAGACGCTGATGGAGGAGGAGGCCGCCGCCGGCGCCATTGCCTTCGACCGCAGTATCGACGTGCGAATCTCGCGCCTGCGCGTCAAGCTTCGCGAGGATCCGCGCAACCCGCGGATCATCAAGACGATCTACGGCGCCGGCTACATGTTCGCCCCGCCGGTCGAATGGAGCGGCGGCGTCTGACGCCGAGGCCATCTCAATCCGACCCCGATCGACCATACTCCCAGGTTGAGGCCAGAGGCCTCCGTCGCCCGACCCGAGCATTGAGGGTGATCGCGGTGAAGTCGGCGGGCGGTTCCGCATAGGAGCCTGTCGCAGCTCGCTCATGTGGCCCGCTCGTCCCTCCTCGCGCGCCTGCCCACGGATCGACCACCGCGACCCCGCGCCCGAGGAAATCCGCGACGTTGCGCGTGGCGACGGCCGCGCCGCGCGCGCGGGCGGTCGCCGCGAGCTGGCCGTCCGCCGCGCGATCGGCTCCCGCGGCCCGCTTTCGCGGATCGCGGCCAGGGGCGCTGCCTGCGCCGCCCGACTCATCGACTTGTGCGGTGCGCGTCGCGCGATCGGCGGTCGCACCTATGGCGGCGGAGGCAACCGTGTCGCGACTTCGACGAAGGCGCGGGTGGGGCCGGTGCGGTTGGTGCGTTTCCACGCGAGGACCGTCTCGCTGCGGAAGTCGGGATGCTGGATCGGGCGAGACTCGACGGGCTGGCCGAGGAACCCGACGAGGCTTTCGGGATAGATCGTCAGGCCGAGACCAGCGGCGACGAGGCCGATGAGGGCGAGGGTGTTCGACGCTTCAAGGCGCACGCGCGGCGTGATGCCGACGCCGTGGAAGAGCTCGGCGAGCCGCCAGCGGTACTCGCCCCATTCGGTCATGTCACCGAGGATGAGATCGGCGCCGTCGAGATCGGACGGCTGCACGCTGGCGCGGCGCAGCAGCGGGTGGTTGCGGGGCCCGACGAGGTACAGCGGATCGGACGCCAGCCTGACGGTGTTGTAGTCGGAATGCGCGAACGGACCGATCATGTAGCCGATGTCGATCTCGTCCGCGGCGAGCGCCAGCTTCTGGCCCTGGGTGCGGATGTAGCGGAGCTTGACCTCGACCCGCGGGTGGAGCTGGCCGAAGCGCGCGACGGTGCGCGGCACGAGCTCGGTCGCGGCGAAGGCCATGTAGCCGACGCGGACCAAGCCGGTCCGCCCCTCGGCGACGGCGCGGGCCGAGCCCACCGCCTCGGCGTAGCGCCGCAGCAGCGCGACGTTCTCCTCGTAGAAACGCCGGCCGGCGGCGGTCAGCGTCACCTCGCGCGTCGTCCGTTCCAGAAGGCGGAAGCCCAAGGTCTGCTCGAGCTTCTGGATGCGGCGGGTGAGCGCGGACTGGTCGAGCCGCAGCCGCTCGGCGCTGCGGCGGAAGTTGAGCTCGTCGGCGACGACGATGAAGGAATGCACGAGATCGAGGCCAGCCGGGCTTTCCATAGGAGCGCCTCCCTTGGACTGATGCATTTCATGCAACAATAGATGGCGAGTCGGCAATTCCCCGCGGCCCCGATCGGGCGCATGAATGGCTTCGGGAAGCGGGCCGAGGCGCCGTACGAACCCCAACCCCGAAACCTCTCGATTGGGCCGGCGCGAGGCGCGTCCGGCGAAGGAGACGCTCATGTCCGACGTGGACACCAAGGAACTCGACCGCATGCTCACCGAGGCCTTCGCCGAGGCATCGAAGCTCTATCAGGCCCGCGGCTTCCAGCGGCGCGTTGGCTTCGGCCGGCGGCCGGCGCTGGTCTCGGTCGACCTCGCCAACGCCTGGACCCGTCCCGGCAATCCCTTCACCTGCGACCAGGAGAAGATGGACGGCGAGATCATCCCCGGCATGCAGGCGCTGCTCCGCGCGTTCCGCGCCGCGAACCTGCCGGTGGTGCACGTCACCACCGCCTACGAGATCACCGACCGCAACGCGCCCTTCACCGACATGGGCCTCTGGCACAACAAGATCCCGGTCGACGTCGTCAACCTCGCCGACAAGGAACTCTGGGCGATCGACAGCCGAATCGCCCCGGTCGAGGGCGAATACACATTGCTGAAGAAGCGCGCCTCGTCGTTCCACGGCACCGAACTCGCCGGCATCCTCAGGGCGAACGGCGTCGACACCATCCTCGTCACCGGCGTCACCGCCTGCGCCTGCGTGCGCCAGACGATCTGCGACGGCATCGCCGACGGCTTCCGCACCATCGCGGTCAAGGAATGCATCGGCGACCGGGTGCCCGGCGCCGTCGCCTGGAACCTCTTCGACATCGACGCGAAGTTCGGCGACGTGCACACGGTCGAGGAATGCGTCGCCTACATCGATGGCCTCGCGGCCGCCAGGATCGCCGCGGAGTAAACCGGAAGGGGCGCGGGAGAGCCGCGCCCGCCGCCACGCGGACCAGGGGAAAGGGATGATGAGGATGGCTCGAATTGGCGTGGACGTCGGCGGCACGAACACCGATCTGGTGCTCGAATGCGGCAAGGGCGTCTTCTATCACAAGGTTCCGACGACGCTCCGCAACCAGTCGATCGGCGTGGTCGAGGGGGTGAAGGCGCTCTGCGCCAAGGCCGGGATCGAAACCGCCGCGGTCGAAACCATCGTCCACGGCACGACGACCGCTACGAACATCACCATCGAGCACAACGGCTCGGAATGCGGGATGCTGACGACCGAGGGCTTCCGCGACATCCTGCATATCGGGCGGCACAAGCGGCCCTACAACTTCTCGCTGCATTTCGACGTGCCCTGGCAGAGCCAGCCGCTGGTCAAGCGCCGCAACCGGATCGCCATCCCCGAACGCATCCTGCCGCCGGCCGGCGAGATCGCAACGCCCCTCGACGAGGCGGCGGTGCGCGCGGCCTGCGCGCTCTTCAAGCGCCGCGGGATCGCGTCGGTGGTGATCGGCTTCATGTTCGCCTTTATCAACGACGCGCACGAGCGGCGGGCGAAGGAGATCGTCCTGGAGGAGATGCCGGACGCCTATGTCACGCTCTCGTCCGAAGTGGCGAACGTGATGCGCGAGTACGAGCGGTTCTCCACGGCGGCGATGAACTGCTACGTCGGCCCGAAGACCGCCTTTTACCTCAACGACCTCGAATCGCGCCTGCGCGACGCCGGCGTCGCCTCCAGGCTCCGCATCATGCAGTCGAACGGCGGCGTCTCCACCGTCGAGGCCTGTGCGAAGCGACCGATCCGCATCCTCATGTCCGGCCCGGCCGGCGGCGTCATCGGCGGCGCGTCGGAGGGTGAGATGGCGGGCGTCGCCAACGTCATCACCGTTGATATCGGCGGCACCTCGGCGGACATATCCACCATCCCCGACGGCGCGGTGAAGATCATGAACCCGCGCGACACCTATGTCGGCGGGCACCCGGTCCTCACGCCGATGATCGACCTCGTGACGATCGGCGCCGGCGGCGGCTCGGTCGCCTATATCGACGAGGCGGGCGGCTTCAACGTCGGGCCACGCTCGGCGGGATCGGAGCCCGGACCAGCGTGCTATGGCCGCGGCGGCGTCGAGCCGACGGTGACCGACGCGCAGGTGGTGCTCGGGCGGCTCGATCCCGACATGGCGCTCGGCGGCGACCTCGCGCTCGACGCCGATCTCGCCCGGGCGGCGGTGGCGCGGGTGGCGGAGCCGCTCGGCCTGTCGGTGACCGAGGCGGCGCTCGGCATCATCAAGGTCATCAACAACAACATGGCGCTCGCCATCCGCTCGAACTCGGTCGCGCGCGGCCTCGATCCGCGCGACTTCTCGATCATGCCGTTCGGCGGCGCCGGCCCGCTCCATGGCGTCGCCCTGGCGGAAGCCGTGTCGGCGAAGGAGGTGCTCATTCCCGTCGCCCCCGGCATCACGGCGGCGGTCGGCCTCCTCAAGACCGACCTCCGCTACGAGCACACCGAGGCGGTGATCGTCGATATCGGCGCCGCCGCCGTGGCCGAGATCACGAAGATCAACGCCGCCGCCGACCTGCTGCGACGGCGCGTGACGGCGGAACTCGACGCGGACGGAATCGCGCGGAGCGAGCAGGCGGTCGAGATCGTGGCGGAATGCCGCTATCGCGGCCAGGGCTTCGAGCTCCGCGCCGCGATGCCGGAGGGGCCGGTGACGGCGGAGAACAAGGCGGAGATCGCCGACGGCTTTCACGCGCGCCATCAACTCGACTACGGCTACAGCTACCCCGAGCAGGAGGTCGAGATCATCACCCTCCGCGCCATCGGCTCGGCCAGCGTGCCGCGGATCGCCATCCCGGCGATCGCCGCCACCGACGGGTCGAGCCCCGACCGTGCGCTGATGCTCGTCCGACCGACCACCTTCGACGACGGCCGGATGCTGGAGACGCCGCGCTACGACAGGCGGCGGCTGCTGGCCGGCGACCGCGTCGACGGACCGGCGATCCTCGTCCAGCACGACTCAAATACGCTCGTGCCGCCCGGATACGCGGCGCAGGTGCTCAAGTTCGGCAACATCCGCGTCCGCCCGCTGGGCGCCGCCTGAGGAGCGTGACACGATGAACCAGATGACCATGCCCGAGCCCGACGTCCGCGCCGAGGTCGACCCGATCACCCTCCAGGTGATCCGCGGCGCCTTCGAGACCATCGCCGAGGAGATGGGTCACGTTCTCTACCGGATGTCCTTCTCCTCGATCATCCGCGAGAGCCAGGACCTCGGCGCCGGCCTCTTCGACACCGGCTTCAACACGCTCTGCGAGTCGGAATCGACGCCGATGCACATCGGCTCGATCCCCGGCTACCTGCGCGGCATCGAGGAGACGCTCGAGGACGGCGAGTGGTACGAGGGCGACGTCGTCGTCCACAATCACCCGTATTTCGGCTCGAGCCACACGCCCGACCTCGCCATCGTCGTGCCGGTGTTCGTCAAGGGCCGCCTCGTCGGCTTCGCCGCCAACACCGCCCACCATGTCGACATCGGCGCGGCGACCCCAGGCCTCATCATCGACGTCCCCGACGTCTTCGCCGAGGGCATGCTCTTCGCCGGCACCAAGCTCTACCGCAAGGGCGAGCCGAACCGGGCGATGTGGAACTTCATCCGCCGCAACTCCCGCGCCGCGCAGCAGCTCGTCGCCGACATCGAGGCCCAGGTCGCCTCGGCCCGGCTCGGCGCGCGGCGCTTCGTCGAGCTCATCGAGAAGTATGGCGAGGCCAGGGTCTTCGGCGCCGCGAACCAACTTATGGACTATGCCGAGCGCCTGATGCGCCAGCGCATCGCCGAGATCCCCGACGGCGACTACACCGCCGAGGGCTGGCTCGACGACGACGGCCGCAACCGCGACCAGCGCCTGAAGGTGAAGGTGACGGTGCGCGTCCGCGGCGACGGGCTGGAGGTGGACCTGACCGGCTCCGCCGACCAGACGCCGACCGCCTACAACGTGCCCTTCGAGGGCTCGACCAAGGTCGCCGCCTATGCCGCGTTCCGCAAGCTCCTGCTCGACGCCGCCACTTCCGACGTCCGCGCTCCCTCGAACGAGGGCTCGTTCCGCCCGATCGCCGTCACCGCGCCGCTCGGCTCGATCTTCAACCCGAAGGCGCCGGCCTCGGCCGAGGCGCGCTTTACCCAGTGCAACCGGATGATCGACCTCATCCTCCGCGCCCTCGCGCCGGTGATGCCCGAGAAGGTGATCGCCGGCTCCTCCGCCTCGATCTCCTTCGCCGCCTTTTCCGGCGTGCGGCCTTCGGGCGACTACTGGGTGTTCCTCGAGGTGAACGAAGGCGCCTACGGCGGGCGGCCGCGCTCGGACGGGCCGGATGCCATCGACAACCTGATGGCGAACACGCGGAACAACCCGCTCGAAGACCTCGCCATGCACCTGCCGATGATCTGCGATCGCTACGAACTCCGCGACGACGAGCCGCCGGGCGCTGGCGAGCACCGCGGCGGCATCGGCGTGGTGAAGGCGCAGCGGGTGCTGACGCCGGCCTTCATCACCCACGAGTCCGAGCGCCACACCGATGCCCCCTGGGGCGCCTTCGGTGGCACCGACGGCACCGTCGGCAAGTGCCTCGTCTACAACGCCGACCGACCGGCCAAGGTACGCGAGATGCATTCGAAGTTCTCGGGCCTCGCTGTCGAGGCGAACGACGTGATGGCCTACTACAGCCCCAACGGTGGCGGCTACGGCTCGCCGCTCAAGCGCCCGGCGCGCAAGGTGCTCGAAGACGTGCTCGACGGCTTCTGCTCCGTCGCCCGTGCCCGCGACGTCTACGGCGTCGTCGTCGACGCCGAGGCCGAGACGGTGGACATCGCCGCCACCGAGGCATTGCGCGCCCGCATGGGCGCCTGACCCTCGCGGCCGCCTCGAAAGGGCGGCCTCCCTCCCTTCCCCAACATTCATTCCCGATGGCTGACCGCCACCGGCCAGAGGAGGCTTTTCCGATGACCGCCACGACCGAGGGCGCGCTCGCGCCCGATCTTGAAGCCGCGGGCGCTTTCGCGCCAGATTTTGAAGCCGCGGGCGCTTTCGCGCCCGGTCGCAACCCGCTGGTGGAGGAGTCGATCCTCCCCACCGCGCTCGACCAGCGCCCGATCGGCGCCTGGGGCTATGCCTGGATCTGGGTCGGCATCGCCGTCATCATCGCCACCTACTCGCTCGGCGCCACCGGGGTGCAGGGCGGGCTCGGCCTCGGCGAGGTCATCCTGACGATCTTCGCCGCCAACCTCGTCCTCGGCGCCTTCATGCTGCTGACCGCCGATATCGGTACCGAGCACGGTCTACCCTTCGCCGTCTACCTGCGCGCGCCCTTCGGCATCCACGGCACACACCTGCCGTCGCTTTCCCGCGGGCTCGTCGCCGCCATGTGGTTCGGCATCCAGACCTACCTCGGCGCCATCGCGCTCAACGGCATCGGCTCCTACTTCCTCGGCTTCGACAACTGGGTCGTCTGGTACGTCGCCTTCGCCGCGGTACAGATCATCAACACCGCCGCCGGCATCCAGGCGGTCGAGAAGCTCGCCTCGCTCGCCGCGCCGGCGATCATCGCGATCTCGGTCTGGATGTATTTCGCGCTCGACGGCATCGCCGAGGTGAAGGGGATCAACATCTGGACCTTCCACGCCACCGGCGAGATGTCGCTGCTCGTGCTCTTCGTCGCCAACCTCGGCTTCTGGTCGACGATGGCGATCGACATCCCGAACCTGACCCGTTTCGTCGCCACCGAGCCCGGGGCCCGCGGCTTTTTCGCCCGCAACCGCCGCGTCTTCGCCGGCCAGCTGATCGCGCTGCCGGTGACGCAGGCGGTCATCGCCGGCCTCGGCGCGGTCTCCTGGATCGCCACCGGCAACTGGAACCCGATCGAGGTGATCCAGGGCGACGCTCAGGGCGTCGCGCTCCTCGCGCTTCTCGCCCTCGTCGTTCTCGCCCAGTGGTCGACGAACAACTCCGCGAACCTGATCCCGGCCGCCCTTACCTTCGTCAATGCCGCGCCGCGGCTCATCGACTACCGGCTCGGCGTCGCCCTCGCCGGGGTCGTCGGCACGCTCTGCTTTCCCTGGGCGATCCTCGACAACCTCTTCGCCTTCCTCGGCTACTACGGTGCCTTCCTGTCGGCGATCGGCGGCATCATGGTCGCCGACTACTACCTGATCCGCCGCCGCCGGCTGAACGTGCCCGACCTCTACCGCCTCGATGGCCAGTTCCGCTATGCCCGGGGCTTCAACCCCGCCGGCCTGGTCGCCTGGCTCGTCGCCGGCGGCCTCGCGGCCCTCTACCCTCAATACGCGGTGCTGATCGGCTTTCCCGTCGGCCTCGTCCTCTATACGCTGCTGACGCGGCTGGTCGTCCTTCCGCGCCATCGCCAGGCCGAGATCGACAGCGGCTTCGCCGATCGCTTCCTCGCCACCTCGCGCGGAGCGAGCTGGGCCATCCCGGGCATGTCCGAAAGCCACCCCCGCGAGGATCTGGGTTAGAGGATCGCGCCGAAGCGACCGACGCGAAGCGGATGCCCGTGCTCGGCACCTCCCACCTCCGCGTCGGCGCATTCGCGTGGTCGCGGATCGCGCGGCGGTCGCGCCGATCTCCCAGCCGGCGACCGGCTCGTCGCCGATCCCCAGACCCTGCGCGAGATAGGCTTCCTCGGCCGAGGCCGGGGGCGGCGCAGGGCGGACGGCGACCTGCTCAGGCCGGGGCGCTCTCGCGCCGGCTCCGGGCGAGCTGGCCGGCGTAGGACAGGGCCGAGAGCATGTTGACGTGATTGGCCTTGCCGGTGCCGGCGATGTCGAAGGCGGTGCCATGGTCGACGGAGCTGCGGTCGATCGGCAGGCCGAGCGAGACGTTCACCGCCGAGTCGAAGGCGACGAGCTTGATCGGAATATGGCCCTGGTCGTGATACTGCGCCACCACGAGGTCGAAGGCGCCGCCGTGGGCGCGGTAGAAGACGGTGTCGGCCGAGATCGGACCGACGACGTCGATGCCCTCGGCGCGGGCGGCGGCCACGGCGGGGGCGAGGAATTCCTCGTCCTCGGTGCCGAAGAGGCCGTGCTCGCCGCAGTGCGGGTTGAGCCCGGCGACGGCGATGCGGGGGCTCTCCAGCCCCATGCGGCGGAGGTGGCGATGGCCGGTGCGGATCGTCTCCAGCACCCGCTCGGGACGGGCGCGCTCGATCGCGGTACTGAGCGAGACGTGGGTCGAGACGTGGATGACGTTCAGCCGCTCGGAGGCGAGCAGCATCCACGACGACTTTTGCCCCGTGAGATGCGCCAGCAGGCCGGTGTGGCCGTCATAGTGATGGCCGGCGGAATTCAGCGCCTCCTTGTTGATCGGGGCGGTGACGATGCCGGCGGCGCGGCCGTCGCTGGCCCAGTCGACGGCGGTGCGGATATACTGGAAGACCGCCTCGCCGCAGCGGGCGCTGAGCACGCCGAACCGGTCAGGCAGGCCGTCCACCGGCACGTCGATCACCGCGATGCCGTCCTCGCCGGGAGCCACGAGCGGCAGGGCGATGCCGCTCGCGGCGAGCGCGCGGCCGAGGACCGCCCGGTCGCCGATGACGGCGAAGTCGCGGCGGGCCTCGCCGAGGTCGGCCAGCGCCTTGACCGTGACCTCCGGGCCGACGCCGGACGGATCGCCCATCGTGATCACGATCGGGGCCTTGCTGGATACGGTCATCGGTAGGGTTCCTTCCCCAAACTGATTCATTGTTGTAAACTCGACCTCTCTTCGCCTTATCCGCCGATATTTTCATATATATCAGCTTATTGACTCGTATTATGTCGAGGGTACCGGTGCATTTTCGGTGTTCACAAGTGACATGTTTACCTGTAGGCTGCTCCGAAAGCAATGCGAGATTGACCCATGCGCGCCCTCCTCATCGCCGACGACCTGACCGGGGCGCTCGACGGCGCCGTGGCCCTGACCGGCGCCGGACTGCGCTGCGTCGTGGCGCGCCGTCCAGGGGACGTCCGGGCGGCGCTGGCCTTCGACCCCGACGTGCTCAGCGTCAGCACGGCGTCGCGCGAAGGCGGCGCGGCCGCCGCCAAGGCCGCGGTCGCGGCGGCGCTCGACGCGGTCGGCACGCTGCCCCCGATCCTGTTCAAGAAGGTCGACTCCCGTCTCAAGGGCCATGTCGCCGACGAGGTCGCCGCGGTCGCGGAGCGTGGCGGCTTCGGCCGCGCCCTCGTCGCGCCGGGCATCCCGGCGCAGGGCCGCGCCGTCGTCGGGGGCGCGGTGGTCGGCGTCGGCGTGGCCTCCCCGATCGATATCGCGGGGGTTTTCCGGGGGAGCCGCCTCACCCTCGACATTCCCGACACCGACGGCGACGCGGATTTCGACGCCGCTCTCGGCGGCTCCCTTGCTCGCGGGGGCAGGCTGCTGGTCGGCGCCGCCGGCCTGGCGGCGGCGGTCGCCCGTCGCCTCGCGACAGGCCCTTGGGCGATCCCGCGGCCGGCGATCGCCGCGCCGATCCTTTTCGCGATCGGCTCGCACGATCCGATCACCCTGGCGCAGGTGCGCCGGCTCGCGGCCAGTGGCCTCGTCCCGGCGGTGGAGGCGCCGGACGGGGTCTGCCCGCCGCTTCCGGCGGGTGGGGTGGCGCGGCTGGTCCCGGGCGGCGGGGCGTTCGATGCGCGCGCGGCCGGCGGGCGCTTCGCAAAGGGAATTGCGCAACTTGTCAGGAGCGGGTCGGTCAGGACGCTGCTCGCCAGCGGCGGCGAGACGGCGGACGAAATCCTCGGACTCGTCGGGGCCGGGGTTCTGAGCATAGAAGGAGAGGTCTTGCCGGGCCTTCCGGTCTCCCGCATCCTGTCGGGAGGGCTCGATCTGCGACTTGTCACCAAGTCAGGCGGCTTCGGGGATGAAGAGGCACTGGTCTCCGTCGCCGCGGCGGCGCTGGGCCGCGAGGGGTAGGAATGGACGGAGTGGATCGGGAAGACGCCCAGGGCGAGGCTCCACGGGCGAGGCCGGGGCTGGCGGACCGGGTCTACCACCTGCTCTACAGCCGGATCTCCAACGGCGACTATCCGGCCAACCAGAAGCTGCCCTCGGAAAAGACGCTTTCCGAGGAGTTCGGTGTCTCGCGCCCGATCCTGCGCGACGCGCTGGAACGGCTGCGGGACCAGGGGCTGGTCCATTCCCGCCAGGGCGCCGGCAGCTTCGTTCGCGAGGTGCGTACCGTGCCGCTCGGCTTCGCCCGGGTCGAGACGATCGCCGACATCCAGCGCTGCTACGAGTTCCGCATCTGCATCGAGACCATGTCGGCGCGGCTGGCGGCGGCGCGGCGGGACAAGACGACGCTGGCCGAGATCGAGACGGCGCTGTCGCTGATGGCGGGGGCGACCGAGTCGCAGACGCACCGCGAGGACGCCGACTTCGCCTTTCACCTCGCGGTCGCCAAGGCGGCGAACAACCAGTATTTCGAGGCGTCGATGCGGGCGCTTCGCGAGCATATCTATGTCGGCATGAAGCTGCACGGGCAGTCGCTGATGACCGACGGCGCCAAGGCGCTGAAGGATGTCTTCGGCGAGCATTCGGCGATCTTCGCCGCCGTTCGCGACGGCGACGGCGACGGCGCCGCGGAGCTGATGAACGGGCATCTGGTCCACTCCCGCGACCGACTTTTCGGCGGCGCGCTGGTCGACCTCGGCCGGGGCTGAAAGCGGCCCCGGCCGAGGTTCCCGGAGTCAGGCCCCGGCTTGCGCCATCAGGCGGTGCTTGACGAGGATCGCGGCGATCTTGGCGTCCTGCCCGGGGTCGGGCAGGAGGGCGGGCTGGCGGCTGGCGCCGACGGAGGGGTCCATCAGGTAGAGGGCGCGCTTCACCAGCGCCGGGGGGTAGCCGAGGGTGTAAAGGTCCTCGCGGAATGCGCCGAAGGCCTTCTGCGCCTCGGCCGCGCCCGCCTCGTCGCCGGCGTTGAAGGCGCGGGTGATGGCCGCGAGGGTGTCGGGCATGACGTTGCCGAGGCCTGAGATGCAGCCCTTGGCGCCGTTCTCGAACGCCCAGAGCACGAGGTGGTCGGGGCCGGAATAGACGTCGAAACCCGGAACCTCGCGCGCGACGGCGAGGTACTGCTCCAGCGTCTCCCGCGCGCCGCCGGAATCCTTGATGCCGGCGATGTTGCCGTGGGTGGCAAGCGCGCGGGCGGTGGCGGGTTCGATGTGGTTCTGGGTGCGGGCGGGGATGTCGTAGAGGTAGACCGGCGTGTTGACGGCGTCGGCGACCGCCGAGAAGTGGCGGACGAGGCCGTCCTGGGTCGTCTGGATGAAGAAGGGGGTGATGACGGCGATGCCGTCGACGCCGATCCGCTCGAACTCCTTCGCGAGCAGGATGGTCTCGAAGGTGGCGGGCATCCCGGCGTTGACGATGATCTTCGCCTTGCCGCCGATCTCGTCGACGACCTCGCCGCAGAGCCGGACCTTCTCGTCGAAGGTGAGGGCGGTGAAGTCGCCGTTGGTGCCGGCGCACATGATGTTGTTGCCGGCGGCGACCTGGCGGCGAACCTGGGCGCGGGTGGCGGCGTAGTTCACGGTCTCGTCGTCGTTGAAGCAGGTGACGAGGGCGACGAAGGCTTGCTTGGTCATGTCAGTAGGCCGCTTCGTAGATTTCGAGGATGTCGGACTCGGAGAGGTCGACGGGGTTCCAGTCGAGCAGGCGGCGGATGGCGTGGGCCTCCTTCGCCGAGGCGGGGAGGTCGTCCTTCGGGACGCCATGGGCGCGGAGCGCCATGTCGAGTCCGAGGCGCTGGCAGAAGTCGGTGGCGCCGCCGAGGACCTGCTGCCGCCCGTCGGCGCCGAAGCCGAGGGCGCGGGCGATCTGCGCGGTCTTGTCGGGCACGGCGGGGGCGTTGGCGGCGAGGGTGTGCGGGAAGATCAGCGCGTTGGCGATGCCGTGCGCGAGCTTGTGGCGGGTGCCGAGCGGATAGGAGATCGCGTGCCCGGCGGTGGTGTTGACCGGACCGAGGCAGACGCCGCCGTGGAAGGCGGCGAGCGCGAGGCCGGCGCGGGCTTCGCGGTCGCCACCGTCCGCGACGGCGCGGGCGAGGTAGCGGCCGACGAGTTCGATCCCCCGCAGCGCATAGGCGTCGATGATCGGGTGGGAGCGTTTCGAGGTGAAGGCCTCGACGCAGTGGGCCATCGCGTCGACGCCGGTGGCGGCGGTGACGGCCGGCGGGACGGAAACGGTGAGCGCCGGGTCGATGATCGCGATGTCGGCGAGCATGTGGACGCTCTCGGTCGCGACCTTGTTGAGGGTCGCGGGGTCGGTGACGAGCGCGCGGGTGCCGACCTCGGAGCCGGTGCCGGCCGTGGTCGGGATCTGGGCGAGGCGGACGGCGCGGGCCGGGGCGCGGTTCGGGCCGGAGATGTCGGCGAGGGAGAGGTCGGAGGTGGCGAGGACGGCGACGAGCTTCGCGAGGTCCATGGCGCTGCCCCCGCCGAAGCCGATGACGGCGTCGGCGCCGGCGGCCTTCGCCGCGGCGACGGCCGCCTCGAGGTTGGGGAGGTCGGGCTCGGGCTTGACGTCGCCGAAGAGGGTGGCGGCGGGCAGGCCGAGGATGTCGAGGCGGGCGGCGTTGACGCGGTCGGCGACGACGAAGGGACGGTGGGCGCCGGTCGCGGCGAGCCAGGGGGCGAGGGTTTCGAGCTGGCCGACGCCGAAGCGGACGACGGGCGGGCGCTGCATCTCAAGCGGGCTGGCGAGGGTGAGCATGGGCGGGCTCCTTCAAGCGCGTTCAGGCGGTGGCGAGGCGGCGGGCCTTCTGGACTTCGGGGTCTGGGTCGAGGCCGGCGGCGAGGAGGCGGCGGGTGTAGGGTTCGCGGGGGGTTTCGAAGATGGCGCGGACGGGGCCCTGCTCGACGACGCGGCCCTTTTCCATGACCATGACATGGTCGGCGAAGTCGCGGACCACCGGCAGGTCGTGGGCGATGAAGATGAAGGCGATCCCGAGCTCGCGCTTCAGTTTCGCGAGGAGGTCGATGAC
>JBGAJI010000044.1:0-25458 GCA_044225035.1 Amaricoccus sp. | reverse complement strand
GTTGGCCGCGAGTCATTTTTCTCCCCGCCCGTTGGCGGGGCCCCTCGTCCTGCCCGATAGGAATCTGCCAATATGAAATTGGGAGAAGCGAGCGGAGATGGGGCTTCGTAGGGCTTCGGGCGCACGGGAGGGCTGAACGCCGGGTCAGCGGACGGAGGCGGTCGCGCGGGGGCGAATGCGTGTTGACAAGGGGGCGCGGGGTTCTGTAGAGACGCCGCCTGAACATCCGAAGATCGAAAGACGAACCGCACCCATGGCAAATTCGCCGTCCTCCAAGAAACGCGCTCGGCAGGCCGAGGCCCGCGCCGCGGTGAACAAGGCCCGTCGCTCGCGTCTGCGCACCTTCATCCGCAAGGTCGAGGAAGCCATCGCCGCCGGCGACCAGTCGGTCGCCGCCGAGGCGCTGCGCCTTGCCCAGCCCGAGATCATGCGCGGCGTGAGCAAGGGCGTGCTGCACAAGAATACCGCGAGCCGCAAGGTGTCGCGTCTGGCTGGCCGGGTCAACGCGCTCAGCGTCTGACCCTGCCGCGGCGCCTGGTCCAGACCCCGGCGCCGCCGCGCGTCCGTGATTTCCAAGGCGTGTCCGTTTGGGCGCGCCTTTGTTCTGTGTTGTTCGCTTTTTGCGATTTCGGGATGTTCCATCTTCGGTCCGGTTGTGGCGTCCGGGCGGCTTAGGTATGGTTAAGGGGTCGCGGAACGAATCCGATCCAAGGACCCGCCACCGAACAGGCACAAGTCATCCCCTTAATTTCAGTCCGCTCGGCTGTAATATAAGTGGCACACTTGCGGTTTTTTGTTGCGGGTCGGCGGAGTATTCTGTGTCTGGATTCAGGCTGATCCGACTATAAGATGATTGATGTCGATGCGCACTTGGCGAGACCAGGGTGGCGTCGGCCAGAAACCCAACGGGGGATGCGCGATGCGTGAGACTGCCAGCATTCGGCGCCGCGGCGTTCGGATCAACGGCTTGGCCGG
Source organism: Amaricoccus sp. (assembly GCA_044225035.1). Lineage (GTDB taxonomy): Bacteria > Pseudomonadota > Alphaproteobacteria > Rhodobacterales > Rhodobacteraceae > Amaricoccus. Next base: position 24,483 of record JBGAJI010000044.1, on the reverse strand, counting down.
CCGGAGCGGCCGGAGCGTCTCGCGCGCCGGAGCCATCCTCGGCCCGCGCGGATTCCATGTCGCCGCGCATGAAGCTTGAAATCATGACGGATTCCATCAATGGGCGGAGCGGGGCCTGGTCGCGCGTGCGGGGTCATTTGCGCAGCCAGATCGGCAAGGATGCCTATCAGAACTGGATCGACCCGCTAGCCTTCGTCGGCGCGGATCATGGCGTGGTGCGGATCGCGGCGCCGACCAGCTTCATCGGCACCTGGGTCGCGCGCAACTATGGCGAGGTGATCCGCCAGTTGCTGACCAAGGAACGCGTGCCGGTGCAGCGGCTGGAATTCACCGTGGCATCGCCCGCCGCCGAGGAGGGCCAGCCGTCGGCCGCCGCCGCCCGATCCCGGGTCGAAGCGGCGCCGGAAGCGGCGACGCGGGAGGCCGGGACCAGAATCGAACCGCGAGTCGAAGCCCGCGTCGAAGCGCGGGTGGAGGCGGCGATGGTGGCGCAAGGGGATATCGAGTTGCCGCAGTCGCCGCTCGATGGCCGTTTCACCTTCGACAATTTCGTCGTCGGCAAGCCGAACGAGCTCGCCCACGCCGCCGCCCGCCGGGTGGCCGAGGGCCGGGACGTCAGCTTCAATCCGCTGTTTCTCTATGGCGGCGTCGGGCTCGGCAAGACGCATCTGATGCATGCCATCGCCTGGGAGGTGCGGCATTCGCGGCCCGAGGCGCGGGTGCTCTATCTCTCGGCCGAGCAGTTCATGTATCGCTTCGTCTCGGCGCTGCGCTTCAAGGAGATGCACGGCTTCAAGGAGATGTTCCGTTCGGTCGACATGCTGATGGTCGACGACGTGCAGTTCATCTCCGGCAAGGATTCCACCCAGGAGGAATTCTTCCACACGTTCAACGCCCTGGTCGACCAGCACAAGCAGATCGTCATCTCCGCCGACCGCGCGCCGGGCGAGATCGACGGGCTCGAGGAGCGGATCAAGTCGCGTCTGCAATGGGGTCTCGTCGTCGATCTGCATCCGACGGATTACGAGCTGCGCCTCGGGATCCTGCAGGCCAAGGCCGACGCGCAGGCGGCGCTGCATCCGGGCGTGGTGGTGGGGCCGGGGGTGATGGAGTTTCTCGCCCACCGGATCAGTTCCAACGTCCGGGTTCTCGAAGGCGCTCTGACCCGTCTCTATGCCTTCGCCGGGCTGGTCGGGCGCGAGATCAATCTCGACATGACGCAGGAATGCCTCGCCGACGTGCTGCGCGCCTCGGAGCGCAAGGTCACCATCGACGAGATCATTCGCAAGGTGGCCGACCACTACAACCTCAGGATGTCCGACCTGCTGTCGGCCCGGCGGGCGCGGCAGGTGGCGCGGCCGCGGCAGGTGGCGATGTATCTTTCGAAGACCCTCACCTCGAAATCGTTGCCGGACATCGGGCGCCGCTTCGGCGGCCGGGATCACACGACGGTGATCCACGCGGTTCGCAAGATCGAGGAGCTGCGCAAGACCGACAACCAGATCGCCGAGGATGTCGAGTTGCTGCGCCGGATGCTCGAAGCCTGAGCGGATTTTCCGCTCGCGGGAGTCGTGCCGGCGCTTGCCCTTTCCCGCCGTTTCGCTAACGTCGCGTTCCCCCCGGGCGGGTAGCCGGCCCGCGGGAGCGCGCAAGGGATGACACGCATGAAACTGAGCATGGAGCGCGGTGCCCTCCTCCGGGCGATGAGCCGCGCGCAATCCGTCGTCGAGCGGCGCAACACCATCCCGATCCTCGGCAATGTGCTGATCGAGGCGGAGGGCGAGCAGGTGAGCTTTCGCGCCACCGATCTCGACATCGAGGTGATCGACCGGTCGCGCGCCATGGTGCTGCGCGCCGGGGCGACCACGGTCTCGGCCCACACCCTGCACGAGATCGTGCGCAAGCTGCCCGACGGCGCCATGGTCGAATTGAGCGACGACGGCCTCGCCGGCCGGCTCGAGGTGCGCGCCGGGCGTTCGCATTTCAGCCTCGCCACGCTGCCGCGCGAGGATTTCCCGATCATGGCCAACGCGGAATATCAGTGCGCCTTCACCTGCCCGGCGCCGGTGCTGCGCCGGCTGTTCGACAAGGCGAAATTCGCGATCTCGACCGAGGAGACGCGCTATTATCTGAACGGCGTCTATATGCACGCGGCCAAGACGGCGAACGGTACCGCGCTGCGCTGCGTCGCGACCGACGGCCACCGGCTGGCGCGGATCGACGCCGAGCTGCCGGCCGGCGCCGAGGACGTGCCCGGGGTGATCGTGCCGCGCAAGACGGTCAACGAATTGCGCAAGCTGCTCGACGATGACGAGGCCAAGATCGACGTTTCGGTCAGCGAGACCAAGGTGCGTTTCGCCACGCCGGACGTCACCCTGACCTCGAAGGTGATCGACGGCACCTTCCCCGACTATTCCCGGGTGATCCCGACCGGCAATTCAAAGCGGCTGGAGGTCGACGCCGCCGAGTTCGCGCAGGCCGTTGATCGCGTCGCGACGGTTTCCTCGGAGCGCAGCCGGGCGGTCAAGATGGCGATCGAGGACGATCGGCTGGTGCTCAGCGTCAATGCGCCGGACGCCGGCGCGGCGGACGAGGAACTGTCGGTCGCCTATGCCGACGAGCGGCTGGAGATCGGCTTCAATGCGAAGTACCTGCTGGAGATCGCCGGCCAGGTCGATCGGGAGAACGCGGTCTTCCTGTTCAACTCCTCGGGCGACCCGACCTTGATGCGCGAAGGCAACGACGAATCGGCGGTCTATGTCGTGATGCCGATGCGGGTGTGACCCGAGGCTCAGGCCGCGCGCTGCGATGACGCTCGCCGTCGCGCGGCTGCGGCTGTCGCATTTCCGCTCGCATCTGGCGCTCGACCTCGGCTTCGACGGTCGGCCGGTGGCGATCTTCGGGCCGAACGGCGCCGGCAAGACCAATCTCATCGAGGCGATCTCGCTGCTCTCGCCCGGCCGCGGGCTGCGCGGAGCGGCGGCGGAGGATCTGGCGCGGGCGCCGGAGCGTATCGGTTGGAAGGTCGCCGCCGCGCTGGAGGCGCCGGACGGCGCGCATGAGGTGGCGAGCTGGAGCGAGGGCGTAGGGCGGCGGGTCGAGATCGACGGCAAGGCGGCGCCGCAGTCGGGTCTCAGCCGCGTGGCACGGGTGCTGTGGCTGACCCCGGCGATGGATCGGCTGTGGATGGAGGGCGCGTCCGAACGGCGCCGCTTCCTAGACCGGGTGACGCTCAGCCTGCTGCCCGATCATGGCGAGACGGCGGCGAGTTATGAGCGCGCCTTGCGCGAGCGGAACCGGCTGCTGCGCGACGGATCGCGCGATGGCGCCTGGTACGAGGCGCTGGAGGCGGGGATGGCCGAGTTCGGCGCCCGGCTCGACGCCGGCCGGCGGGCGGCGCTGGCCCGTCTGGCGGCGGCGCCGTCCGGAGAGGTCTTTCCGCGCGCCGAACTGACGCTGGAGTCCGAGGGGCCGCGTGACCGCGTCGGGCTGGCCGCGGCGCTACGCGAGGGCCGGTCGCGTGACATGGCGGCCGGGCGCGGCCTCGTCGGGCCGCATCGCGACGACCTCGGCGCGGTCTACGCGGCGAAGGGGGTGGCGGCGCGGCTCTGTTCCACGGGCGAGCAGAAGGCGCTGCTGATCAGCCTGATCCTCGCCAATGCCCGCGCCGTGGCCGAGGATTTCGGCGCCCCGCCTTTGCTGCTGCTCGACGAGGTGGCGGCGCATCTCGATCAGGGGCGGCGCGCGGCGCTCTACGCGGCGATCGGGGAGTTGAGCGCGCAGGCCTTCCTGACCGGGACGGGCGCGGAGCTGTTCAAAGGCCTCGACGCGGCCCGGCTCGTGGTGAGCGAGGAAAGTGGCGTTTCACGCGTCGCGGCGGGGTAGGCGTTAAGGCAGGGCTTCCGTCTGGAACAGGCGGATTCGCAGGCCGCCATGCGGGATCGGCGCGCCGGTCGGCAGGAAGGGCAGGCGGGTCGCCTGGGCGAGGGCGGTCTCGGTTGTGACGAGCCCGACGCGCCAGCCGCCGAACCCCGCGCGCAAGGTCTCGCCGAGCGCCGCGTAGAGCGGGATCAACGCCTTCGGCTCGCCGAGACGGGCGCCGTATGGCGGGTTCACGATGACGAGCCCCGGCGGCCCCTCGGGCCGGCGCAGCGCGCTGATCGGGCTCTCGGCGAAATCGGTCAGGTCCGCCACGCCGGCGCGCGCGGCGTTGGCCCGGCTCATGGCGATGGCCCCGGCGTCGCGGTCGGCGCCGTGAAAGCGGAAGGGCGTCTCGACCCGTGTGCCTCGCGCGCGCATTTCCGCCCAGGCGGCGGCGTCGAAGCTCGCCAGCCGCTCGAAGGCGAAGCCGCGGGACCGGCCGGGCAACAGGCCGGCGGCGATCTCGGCCGCCTCGATGACGAAGGTGCCGGAGCCGCACATCGGATCGAGCACCGGCTCCGCGCCGACATAGCCGCAGGCGCGGAGCAGCAGGGCGGCCAGCGTCTCGCGCATCGGCGCCGCGTTCACCGCCTGCTTGTGCCCGCGCAGATGCAAGAGGGCCCCGGACGTGTCGAGGCTGAATTCGCACATATCCCGCTCGATCCGGGCGCGCAGCGTCACGGCCTCCTCCGCCGCGCCCTCGACGATCGGCGCGCCCAGGGTCTCGCGGATCGCGGTGGCGATGCGCTGGCGCGCCGCGCCCTCGTGATAGACGCGCGAGCCATGCGAGGCGACCTCGACGCGGACCGGCACGTCCGGGCGCAGGATCTCCGCCCAGGGGAACTTGCGCGCCCGCTTGTCGAGCTGGGCGAGATGCATCACCCGGAAACCGCCGACGCGGGCCAGCACCCGGCTCGGGCCGCGCAGCGTGAGGTTCGCCCGCCAGACATCCGCCCAGCCGCCCCGAAAGGTCACCCCGCCCGGGACCACCCTCGGCGCGGGAAAGCCCGCGGCGGCCGTCTCCTCCGCCAACACGGCCTCGAGGCCCGGCGGGCCAGCGAGGAAGATTTCGAACGCGTCCATGCGCCGCGATAGCGTGAAATCGAGGGCAGGGCGACCTATATATGCAAGGCGCGACGCCGGGCGGGCGGCCGGATTAAGCCTTTGACTCCGGCCCGGAATCTCGCGGTCGGGCGTGACATTCGCCCAGGCAGCCGCTAGACTGCGCCACCATTGGCAAGGACCCCCCGAAACATGTCTGAACCGCTCCGCGTCCCCGAGGAATACGGTGCCGATTCCATCAAGGTTCTCAAGGGCCTGGAAGCCGTACGCAAGCGGCCGGGAATGTATATCGGCGACACCGACGACGGGTCGGGCCTGCACCATATGGTCTATGAGGTGGTCGACAACGGCATCGACGAGGCGCTGGCCGGCCATGCCGACATCGTCCAGGTGACACTGCATGCGGACAGCTCGGTCAGCGTCTACGACAACGGCCGCGGCATCCCGGTCGGCATCCACGAGGGCGAAGGGGTGAGCGCGGCCGAGGTCATCATGACCCAGCTGCATGCCGGCGGCAAATTCGACCAGAACAGCTACAAGGTTTCGGGCGGCCTGCACGGCGTCGGCGTCAGCGTGGTCAATGCGCTGTCGGACTGGCTGGAACTGCGCATCTGGCGCGAGGGGTTCGAGCATGTGGCGCGGTTCGAGCGCGGCGACACTGTCGAGAGCCTGCGCCGCGTCGGCCCCGCCGAGGGCAAGAAGGGCACCGAGGTGCGGTTCCTCGCTTCGACCACCACCTTCTCCAACCTCGACTACGTCTATGCGACGCTGGAGCATCGGCTTCGCGAGCTCGCCTTCCTCAATTCTGGCGTGCGGATCAGCCTGCGCGACGAACGCCATGCCGAGGTTCAGGAGACCGAACTGCATTACGACGGCGGCGTGCGCGAGTTCGTCCGCTACCTCGACCGTTCGAAATCGCCACTGATCAAGGAGCCGATCTATATCACCGGCGAGCGGGACGGCATCGGCATCGAGGCCGCGCTCTGGTGGAACGACGGCTATCACGAGAACGTGCTGCCTTTCACCAACAACATCCCGCAGCGCGACGGCGGCACCCATCTCGCCGCCTTCCGCGGCGCGCTGACCCGGACGATCAACAATTACGCGGGGGCGAGCGGCATCGCCAAGAAGGAGAAGGTCTCGCTCACCGGCGACGATGCGCGCGAAGGGCTGACCTGCGTCCTCTCCGTCAAGGTGCCGGATCCGAAATTCTCCAGCCAGACCAAGGACAAGCTCGTCAGTTCCGAGGTGCGGCCGGCCGTCGAGGGCCTGCTGAACGAGAAGCTGGCCGAGTGGTTCGAGGAAAATCCCGGCGACGCGCGCGTGGTGATCGGTAAGATCGTCGAGGCGGCGGCGGCGCGCGAGGCGGCGCGCAAGGCGCGCGACCTCACCCGGCGCAAGACGGCGATGGACGTGGCGAACCTGCCCGGCAAGCTCGCCGACTGCCAGGAGAAGGACCCGGCCAAGGCCGAGCTTTTCATCGTCGAGGGCGACAGCGCCGGTGGCTCGGCCAAGCAGGGGCGCAGCCGGGCGAACCAGGCGGTGCTGCCCTTGCGCGGCAAGATCCTCAATATCGAGCGGGCGCGCTTCGACCGGATGCTGTCGTCCGAGGCGATCGGCACGCTGATCACCGCGCTCGGCACCGGCATCGGCCGCGACGAGTTCGACCTCGGCAAGCTGCGCTATCACAAGATCATCATCATGACGGACGCCGATGTCGACGGCGCGCATATCCGCACCCTGCTCCTCACCTTCTTCTTCCGGCAGATGGAGGAGCTCATCACGTCGGGGCATCTCTACATAGCCCAGCCGCCGCTGTTCAAGGTCGCCCGCGGCCGGTCGGAAGTCTATCTCAAGGACCAGGCCGCGCTCGACAGCTATCTGGTCGAGCAGGGGGTGGACGGCGCGGCGCTCAGGCTTGGCGATGGCGCGGTGATCGCCGGCGCCGATCTCGCCCGCGTGGTGGAGGAGGCGCGGGTGGTCCGCGCGACGCTGAACGCCTTTCCGACCCACTACTCGCGCCACGTGCTGGAGCAGGCGACGATCGCCGGCGCTCTGGTCAAGGGTGTGCTCGACGACGATCCGCAGGGCACGGCCGACCGGGTCGCGGCGCGGCTCGATCTGATCGCCGCCGAATACGAGCGCGGCTGGCAGGGCCGCCCGACCCAGGACGGCGGCCTGCGCCTCTGGCGCAGCCTGCGCGGCGTGGAGGAGGCGCGCGTGCTCGACGGCGGCGCCCTGCGCTCGGCCGAGGCGCGCCGGCTCGCGGCGCTGACCCCGTCCCTGCGCGAGGTCTATTCCGAGCCCGCCGTCCTCGTCCGCAAGGATCGCGAGCAGCCGATCTTCGCGCCCTCCGACCTGCTCGACGCGGTGATGAAGGAAGGCGAGAAGGGCCTGACCCTGCAGCGCTACAAGGGTCTCGGCGAGATGAACCCGGAGCAGCTCTGGGAAACCACCCTCGACCCCGAGGCCCGCACCCTGCTCCAGGTCCGCGTCGAGCACCGCGAGGACGCCGACGAGGTCTTCTCCAAGCTGATGGGCGACGAGGTCGAACCCCGCCGCGAATTCATCCAGACCAACGCCCTGAGCGTGGCGAACCTCGATTTCTGAGACGTGTAGGATCGCGCATATCGTTGCGTCCGGAACCCTGGAGTTCCTGTTCGGCGCCGGCGACCGGGGAGCTGCATCAATCCCTTCGCTCCGTGGTTCGCGGTGTCTTAGCAAGGCTCCGCGGACACCTCGCCACGCAGAGATGGAAGGTTCGCAGGGCCGGAAGGTTCCCGATCACTCGGTTCGCCGGCCCGGGGCCAGTTCGATCACTCGAACGGACGGGATCGTGGCGCCGGCCAGGTCGACGAGGTGCCGGTGGTGGGTGAACAGGATCGTCTGCCCGCGCTCACCCATGGACGCGGCAAGGTCGAGAGCCGCTTTCGCGCGCTCGTCGTCGAAGGTCTCGTGGATGTCGTCGGTGACGAACGGCAAGGGACCATGCTCGGCGACGAAGGCGGCGTGACCCGCGATCCGGAGGGCGAGGTAAAGCTGCCCTTGCGTCCCGGTGGACATTGCGCTGACGGCGACGGGATCGCCGTTGCGGAGGCCGACCAGCCGCTCGGTCGTGCCCTGGGGCTGGATGTCGAGCCGGGGCCAGCGGCCGCCGGTGATCCGCGCAAAGGCGCCTTCGGTCGCCTCGATCATCGCGCCGCGATGTGACTGCCGGAAGCGGCGCAGGGCGATGCGGGCGGCGAGGAGTCCAAACTGGCGCACCAGCGCTTCGCGGCCGCCCTGCCGCAGCGCCTCGATGAGCGCCGCGCGTTCCTGATCGGGCGCGACGCCGCCCTCCCCCGCGAGGGTGGCGGCGAGTGTCTGCCGCGCCTGCGAGCGGCGCTCCAGGGCCTCGTCGCGCAGCCCGGCCGCCTCCTCCGTCGCCTCGCGCAGCGCGTCGGTGCGGATCGGGTCACGCTCGGCCTCCTCCGCGGCCAGCGCGGCCGAGTCGAAGTCGCGCCCTGCGGGCGCGTGGGCGGCCTGCGCTTCTGCAAGGCGCCGGCGGAGGTCATCGCGTCGCGACAGGAGGTCGACGGTCTCGACGGGATCACCCTCCGCGGCGATCTCCTGTCCGCCGAGGATCCGGGCGATCTCGGCCTGACCGGACGCGCGGTCGAGGGCGGCTTCGCGTCCGATGCGCTCGGCCCGTGCGAGGGCGTCCTTCTCCGCCGTGACGGCCCGCCCAGCTTCGGCGGCCGCGGCGGCGCGGCGGCGCGCGGCGGCGAGAAGCTCCGAGGGGGGCGCGTCGGGCAGGCCGAGCCACGCGCGAAGCGGCGCGGCCATCGGCGCGAAGGCGGCGAGCGCCTCCTCCATCGCCGTGATTCGGCGGTCGAGCTGCAGGCGGCGGTCGTCGAGATCGGCGAGCGCCTCGAGATCCGGCAGGCCGGCGAGCAGGCGCGTGGCGTCGAACCCGGCACACCAGAGGCCACCGAGCCGCGCCGCGAGGGCCGCCTCGCGATCGGCGAGGGACTGCGCGGCGCGCGCCTCGGACGCCCGCATCTTATCCAGCGCCCGCCGCGTCTCGCGCCACGCGTCCGCCAGCGCCTTGCGGCTTCGCAGCGCCGAGAGCGTTCGTTCGGCCGCCGCCGGGAGGCGCTCGTCCGACAGGGGCGCCGCCTCCGGACCGAGGGCCCCTCGCAACGCGCCGAGCCGGGCCGCCCGCACCGCGTGGGCCGCCGCCGCCGCGGTGCCGGCCTTCGTGGCGTAGGCCTGCAACGCTTCCAGCATACCGCGCTGCTGGTGGAGGGCCTTGCCGGCGCCGAGGGTGGCAACTGGAGCGCCACGGCCATCGCCGCCGCCGCCGTCCGGGCAGCGGCGAGCTCGCCGTCGGCCACCGCAAGCGCGGCCGTCTTCTCCTCGTGCAGCGCCTGCGTGGCGGCTGCATCCTCGCAGGCGCGGGTGAAGCGGAGCCGGCCCTCCGCCGTGGCGGCGTGCCGCGCGCGGAGGCCGTCGTCGTCGTGCATGGCGCGCGCGAAGCGATCGGCGGTGCCGGCGTCGAGCGCCGCGCGATGGGTGGCCCAGGCTTCGTCGCGACGGCCGCGGCTCTCCGCCACCTGCGCGTCGAGGACGACTTCGAGTTGGGCGGCGAGGGTGTCGCGGGCGGCAAGCGCCGCGTCCCTTTCCCGCCCGGCGTCCCGCGCGAGGTCGGCCTGCGCGTCGCGCCGGTCTCGGCACTCGAGCGTCGGCGGCCTCGATCTCGCCACCTTCCGGCAGGCCCGCTCTCCGGGCCGCAGCTCGCCAGTCGCCGACCCGGCTGTCCGGTCGGCGAGCACGCCCTCGGCCGTGCGCGCATCCCGGGCGGCCTCCTCGTGGGCGTCGGGATGACGGTTCCATGCCTGCGCGGCGTCTTCGAGAGGCTCGATGCCCTCGGGCGGCGCGATCGGATCGCCATGCTCGGCCTCGGCGTTCCTGCGGGCGGCGACCTCGGCCTCGAGGGCGGTGCGCGCGGTGCGAACCGCGTCGGCACCGTCGCGGAGCGCGCCGAGGAACTTCGGCAGCACGATCGCGGCCGGGTCGGCGCCCTGTCCTGCGAGCCGCGCCCCCAGCTCGGACATCGACGCGAGGAGCGGGGCGCGCTCGCCCCGCCGCTTGGCTAGGTCGGCGTGAGCGGTCTGCACCCGCGGCAGAAGCGGCTCGCCGTCGCCGAAGACCGCCGCCTCGATCGCCGCGAGATGCGCCGCGACCTGCTGGCCCTCGGGATCGCCGTCGAGGGTGGCGAGGCGCGCGGTGGCGGCGTCCACCTCCGCCTGCGCCTTCGCCGCCGCCTCGTTGGCGCTGCCGCACTTCTGGGCGGCGCTCGCCACCCGCGCCACGGCGCCCGCCGGCAGGTCTGGGCCGGTCGGGGAGGTCGCGAGGGCGGCCCGGAGCCCGGCAATCTCGTCCGCCATCTCCCTGCGCCGGTCCGCTGCCTCGCGGTGCTTCAGCGCGCGCCGGGCGGCGGCGAGCGCCTCCTCGGCCTGCTGGAATGCCGTCTCCGCGTCGTCGCGCGCCTTCGCCAGCCGGTCGAAGCTGCGGCAGGTCGCGCAGCGGGCTCGACGTCGAGCTCTTCAGCCGGGATTCGCCCTGGTCGCCGTGGTCTTGCGACCGCCCGCGATGAAGGCCGCGACCTGGCCCGATGCCGCCAGCGCCGTCGACAGCCCCGAAAGACCGGAGGCGCGGCGTGCAGGAACTGGCCGAGGTCGCCCTGGGCTGGGCGATCTCGCGGCCGCCCTCGCGCAGGATGACGTCGTTCAGCGAGAAGCGCGTCCGATAGGCCTCGCGATCCAGCCCGAACAGCCAGCCCGTCATGCGATGGTCGGCAATGACGTGGCCGTCGGCGTCGGTCAGCGACCCGGCGGTGGCGGCGGACCGCCGCAGGGCCTGGCGGCCGTCGGGCGTCTCGATCTCGGCGCCGACGAGGAGATCCCGCCGGTCGAAGCGGAAGGCTGTGGGGCGAGCGCCTGGAAGAGGAAGAGAAGGTCACCGACCATAAATCCGCAACCAGATGCGGCGGTGCCTGGACGAGCGGTACGAGTTGGCGTCGTAGTCGAAGCTCGGCCGGGTCGACGGTTCTGTAGTGCTTGAGGAGAAGAAGGCTTGATGCGAGCAGGCCGACGCAGGTATCGCGTGGTCGAGAGGCGGCGGCGCGGATCGTCGCGGATCGGCCTCGATGATCTGCTCCGCGCCGACCGCGCAAGATGGTCCTGCGTCGTAGTCAGGCCGCGCTCGGCGAGCAGGGCCCGCCCGGCCCTACTGCGGCCAGCATGCCGTCTCGCCGACGCCCGTCAGCCCGCCTGCGGTCAGCTCAGCGTGGACCGCAGGCCGCGCGCATCGGTGACGGCATGGCCCTTGGTCGTCAGGCTGCCCGCGAGTTCCCATGGTGGTCGGCTCTCGAACAGCGCCGCCAGGACCGGCGGCGCCGGTGGTCTGCGCACTCTTGCGTTGCTCCATGCTGGTGAACCTGGATGACGAATTGCCGACGGATCAGCTCGACCATCAGCCGCCGACACCGCGTCGAATATTCGATCCCAAACGCCCAGCTTCGCCCCATCATGAAGAAGCGGTGGAGGTCGTGTACGGGCCAGCGCTCGGGAATGTCCGCCCAGGGGGACCGGTCCTGAGCCTGGTAGATGCCGTTCAGAACCTGCCGGTCATCCACGCGCTACCGCGGGCTTGTTCGGCAGAAGCGGCTCGATGATCGACCTGGAAATCAGTCACGCTCGTAGCGCCGTTGGGACATGCTGCCTCCTCTTCGAGAGTGAATTCAGCAATCTCCAACGCCGCTGTATTCCTGAGACAATCCCTGGCATCGCCATGAAGGCCGCTCTTCCCCGCCTCGTTGGCGCCGTAGACCACGGTGACGTCGGCCGCGCAACGTTTCGCCGGAGGGCGACGTGGCGCGACCAGTGGTCGGGTCCAGCCGGTTCAGCTCATCTCCGGGTCGGCCTCCAGCGTCGAGCGCGATGGCCGCCTCGAGCCTCGCCGATCAAGGCGTTCAGTCGTCCGGGTCTGGCGCCCGGCCACCTCGGCCGGCAACGTCGCGCGCCAGTCGTCGAGGAACGCCAGCGCCTCGTCGCGGAAGCCCGGCGAGCCGACGGCCTCGCGCATCAGCGTCGCAAGCTCGGCGACCACGCCCGGCGTCGCGCGCTCTAGCCCGGCGACGAGACGCACCGCCTCGACCTGGACGCCGTCCACCTCCTCGCAGGCCTCCTCGGCCAGCCGCCGGGCGAGCCCCGCCTCGGCGGCCAGCGTCCCCGCCCCGCGGATCCTGAGCCGCGCCGCGACCCCGACGTCGGGACGCGCCGCCGCAAGCGCCCTTGATCAGCTCCTGGCGCTCCCGGGGAGGCTCCACCGCCGGCCGGCCGACGTCGACGGCCTCGAAGGCCACCGCCGCGAGCGCGACCTCCCGCACCCGGGCTCCCCCGTCGTCGATCTGCACCAGCGTCGCCGATCCGCGCCCCGGCTCCCGCGCGTGGCGCCCCTGGGGGATCCCCGGCATGACGGCGAGCGCGGTCTCGGACCGGCGCTCGAAGCGTTTGTGGATGTGGCCGAGCGCCCAGTAGTCGTAGCCGTGCGCGAGAAGGTCCGGCTCGGAGCAGGGCGCATAGAGGTCGTGGCCCTCGGCGCCTCCCAGCGACGTGTGCATCAGGCCGACGTTGATGGCCCCGGCCTCGGCGGCCGGATAGCGCGGCAGGAGGCTCGTCGCCACATGGCGGCTCTCGAACCCGAGGCCATGGATGGCGGCATCACCGACGTGGCAGGTGGGCCGCGCCGCGTCGAGCAGCACGACGCCCTCCTCCAGCGGGCCGTAGCGGGTGTGATCGAGCAGCGCGTCGTGGTTGCCCCGGATCATGACGGTCGCGATCCCGGCCCGCGAAAGCCGCCGCAGCTCGCTGACGAGCGCCACCCGGCTCGTCACGTCGGCGACGCCGTTGTCGAAGATGTCGCCGGCGAGCAGGAGGGCGTCCACCTCCTCCCTCGATCGCCGCGTCCACCAGCCGCGCGAGCGCCAGTCGCGAGGCGCCCTGCAGCCTGCGCGCCAGCGAAGGATCCCGCAGCCCCTGAGACCGGAGCGGGGAGTCGAGATGAAGATCGGCGGAGTGGAGGAAGCGCATCTGACCTCAATGTGTCATGCATAGAGCGGACTTTTTATCCTCATACGAATAAGCGGCGGATCATTTTCGGACGATCATTTGACGTTTCATTTGAACCAGCGCTTCATTCTGCTACGGCTTGTTATAGTAGCGCACCTTGGCGGCCCGATCCCGACGACGCTCCGCTTCTATCCTTGTCACTCCAAGGATCGGCTTCTATCACCCGGCCGCGGCGGATCACCTCATGACGCCTCGTGGAGTGGGCCCCTCTGGGCGGACGAATGTCAGGCTGCAGTTTTGACCGGCGGCCGGGCGTTTTCCTCCTCGAACTGGGCGGGACCGCGGTATCCGAGCGCCGAGTGCAGGCGCCGGTCGTTGTACTTCTCGACGAAGCGGGGGAGCTCGGCCGCGACGTCGTCGAAGGCCTCGAAGTCCATCGGGTAGACGCCCTCGACCTTGAGGGTCTTCATCAGGCTCTCGGCCATGGCGTTGTCGTAGGGGTTGCCGCGGCGCGACATGGAGCCTTCGAGGCCGCCCGCTGCGAGCCGGTCGCGGTAGGCGAGCGCGGCGTACTGCGATCCGCGATCCGAATGGTGGAGGCAGCCCCTCGGCGGAGACCGGGTCCCGATCGCCGCCTCCAGAGCCGCGAGCGTTAGCCGGGCGTCGATCCTGCGGCCGATGGCGTAGCCGACGATGCGGCGCGACCAGGCGTCCATGATCAGCGCGACGTAGACGAAGCTCGCGCTGAACGCGACGTAGGTGAGATCGGCGACCCAGAGCTGGTTCGGACTTGAGACGGGCGGGAGCCCGCGGGTCCGATCCGGGAAGATCGGCTGGTCATGGTCACTGTCGGTCGTGACGACGAAGCGCCGGCGCTGCACCGGGTTCAGCCCGTGCTCGCGCATCAACCGCTTGACCTTCTTGTGATTCACCAGCCACCCGCTCTGGCGCAGCGCCGCCTGCATTCGTCGCCAGCCATAGGCCTCGAAGTCGTCCTTGATGGCGTGCATCGCCTCGACCAGGGCGGTATCGTCGGCCGCAGCGGCAGGATCTGCATAGAAGCTCGACCGCGCGATCCCCATCAGGCGGCATCCCGCGGCGACGGAGAGCCCGTCGGGCCGGTGATCACGGACATGGGCTCGCTTCTCGGCAGGCGACCTTGCCGCAGAGCCCCCTTTACGAACTCGAGCTCCAGCGCCTGCCGGCCGACCAGCCGCTCGAGCGCCGCGATCCTCGCCTCGTACTCCTGGATCAGGTCGGCCGCCTGCGCGTCCTCGTCGAACGCGCCCGCCTCGTACTTGCCGACCCGGACCCGGATCAGGTTGCGCGAGATGTCGTGGCGCTTCGCGAGCCCGTGAAGCGTCTCGCCGGCCAGGAATTCCTGGGCGACCTGACGCTTGAACTCGATGCTGTGAGATCGGTGCTTCACCATGGCTTCCATCCTTCGAAAGCCCGGCGCCCCGGTCAATTCCCTTCAACCAATCTGTCTGCCCCCAGGGGCCCACTCCACGCGCCGGTCTCTCGGTCGTCGCCATCGCCGCCGGCACTTTCGCTCCCGCCTTCGGGCAGGACGCGCGCAAGGACGCGACCGAGGCCACCAGGGCCGCAAACGACGCGCTGCCTCGGGCACGAGTGGGCGAACCGCGGCTACTATGGCTCGGTCTACCACGACGTCGCCGCGACCTATGTGCTCTACCTCGGCTGGTTCGACGGCAACCCGGCGACGCTGCACGAGCTGCCGCCGGTCGAGGCGAGCAAGAAATACGTCGCGTTCATGGGCGGCGCCGAAAACGTGCTGGCACAGGCGAAGAAGTCCTACGACGCCGGCGACTACCGCTGGGTGGCGCAGGTCGTCCACCACGTCGTCTTCGCCGACCCCGACAACCAGGCGGCGAAGGATCTGGAGGCGGATGCGCTGGAGCAGCTCGGCTACCAGGCGGAATCGGGCCCGTGGCGCAACTTCTACCTGACCGGCGCCCAGGAGCTCCGCGACGGCGTCGCCGAACTGCCGACCCCGAACACCGCGAGCCCCGACACCATCCGCGCGATGGATCTCGACCTGTTCTTCGATTATCTCGGCGTGCGCCTGAACGCCGAAAAGGCCGCCGGCGCCATCGCTCGGCTCAACTTCGACTTCACCGACACCGGCCAGAAATATTTCGTCGAGCTCGAGAACGGCGTTCTCAACCATACCTCCGACATGCAGGCGAGCGATGCCGACGTGACGCTGTCGCTGAAGCGCGCGACGCTCGACAATATCATGCTGCGACAGGAGACGCTGGACGACGCGGTGAGCTCGGGCGACGTCAAGCTCGACGGCGACAAGGCGAAGCTGACGGAGCTCGTCTCCTACCTCGACACTTTCCCCTTCTGGTTCAACATCGTCACGCCCTGAGGCGGCGTCGGGGTCAGGCGATCCGTTCGATCTCCGGGCGGTGCGACAGCTGTAGCCGGACGATGCCGCGGCCGGCGCGGACCAGGCGGACGGGGCAATTCTTTTCCTCCAGACGCTGGCGGAGGAGCAGCAGTCGCGTCTCGAGATTGTCCTTGAAGTCGGGCAGCCGCAGGTTCGGCGCCAGCCGGATCTCGCGATTGGAGAACTCGACGCGTCCCTCCGCCAGATGCCGTTCCAGCAGATAGACAAGCAGGCGCCCGGCGACGCCGCGGATCACATAGGCATTGTCGATGAAGACGCTGTCGTCGAACCGGTGATGCGCCACGGCGAAGGTTCCGGACGCGGGGCCGCGCGGTGGCGCGGCGGCGGGCGCGGTCGCCTCGCCGGCCAGTTCCTCGCCGATCAGCAGCGTGGCGGCGGCGTGGTTCGCCACCATCGACAGCGCGACGGCGTCGTCCTGGCGAAAGGCGAGGCGCCGCGGGCTTTCGGCGAAGAGCACGCCATAGAGCGCGCCCTTGGCGACCATCGGCACGGCGAGCTGGCTCTGCGCGTCGGCGAGGCCGGGCAGGGGGATCACGCGCGTCTCGTCCTCGACCGGCGAGGTCTCGCGGATCGCGGCGCCGAAACGGCGGACCCGGCTCATGTCGCTGACCCGCACTGGCCGGCGCAGCGCCGCCGCGGCCCCGGCGATCCCGACGCCGGAGGCGGTCTCGGACCCGGCGCCCGATCGCGCATAGCCCCGGCTCGCCAATGTGACCAGCGTGTCGCGCGCCGGATCATGCTGGAAGAGGATCGCCGCCGGGGCGTCCAGCATGGCCCGCACGCCGTCGAGCAGCGCCTCGACGATGCGCGCCGTCTCGGTCTCGGCGGCGACGGCCGCGACCACCTCGGCGGCCCCGGCGAGGCGCGGGCGGACGGCCGGCGTGGCCGGGGCCTCCAAACCCTCGGGATGGGGCAGCGGCTGGATCGAGTCGACCTGGAAGATCGACACGCTGGCCAGACGCATGATCTCGGCCATTCCGACCTGCGCGCTCGAGGCGCGGAGGCTCGCCGTCATCGCGTCGAACAGCGGCCCCTCGTCCTCGTTGCGCAGCCAGGTCACGGCGAGACGCGCCTGCCGCCCGCTGATCGCATCGACGACGATGACGCAGGCGTGTGGATTGTCGCGGAGATTGCGGTCTGTCTTGCCGAAGAACTGGTTGCTGAGGGCGATATGCCGCTCGTCCACCAGTTCGACATGGCTGAGATACGAGACGTTCGGCACACCGTCCGCCGAACTCGTGGCAATGATCGACGGGATCACGCCTTCGAGGCAATCGCGCAGATCCGAAAGGGCGAGGCTCACGCCACCACCATTCCGGCGCGCGGCCCGGGCGTCTGTTCGAAGACGCGCTCGACGGTCATCGCGGCGATCACCACGTCGCGGGCGGTCAGCCAGTAGCGGATGGCATGCGGCGCGACGCCGAGATCGGTCAGCACCGATACCGTGCGCGCGACATAGGCCTCGGCCCTGGCATGGTCGGCCGGCTCGACCGCGCGCAGCGCGACCAGTCCCTTCAATTGATAGGCGCGATAGCTGGCCGGATCGACGAAGGTCGCGGCGAGCCGACCGTTGTCGCGCAGGTTCGCCACGGTTTCCGGCCAGAGATGGGCCGAGACCGCCACCTCGACGACGGGCGCGCCCGTCGCGCTGTTCGCGACGCGGCCGCCGGAGCCCCGGGCGATCATCGGCCAGTTTCGGGCATCGCGCGTGGCGAGGGTCATCAGCACCGGGCCCTCGATGAAGCGCGCCACGTGGGTAGGGATGTCCATTTCGCTCTCGGTCGTCAGGGTTAGCAGAGATTTAGGAAGTCGCGGCCCGGCTTAGCAAGCAATTAGGAAGCCCGCCGGCCAGGCCCGCGGTATCCCGATCGGCACGGGACCTTCCCTTCGAACAATCCGACCCGACCCCCGCGAAAGGAGCGAGGACGATGACTTACATGACTGCGATTTCCCCGAAGGAGACCGGGGCGCCGCATCTCTGGTTCGGCGATACCCGCGTGGCGATCCGCGTTTCCTCCGCCGACGGCGCCGACGGCCTCAGCGTCATCGAGCATTGGATGCCCGAGGGCGAGTCGCCGCCCCTGCATATCCATCGCAACGAGGACGAGCTCTTCGTGATCCTGTCGGGCGTCATGCGGTTTCGCGCCGGCGACCGCCTGTTCGAGGCCGGCGCGGGCGAGATCCTGCTGGCGCCGAAGGGCGTGCCGCATCACTTCCGGGTCGCCAGCGCCGAAGGCGCGCATTGCCTGACCATCACCCGCGGCCCGGATTTCGAGACGATGGTGCGCGCGATGTCGCGGCCGGCGACAGGCCCCGGCCTGCCGCCGCGGCGCGCCCCGGACGCCGAGACGATCGACCTCCTGACCCGCGCCTGCGCCGCCAACGGCATCGACATCATCGGCGCGCCGCTGTCCTGACCGCCTGTTCCACATCCCGACCAAAGGAGAGTTTCATGCTTTTCGTCCGCGCTTTCACCCCCGCGCTCCTCGCCGCCGGCCTCGCCTGGGGCGCTTTGGCGGCCGTGCCGCCCGGCACCCCGCCCGCGCCCGCCGGCCTCTATGTGACCGACCCCGCGCATACCAGCGTTCTCTGGAGCCTCGACCATTCCGGCCTGTCGCACTGGACCGCCCGCTTCATCGGGGTACGCGGCACCCTCGACTGGAAGCCGGAGGATCCGACGGCCTCGACCCTGCGCGTCGAGATCGATCCGCGGTCGGTGCGCACCGACTTTCCCGCGCCGGAGGAGACGGATTTCGACGGAATGATCGGGACGAGCGAGGATTTCCTCGCCGACAAGCCGATAATCTTCGTCTCAACCCTTGTCGAGACGACCGGCGCGAATACCGGGCGCGTCCAGGGCGACCTGACCTTTCGCGGCGAGACTCATCCGGTGACGCTGGATGTCACCTTCAACGGCTCGATGGCCGAGCATCCCTTCGCGCACAATGCCCATCTCGGCTTCTCGGCGACCACGAGCTTCAACCGCGGCGACTGGGGCTTGACCACGCTCGTCCCCTTCCTCAGCGACCGCGTCGACCTCGTGATCGAAACCCAGCTCGTCCCGGCGCCTGAATAGCCTCGCATGCCCTCTCCCTAGGAAGAGCGGAGCCCCAGGGAGAGAAGGCAAATCGGCGCGAAGCCAGCGCGAAAGCGCTGAAGCCGCCGGAAATTGGCGCCATTCCCATGAGCGTCTTCACGGCCAGGGATGGCGCCGAGATTTACTACAACGACCGGGGCGGCGGCCCGCCCGTCGTCATTCGCCGGCGCGCCCGTCATCTTCGAGGCCTCGGGCGGGCAACAAGGGCCGGCTCGTTGGCCGGGTTCCTCGTCTGCTCGATACCGAAGAGGGAACGGCGGCGAGGCTCGGCGCGATCGCCCATCCACTGGACAAGCGGCAAGGGGAAAGTCTGGTGGAGGCTCGAAACGCTCGCGCAGACCCAGTCGACGAAAAGAGAAACGAAGCGGCGATGATGCGTGGAAGAACGCAGGGCCATTTCAATGGCCTAGTGGTAGCGGAGGAGGGACTTGAACCCCCGACACGCGGATTATGATTCCGCTGCTCTAACCAGCTGAGCTACTCCGCCGAACGGCGGTCTTCTACGCAGGGCCCCTCCGGGCGTCAAGATGTTGAATGGCGGGCGCATGCTCCGCGCGGCGTGTCGGGAGCGGGCGAGGTCATCGGCGAGGGCGACGCGGCGGTGGGGTAGCGAGGCGCGGAAAGTGCGTGGTTCGGTCTTGCAAAAGGCCGCCGGTCAGAGTACCTCCCGCCGCGACGGATTGGTAGCTCAGTTGGATAGAGCACTTGACTACGAATCAAGGGGTCGGGGGTTCGAATCCTCCCCAGTCCGCCACTTCCATTTAGTTCTCCTTTGATGACAACGGCTTACGCCGAATGTTGGCGAACGTTTCAGATTGGTTCGTCACGTTCTGTTTCCGATTCGTGCCTTGGAGCTTGTCGAGGGCATCGTCAGCCATCCCAGCCCGATCGGCGTCGCGCGAATAGCGCTCAACCTCCTTCAGTGTGGCGTGTCCGGTTACTGACGCGATCTCATGCGGGGTGCAGCCCGCCTCGGCCAGGCGTCGGGCGATCGCCTTGCGAAGGCCGTGCGCTGAGCACTCGGGCAGGCCGGCCTGGTCGCACCATTCTCGCATGCGGGTTCCCAAGCCCTTGGCCGAGCGCGCGCGCCCCTGGCTCGTCTGAAGGAACGTGAAGCGATTCCTCGGGATCAAATTCAGCACTTCCGCCAAGTCGGGATGAATTCGAATGTCAATCAGAGTCGCCGTAGAGCGGATGGTCTTGCGCCGACGATAGAGGATTCGATCGTCTCTTATGTTCGACCAGCCGAGGGTGACGACGTCGCTTCTGGCCGCGCCGGTGTAGAGCATCAGGGCCATTGCCGCATGCGGGACCGAGCCGAGTGGGTGCGTGGCGAGGTACTGCGCGATCTCGTCCTCGTTCCAGGTGTGAAATCCTTGAGAGGCGACCTTGAAGGGCTTCACCGACGCGGCTGGGTTGTCAGCCCTCCAACCGAGGTCGACGGCATGGTCAAGCAAGGCCTTGAGGCGCTTCCGGAGGTTATTCGCAGCTGCGGGCGTTCCGGCCTTCGCGGCCATGAGTGCGAGCACGTGAGGGCGCTGAAGGTGTGCCACCCGTTTGTCGCCATGCTGCTCCCGAAGCGGTTCGATGACGCCGCGATAGGTGGCCCTGGTGCTCTCTGTGACGCCGAGAAATTCCTTCGAGCGATAGTAGCTGGCGACCAGGGCCGAAAGCGAACCGGGAACGGTGCGCGCTGCTCCGATCGAGCTCTTTGCCCTCTGGCCCTCGATCGCCGCCTCGTACCGGAGGACGAATTCCTCCGATCCGTAATCCGTACCCAGCTCGGCGGAGAACCCGCGCTTACGGAAGCGCCAGCGCCGCCGATTGTGGCGATCGAAGTACGGGGTGGCCCCGGGAAACTGCCGGGCCGACTTTCGTTTCACAGCCGGTCCCAGTCGTTGACAACGATTCCCTCCTGGTCCGCCACGGTGAAGACCCGAATGCGGCCGTCGCGGTCTATGTCGTAGCGTGCGACATCGAGGCCAGCCTCCTTGGCGGCCTTCAGCGCCCGCGTGATCTCCGATTGCTTGATCGTGGCCTTCCCGTTGGGCATGGCGCCGTGCTCCCTTCAGACGCCCGCCGCGGTGTCCCAATAGATCGCCTGGCCCTGGGTGATCGCGCCGGCGGCCTTGGGGAGATCGTAGACGCCGGTCACCGCGCACTCGACCACCGCGCCGCTCGCGCCATCCGTGCCGGCCACGCCAAAAAGCGCGCCGACCAGGATACCTTCGCCCGATTTGACGGCCGTCGGCATGGTGAGGGTCAGGACGTTTCCGGGCTGAATATAATTCTTCATGGGTCAGAGGCCTTTCGATGAGAAGATGCGGATCTGCGATACGCGCACCTCGGAAGAGAGTGCGGAAATCCGACGCTCGGCGTCCGCCAGGGCGGCGCGCATCTCGGCATCGGAGCGAAATTCGACCTCGCGGCCATCGTAAGAGGCACGCCGCGTTCCATTGAGACGCGCCCGCAAGAGCGCGTCCCGGAGAGAGGTCAGCTCGTCAATACTGACCTCAGGCACTGGCGGAGGACCACCAGCCGCGATAGTCGAGCCAGCCGCAGCCGAAATCGAGCCGGACCTTGACCTGAATGCCGTCGACCGCGAAGCCGGCGCTGGTCTCGATCTGCGGGCCGGGCGCGCCTTCGAGATGGGCGTATTCCATCCCCTCGACCGAAGCCGGGTCCGCCGCGAGATACCAGCGGCTCGCGCTGGTAAGGCGCGGCTCAACGACCAGGGTCAGCCGGCCGGTGAAGGGGTTCACATCGTCGGCCGAGGCTGCATAGATCGTTGCCAGAAAGAGCTCGGCGAGGGGTTCTATCTCGGGAGGAACGACCAGGAACTTCGGCGCAATGCTGATCAGGTCCCCGCCGAGACCCGTCTGCTTGCGCATCGCTATGCGCGCGGTCGAGAGCGCGCCGTTGGACAACAGCGAGGTCCCGGCCGTGCCGAGGTTGCCGTGCGTGGCATGGAACACAGCCAGGCCATCGCTCATGGCCGGGTTTGCTTCAAGGAGCTTGACAAGCTTGTCGGCCTCGAAGGCCCGGGCGGCGCGACCTGCCTTGGCGGGAAGGTCCGCGAAGGCGCCGAGATCATCATTGACGAGTGCCTGGCGCGTGATGCCAAGGATGCGGCCAAACGTCCCGACCGCATAGGACTGCGCCGCCTCGCCGAGCGTGCCGCTCCGGAATTCGCCGTGTTCGCCGACCGGTTCCAGCGCTGGGAAGTCGCTGACCATCAGGCTCCGCTTCGCCCGGAAGTCCCGAGCCGAGCTTTGCCGTGCCAGCGCCTGAACGCCGGCCGGAGCCTCGCCATAGGCAGCGCGGAGCGTCCGGTTGACGGTGTCCGCGAGGACCAATGGGAAGTCGCTGGTGGAGTGAAGCGCACGGGTGATCAGCGAGGCCGAGCCAAGGCCGGTGATGGTCTCGCCATTGCGCCGCAGGACCTCGCGGGCGATCTCCGGCATGGTGAGCCCGAAATACTGCCGCGCGGGCTCGGACAGCTCGTGCGTGGGGTTGGCGCGGGCGTAGAGGGCCTCGCCCATACGGGCATTGAGGACGGCGGGCTCGTCCTGGCTCGCCACCACCGTCGCCCGCAGCGGGGTCACGGCCTGGCGGCGCTGGATGTCGAGGAGCTGCGCCGTGCGGCTCCCCTCGGCCGGCAGCTCGGCGGCGGCGTAGCTCACTTCGCCCCCGGCGCCGACGCTCGGCTGCCAGTACCAGCCCGAGGGAAGTTCCGCGGGGAAAGTCGCCGTCGGCTGGGTCCGCTGTTCGATGTCATCGCCGTCCATCCGGCAGGTCCTCACTCTTGCGCCGGGATCGGCCGGCAGGGAAACGAAGGAGACTTCCTTGGGCGTCCACCGCTTTGCGATGCGAAGGTCGCGGTTCTCGGGAGTGCGCGACCGCGCCCAGCTCTCGACCGAATAGCCGACCGAGACCGCGCCGATGGTCCCACCCTCGATCTCGTCCAGGAACGGCTCGGCGCGGGCGTTAAGCCGCATCGTGACGACGAGCTGCCCGGCCTCGATCCTCGCAGCCGTGACGGTGCCAAGGTTCTTCTCGATCGAGGATTGATCGTGGCTATCGAGCACCGGGGCGCCGATGAGCTGCGAGAGGTCCGCGCCGGCGATGTCGAGCTGCTCGAGGAAACCGCCGCGATCCACGATCGCCGCCGTGGCCGCCACGGCCTCGAGCGTTCGACTCTCACGGTCGAAGGTGCGCGGGGCGAAGCGGGTGGCAAGGGTGATCATGCCTGAGCCTCCTGGGGGGCGCTGGCGCGCGGCTGGAAGGTGTCGGCGGCGATTTCCTGGTCGAGGACGTCGATATCGCGACCCGACGCCTGCACCACCTCGGCGCGGCTCTTGAAGCCGTTCTGCACGGCCAGGGCGTCGGCGCGGATTTCCTTCTCGGGATCCTGCATCTCGTGCGCGGGCAGAATCCAGCGGACCTCGCAGACGGCCTCCGGGTCGCGATCGAACTCGGCGCGGCCGAGGCCGTTATGGGCGGAGACCTCGCAGAAGCGGCGCCAGAGGGGATTGAGGACCTGGTCGACCACAAGCGTCTGCTGAAGCAGCCGCAGCCGGCGCCGGTGCTCGATCAGGCCGAAGCGGGCCGAGGAATAGTTCGTCGCGCTGAGATCGCCGGCCAGTTGCTCGTAAAGCAGGCCGAGACCGGCGGCTATCTCGCGCTGCTGGGCGCGGATGAAGGCCGTCACATCGCCGCCGCCCGCCGTGGGATTGCTGAAGGTGACGTCCGTGCCGGGGGGCAGGTTGACGAGCGAGCCCGGCTCGAATGCGGTTTCCATGACGCCGCCGGAGGTTTCGCCGCGCAGGCCGCCCGTGCCGCCCTCGACGTCCTTCACGAAGCCGCACATGAGCGCCTCGACCTTCAGGCGCATCAGCAGGGCATCGCTCGTTTCGTCCAGGTCGCGGAACTTCAGGAGAACCGGGGCCAGGGCGGAAATGCCGCGCACCTGGCCGGGCAGTTTCCGATCGAAGATGTGCAGGACCTCCTCGGCGGGAATGCGGATCGCCGCGAGCTGGGTGGCGAAGGCCGAGTCGGAACTGTGCGGCCTGATCCAGTAGGCGACGCGGTCGCCGGAGGCGTCCAGCTCCACGCCGGCGACGATCTGGCCGGCGGCGCCGAGATCGCGGTTGACCGTCGCGTCGAGCTGCTCGGCGTCGAGGACCCGGAGCCGCATCCGCATCCCGCGCGTGGTGTCCACCAGCTCGATCCGCGCCATCGCCTCGCCGTCGCGGATCACCGCGCGCATCAGGATCGCCAGGACGGCCACGAGCGAAGCGCCGTCGCACACGTTGAGCGTCCAGCGGTACCAGGCAAGGCCGAGCTCGGCGACGAGCCGCTTGTCCGGATGGCCCGGCTGCGGGGTGAACCCGTTTCCGACCAGGCTCGCGGCCCAGACCTCGACCGCGTTCGCCGCAAGGGCGTTGTTCGCGGCCTGGCTCCGCGCTCGCCGGAGGATGGTCGCGCGCGCGGCGAGACCCTGGGCGTTCGGCGCGGCCATCTCGCCGGCGCCGGTCCAGCGGCGGCCGCCGCCGGCGGCCTCGTAGGAGCGACGCTCCGGCGTGGGGGCCGGACGGCTCAGGAGGCGGGAGAGGAAGCCGAAGGGGTGAGCCATGGATCAGCCCTTCCCGCCGGCGATCAGCAGCCGGTTGATCAGATAGCCGATCGGAATGACAATAAAGAGGGCAGGCTCACGGGCTTCGTCCTCTGCCATCGACGCCATCTCTTCCCGAGTAGCGTCCGTCAAACCCGCGATGTTCTCGAAGCCCGAGGTAAGATCGCCAAACTCGGTCCAGTAGAGCGCGCCGGAAACCGGAGGCTCGATCAGAGCG
>JBGAJI010000043.1:0-24601 GCA_044225035.1 Amaricoccus sp. | reverse complement strand
GCTCGGGCCTTGCCTCCTGGCGCCGCGCCTGCTCGCGCTGGACCTCCTGGCGCAGCGCCCGCAGCACATCCGTCGCCTGCCGTGTCTGGTCGGGCAGGTTTTCCGGCCGGGCCATCGGCGGGCTGGACGAGGCAACGGCCAGCGTCTCCGGCCCCGGCGCCTCGACCGGTTCCGGCGTGGCGCTGGTCTCCGGCTCCTCCGGCTCCGGCGCTGGCTCCGGTTCCGGCTCCGGGGTGGGCTCGGGAACCGTGGCGGGCTGGGTCGGCATCACGGGGCGCGAGCGCGGTGGCGAGACGGCGGCCATGCGGTCCGGCGTGCTCGGCGTCGGCGCGAGCGGCGGCTGCGTCACCGGTACGGCCAGCGGCGTCTCGGGATTGAAGCTCGGCGCCAGGGTGGCGACCGACTGGTCGAGTTCCGGCGCCGGCGCGGGCTCCGGCGTCGGCGCGGGTTCCGGCTCGGGATTCGCCTCCGGGGGCGTTTCCGGCGGCTTCTCCGCCGGGCGTTCGGGCGGCGGCGCGGCGGCGATCGGCTGCTCGGCCGGCGCATCCTCGCGCCGCTCGGCCTCGGCCGCCGCCTGGGCGCGGTCGAAATCGGCCTCGGTGACGAAGCTCACGTCGGTGACCGGCACGGCCGGACTGTCCCGGCGCGACAGCCACGGCACGCCGAGGATGACGAGCGCGATCAGCGCGCCGTGGGCCGCCGCGGAAATGGCAATGCCGGATTTCATCGGCCGGTTCTCATCGGATTGCCGGACCCTGGCCTAGTTTGCCTGCTCGTCGAACCGCGGACCGCCCTGCTCCGTCACGAGCCCGATATTGTTGAAGCCGCTGGCATTGAGCGCGCCCATCACCTGCATCACATCGGCATAGGGGATGCCGCCATCGGCCCGCAGGAACACCTTGTCGCTGTCCCGCTCGGCGGCGACCGAGCGCAGCAGCGGGATGAAGCCCTCGCGCGCGACCTCGGTATTCTGCACCCGGATGCCGCCGTCGGCGGTCATGGCGATGGTCAGCGGTTCCTCCGCCTCGGAGGGCAGCGGCGTCGCGGCGGTCTTCGGCAGCTCGATCGGGACGCCGACGGTCAGGAGCGGCGCCGCGACCATGAAGATGATGAGCAGCACCAGCATCACATCGACCATCGGCGTGACGTTGATCTCGGCCATCGGCCGGCGCCGGACGCGCCCGCGGCCTCCCCGCGCACCCGCCGGCTGCAGCGACGCGCCCATCTCAGGCGGCGGTCCGGTCGAGCTGGCGCGACAGGATCAGTGCGAACTCGTCGGCGAAGCTCTCGTAGCCTCCAATCACCTGGTCGCAGTCCTGGCTGAGCTTGTTGTAGAAGATCACCGCCGGGATCGCGGCCAGCAGGCCGAGCCCGGTGGCGAGCAGCGCCTCGGCGATGCCGGGGGCCACGACCGCGAGATTGGTGCTCTGCTGCATGGCGATCTCTTCGAACGCGCCCTTGATGCCCCAGACCGTGCCGAACAGTCCGACGAAGGGCGAGATCGAGCCCACCGTCGCGAGATAGGTGAGGCCCTTGGTCAGCATGTCGGACTCGCGGCCAATGGCGACGTTCATTGCCCGCTCGATCCGCGCCTGGGTGCCATGGATCAGTCCGCCATCCTTGCGGTGCGAGCGGCGCCATTCGGTCATGCCGGCGGCGAAGACCCGCGCCGCGCCGCCTTGCGGTTCCGGCCCGATCCGGTCGAACACCGCGTCGAGCGGCTCGCCCGACCAGAAGGCCTGGTCGAAGTCCCGCGCCTCGGCCTTGGCCCGGCGCAGATCGAAATGCTTCTGGATGATGATCGCCCAGGACCAGAAGGACGCGGCGATCAGGATGAGCATCACGAGCTTGACCGTGAAACTCGCCCGCAGGAACAGCGCGAACAGCGAAAAGTCGATGTTCTGCGCGGCCGCCAGGGTATCAGCTTCCATATCCGCCTGCTTTGCTTGCTCGCCTCGGCCGTGTTTTCCGGCTCTCAGGGCATCCTATCGCACTCCGCCGGCCTTGTGGCGAAAAAGCACCGCGCTGTCCAGAGGCGGGCCCGGGCGGCGCCGGTGGCCTCCGGAGCCCGCCCCGAAACACGCCCGGTCAGTTATAGGCCCACTGGGCCCATTGCTCGGGCGAACCGGCGAAGACGTTGATATCCGTCAGGCCCGAGATGCCCGAGACGAGGCCGGTGCCGGTATATTGCCAGAAGGCCCAGTCCTGCCCGGAATAGACGTCCGCGGGATGGCCGGCGACCGACCTCAACCAGAAGTGATAGTCGCGGATCCGCCAGAGCTCGTTCTCGCGATAGAAATCGACGGTGGTGTAGATGATCGGCCGCTTGCCGTAGTAGCGGGCCACCGCCTGCAGATAGCCGTACATCTCGGACCGCACGGTCTCGGCGTCCGGCCGGTAGGGACAGGTCCGCGATTTGTGGTTCCACTCGATGTCGAGCACCGGTGGCAGGGCGCGGCGATCGGCGGGCACATGGTTCATGAACCACGCCGCCTGCTCGTCCGCCGTGCGGCAGAAGTAGTAGAAGTGATAGGCGCCGCGCGGAATGCCGGCGGCGGCCGCCCCGGCCCAGTTCTCGGCGAACCGCTCGTCGGCATAGTCGCCGCCTTCGGTCGCCTTGATGAAGGCGAAGGAGATGCCGCCGTTCCGCGCCGCCCACCAGTCGATGTCGCCCTGGTATTTGGAGACGTCGATGCCGTGCACCGCGTACTGCCACGGCTTCACGCCCTCCCAGTCATGCGGATCGGCGTCGCCGAAGCGTGGAACGCTCCCCGCCGCGCGGCTGGCCGGGGCTTCCGGATCAGAACCGCCGCAAGCGGCGAGAAGACAAAAAAGACCGACGAGAAGAAATCCTCGCAACTGCCCATAACTCCTGCTCGAATCGCCTGTTATTTTTTGGGCATCCTATCTTCTTTTCCGTGCTTCGTCAGCTGGAATTCAACGATTGCGCGAGCGAGGCGAACCCGTGCTTGTTCCGCGAGGGCCGCCCGACTATGCCATGTGGCGAGCGGCGCGCGGATCGCGCGACCGGGGATCTTGACGGGGGAATGCAATGACGGACGCGGGCGCGGCGGACCATCTCGGTCCGATCGAATATATCGTCGTCGGCTTCGAGGGGAACCGGTTCAGCGGTGCCATCGCCGACGCGCTGGGCGAGCTTCTGGAGCAGGGATTGATCCGGGTGATCGACCTCGCCGTGGTGAGCAAGGGCGCGGATGGCGACGTCGCCATCCTGGAGGCCGGAGAGCTCGACCCCGAGGTCGCGGCCGCGCTGGAGCGGCTGACCGGCGGGGCCGGCGGTCTCCTGTCCGAGGGCGATCTGCTCGAGATCGCCGAGGAACTGGCGCCGAACAGCACCGCCGCGGCGATGCTGTTCGAGCATGTCTGGGCGACGCGCTTTGCCAGCGCGGTGCGCGCCGCGAATGGATCGCTGCTCTTGTCCGAGCGCATCCCCCATCAGGTGATCGCGGAGGCCCGCGCGAGCCTGCTGGCCACGGCCGGCTGATTTCGATTTTCGAGGAGCATGAAATGTTTGGATCGAGACGCAATCGCCCGAGCCTGATCGGCCGGGCCGCCCAGACCGCCGCCCGCACGGCGGTCGTCGTCGGCACCGCCAATGCGATGACGAACGCCAGCGCCCGGCGGAACGCGGCGCCCGCGCCTTCCGCGGCGCCCGTCGCCGCCCCGGTTCCGGCGGAGGCGCCCCCCGTCGGGCTGACCGAGGAGAAAATCGCCCTGCTGCGCCAGCTCGCCGATCTGCACGGGGCGGGAGTGCTGACCGATGAGGAATTCGCGACGCAAAAGGCCCGTGTCCTGGCCTGAGCCCGAAGCGTGGGCGCGCGCGGGTGGCTTGACCCGGGCGTGGCGAGATGAGAACATTAGGCGAACGAACCGCGCCCGGATGCCATGCTCGTTTCCCGCGACTTCACCGCCGACGAGATCGCGCTCGGCCCCGACATGGCCTTGGCGCGGGGGCGGGCGCATGAGGTGACGGGACCGGCGCGGCAGGTCTTCGCGGTGCTGGTCGGCGCCGCCCTGCCCGGGCCGATCCTCTGGCTCGGGCCCGACTGGGCCACGGACCGGCCGATGGGCGACGGGTTGCGCGCCTTTCTCGATCCCGGGCGGCTGATCTTCGGCTGGGCGCGCTGCGCGGCGGATATCCCCCGCGCGGCGGAGGAGGCGCTGCGCGCCGGGCCGGCGCCGCTGATCGTGGCCGAGATGCCGGCCGCGCCCGGCCTGACGGTGGTGCGCCGGCTGCTGCTGGCGGCGAAGGCGAGCGGCGGCGCGCCGACCGCCCTGCTGCTCACCCCCGAAGGCGCCTCCGGCGCGGCGGGGGTCGAGACGCGCTGGCGGATCGCGCCGAGCCCCGGCTGGGCGCGCGACGGCCGCGCGCGCTGGCGGCTCGACCGGCTGCGCGCCCGCGCCATCCCGCCCCGGTCCTGGGAGATGTCGCTGGAGGCGGGGCGGCCGCGGCTCAGCCCCCTGCCCGGCTGACGCGCTACTGGACGATGAATTCCGCGTGCAGCGCCCCGGCCGCCTTGATCGACTTCAGGATGTCGATCATGTCCCGCGCCGAGACGCCGAGCGCGTTGAGGCCCGCGACCACCTGCGGCAGCGAGACGGAACTCTCGACGATGGCAAGGCCGTTGCCCGGCTGTTCGGTGATCGAGGCGTCGGTGCGCGGGATGACCACGGTCTGACCGTCGGCGAAGGGGTTCGGCTGCACCACCAGCGGCTCCTCCTCGACCTGCAGCGTCAGCGAGCCCTGCGTCACCGCGACCCGGCTGATCCTGACGTCGGACCCGAGGATGATGGTGCCGGAGCGCTGGTCCACCACCACGCGCGCCTTGGTCGAGGTCTGCACCTCGATATTCTCGATCTGCGCCATCAGGAGCGCAGGCGTGTCGATGCCCGCCCGCGCGAGGTCCAGCCGCACGGTGCCGGAATCGAGCATCTCGGCCACCCGTGCGCCGACGTCGCGGTTGATCGCGGCGGCGATGCGCGCCGCGGTGGTAAAATCGGGATTGCGCAGCGCGAGGCGCATCTCGCGGACGGCGGTGAAGTCGAAGGCGACCTCGCGCTCGACCCGCGCGCCGGAGGGGATGAGCCCGGCGGTCGGCACGCCCTGCGTCACGCTGGAAGCCTCGCCCTGGGCCACCACGCCGCCGGCGATGATCGAGCCTTGCGCCACGGCGTAGATCTGGCCGTCCGCCGCGTTGAGCGGGGTCATGACCAGCGTGCCGCCGAGCAGGCTGGACGCATCGCCGATCGCCGAAACGGTGACGTCGATCTGGCTGCCGGCGCGGCTGAAGGGCGGCAGCGTCGCGGTGACCAGCACGGCGGCGACGTTGCGGGCGCGGATCTGCTCGCCCGTGACATTGACGCCGAGCCGCTCCAAGAGATTGACGATCGCATCCTCGGTGAAGGGCGAGTTGCGCAAGCTGTCGCCGGAATTGTTGAGGCCGACGACGAGGCCATAGCCGAGCAGGTCGTTGCCCCGGACGCCATCCATCTCGACGAGGTCCTTGATGCGCGCGGGCGAGGCCATGCCGGGGCCGGCGATGCCCCCGAACCAGAGCACCATCAACGCCAGCAGGCAGCCGAGATAGGGCAAGCGCATGTCCGACCTATTTCATGAAATTCGTGTAACTGAGATCGGCCAGACGCGAGGTGACGGTATAGATCGCGTTCAGCTGCGTCTCGAGCGCCTGGTAGAGCGAGGCGGCGGAGTCATAGTCGATCTCGAGGATCTGGTTCCGCGCGAGGTCGAGCGTGTCGCGCTCGGAAACCCGCGAGGCCTTGCCCCGCTCCAGCGCGTTCTGCGAGACGCCGACGGCCGCGCGGAGATCGAGCAGACCCTCCTTCGCGGCGAGCAGGCCCTCGCCGGCGGCGCTCAGCATTTCCATCTGCGCGTCGGTGTCGCCCGCGAAGGCGCCGCCCGCGACCACGGCGGCGAGCGCCTGCGAGCGCAGAACCTCGACGATCTCGTCCGCGTCGGCGCGCACGGCATAGTCGAGCCGCCGGCCCTCGCCGATGTCGACGGCGGCGAGGTCGTCGGCCGATCCGATGTAGCCGCTGGTCCTGAAGGCGCCGGTCGGCGAGAAATAGTCGTTGATCGCGGTGATCGCATCCGCCGCCGACGCGGATCCGGCGGCGAGCGCGTCGAGATCGGCGAGGATCGCGCTCGCCGAGGCCAGCGCCGGACCGTCGGTCGCGGTGCCGGCGAACAGCGACAGACCCTGCACCTGCGTGTTCAGCACGCTGACCGCGTCGGTGAAGGCGTTCCGCGCGGTGCTGGCATGCAGAAGGCTGGTCGAGACGTCGCCGAGGCCGACCGAGGTGGCGAGATTGACCGACAGATCCTCGACCGGCTTCAGCATCAGCTCGAGGCCGTTCTGCATCGTGTCGAGCCGGATCTCGGTCAGTTCGATCGTCTCGGTGAAGACGGCGTTGCGGTCGAGCGAGCGCTCCAGCGCGAAGAGCCGCGTCAGGTTGCCGGCCGTCGCCTCGTAGCGGCTGGAATTCTCGCCCGTCGTCATCTCGGTCGCGGCGCGGTTCAGCGAGGCGCGGGTGTCGATCGCGCGCTTCTGCATGTTGGCGAGCCGGCCGAGGTCGGAGGTTCCGGAGATCTTCATCTTGTCACATCTCCAACAGCAGTTGCATGAGGCCGTCGATCGTGGTCAGCACCTTGGCATTCGCGGCATAGGCCTGCTGGACCATGGTCAGATATTCCAGTTCGCTGTCGCTATCGACGCCGGTGTAGTTCAGTTCCTGTTCCGACAGCGTCGCCTGCCGCGCGGTGATGAAGGCGAGGTCGTCGTCGCTGCGCGCCGCCTTGCCAGCGAAGAAGGCGGAAATCTCCGAAGCCATGGTGCCGCTGTTGGTTCTGGCGCTCTGCGAGATCATGCCTGTCGGCTGGCGCGACGCCGCCATGGCGTCCGACATCGCCTGCAGGACCGAGGCGTCGCCGGCCGTGCCCTCGGTCACCGCCGAGAGGCCGTCGCGCAGCCGCCAGACATAGCCGCCCTGATCGGGATCGGCCGCGGCGTTGACCGCGATCCGCGCCGACAGGCCGGCGGTGCCGGAGCCCGTCGCATCGACGAAAAGCCCGTCGCCCGCGCTGTCGAGCGCGGTGGCCGGCATCAGGTCGCGGAACCGCCCGATCAGGTCGGTGGCAAAGCTGTCGACCTCGGCGGTGAATCCGGGAACGAGGCTGTCGCGGATCTGGAACAGCGCCGACAGCGATCCGCCTTCCATCGCGCCCGTCCCGGTCCCGGTGCGGATATCGACGAGGCCGGCGAATGCGCCCTGATCCTGCTTGAGGCCGCCGAGCATCCCGTTGCCGACGGTCATGTCGTAGGTGACGGTGGTCGGCGCCTGATCGAAGCTCAGCTCCCAGATCGTGCCGTCGAGCAGCGCGGCGCCGTTCTGGGTATAGACCGCCACCTGCCCGCCGTCGCGATTGACCGCGCGCACCGGGATGATCGACGAAATCTCGTCGATCAGCAGGCCGCGCTCGTCCTTGAGCGCCAAGGTGTCGACGCCCTGCAGATCGAGATTCTGGATCCGGTGGTTGAGGTCGTCGATCCGGCGCAGGTTCTCGTTCACGGTCGAGACCTGGCGGGCGATCGCCGTGTCGGCCTCGGTCCGCAGCGTCGAGGCCTCGTCCGCGATCCGGTTCAGCGAGCCGACGAGATCGCGCGCGGAATCCACCGCCTCGGTCAGGATCGTCGTCGATTGCGGCGAGGCGACGGCGGCCATCAGCGCGGTTTCGAGCGCGGTGGCATTGGCCGACAGCGAGCCGTCGACCCCGGCCTCGCCCATGGCGGTCATCAGCCGGTCATAGGCGTCCGACTGGGCGCTGGTCGAGGCGAGGGTCGCATCGGCGAGCCGGCGCTCGGTGGTGAGATAGACGCTCTCGGTGCGCGTCGTCGCGCCGATGGTCACGCCCGTGCCGACGCCGCCGGCGGAGGACGAGCTGAGGCTCGTCGTCCGCTTGGCATAGCCCGCCGTCAGGGCGTTCGACACGTTGTTGGAGATCGTGCTGGCCAGCCGCGAGGTCGCCTTGAGGCCCGACGCGGCGTTGTTGAAGGCACTGGAAATGCTCATCGGGCGAACCTCTCGTCAAGCCGGGCGGATCAGCGCTTCAGGTTGGTGGTTTCCTGCATCATCTCGTCGACGGTCTGGATGATCTTCGCGTTCGACGAATAGGCGCGCTGGGTCTGGATCAGCTGCGTCAGCTCGTTGGCGGTATCGGTGGTCGATTGTTCCAGCGCGAAGCCCTCGACGCTGCCGACCGGCCCGGTGCCCGCGTCGTAGAGAAAGAGCGGCCCGCTCTCGCTCGACACGGCGTAGGTCTGGTTGTCGAGCACACGCAGGCCATTGAGGTTCGGCACGTCGGCGACCGGCACCTGATAGATCACCCGGCTGAAGCCGGTGGAATAGCTGGCGCTGAGCAGGCCCTTCTCGTCGATGCTGAGCCCGGTGAAGGTGCCGGCGGCGTTGCCGTCCTTGGTCACGCCGGAGGAGGAGAAGGTCGAGGAGAGCTGCGTCAGGTGATGGGCGCCCGCCGGATCCGTCGAGCCGAGCTGGATCGCGATCTCCTGGTCGCCGAGCTGCAACGCCATCTCACCGGTCGCCGCGTCGTAGGTGGTCGACGGCGGCGTCGCACCGGCTGCGGTCTGCGTCACCGAGGCGATGTTGCCGGCGTTGCCCGAGGCGGCGCTGAACACGATCTGATAGCTGCCCGCCGACAGGCCGGTCGCCTGGTCGACGATATCGAGCGTCCAGGTGTTGGAATTGGGGTTGCCCGCCGCGGGAACCGTGGGGGTAAAGGTCATCGAAAGGGTCTGCGCCGCGCCGAGATTGTCGAAATACTCGACATTGATCGGCTGCGCGTCGCCGGTCGAGCCGGCGGCGGTCGCGGTGGCCGGCAGGTTCGCGTTGACCACGATCTCGGTGCTCGGCAGCGCGGCGGTGCCGGAGAGATTGACCAGCACCGGCCGCAGGCCAGAGGCGGAATCGCGCGGCTGCGCCGGGATCGTCCCGTCGGCGTTCGCCGCCCATCCGAGCAGGACGAGGCCGCTGGAGGTGGTGAGATAGCCGTCGGAATTGATGTCGAACGAACCGGTGGAGGTCAGCATCAGATCCTGGTCCGAGGCGTTCTGCCCGACCGAGGCGATCGAGGTCACAGGCAGCATGCCGCGCCCGGAGATCGCGATGTCCGTCGCATTGTCGGTGCCCTGCACCGCGCCCTTGCCCTCGATGTCGAAGATCGCCGTGGTCGTCACGCCGCCCGCGGTATAGGAGCGGCCGCCGCCGATGGCGTAGGAGGTCCGGGCGTCGTTCACCGTCATCGAGGCGAAATCGACATCCGCCCGCTTGTAGCCGTTGGTCTGGGAGTTCGCGATATTGTCGGCGATGGTCCCGAGCTTGTTGGCATTCGCGTTGAGGCCGGAAACGCCGGCGTTCATCGATGAGGAGATACCCATTACAACTCAGTCCTTTTGTCCGTGAAGGCCCGCGAGGACCTTGTCCGTGAGGGGTCGGCGTCCGGTACTCACCATGAGGGATGGTGTCGCGCGCATCCTTCGGCGGCGGGACTTAAGATCCCGCTAACGCCGTGAAACAATGGCGATTCAAGGCTTGAAGCGCCGCAGGAGGGTGATCTCGATCCGGCGGTTGCGCGAATCGGACCCATCCTCCGCCGCCGGCTCGCGATCCGCCTTGCCGGTGACGCGGGCGATCCGCGCGTCGGTGACGCCCGCCGCCCGCAGATGCTCGCGCGTCAGCTGGGCGCGGTCGGTCGAGAGGTTCCAGGCGTCGGGATGGCCCGGCCCGGTATCGCCCTTGGCGAGATGGCCGGTGACGGCGATCGGGTTCGCGATCCGCGCGGCCACGCGGCCGATCATGGCGAGCAGCCGGTCGAAGATCGCATTCGGCCGCGCGGTCTCGCCGTCGAACAGCGGCGAACCCTCGATGTCGAACACCTCGACGATCAGGCCCTCGTCGGTCACCCGCGTCCGGATATGCTTCAGCAGCGGGTCGGCCTCGACCGCGTCGCCGCTGCCGCCCGACAGTTCCTCGCTCAGGTCCCAGAGGCTCTTGTCCGACTGGTCGAGCTCGTCCAGCACCTTCGGATCGCCCTTCTGGCCCGTCTCGTCCCGGGTCAGCACATCCTGGCTGAACATGCTCGCGCCATCGAACGGACCGTCGCCGCCGCCGCGCGTCGAATGGATCGGGATCGTCGGGCTGAAATAGTCGGCGAGGCCCATGCGGGTTTCCTCGTCGCTGACGCTGAGCAGCCACATCAGCAGAAAGAAGGCCATCATCGCGGTCACGAAGTCGGCATAGGCCACTTTCCAGGCCCCGCCATGATGGCCGGCGGCCATCACCTTCTTGCGCTTGATGATCGTCACATTGCCGGAATCGCCGCGGTCCATCGCTTTCCCCTCGTCCCCGTCGGCGAGATAACGGCAAAAGCCTGAAGCGCGGGTTACCCCACGCCGCGCCGGGGCCGGGCTTCGCCGGCGCATTCGTCAAGAATTGCGCGGGCTTCCTTCAGACTTTGGCAAGAATTGCCGCTCAAGGATTGCCACCGAAGACTCCGCCCTTGCGCGCGGAGCGCGGGAGAAGCCCGATGCCGTTGGACAGTGTGCTGACAAGGAAGCTGAGACGTTCCGGGGTGGCCCGTTCGCCGCTGCCCGATTCCGACATGATCGGCGACAGCTTCGCGCGGGGGATCGAGGACCGGCTCCGGCCACTGGTCAAGACCACCATCTCCGCCACCTCCGGCCATCCGCGGGTCACCCGCCTCGCCGACGCGGCGGGTGGCATCGTGGTGCCCGCCATGCTCGGCGTCGTCGAGATCGAGGACGCCGATACGCCGGGCCTGATCGCCGGCCAGTCGGAACTCGCCTATCACCTCGTCGACCTGATGCTCGGCGGCGATCCCGGCAGCCTGCCCCGCGCCATGCCGCGGGCCTTCACCCCGATCGACATGGCGCTCTGCCGCCTGCATCTCGACGCGATCCTCGGTGCCTTCGTCCAGGCGGTCGGCGCCAGCCTCGGCCGGCCGCTGACCAAGAGCCTGCGCATCCGCGACCAGCGCCAGAACCTCTCGCAGCTGCGGCTCGGGCCGGATTACATCGACGTGCTGGTGTTCGAGGTATCGCTCCGCCTCGGCGAGGCCGGGCGCGAGGGCGGCCTGTCGCTGATCCTGCCGCTGTCGGCGCTAGACGTCATCCGCGCCTCGATCCGCGAGCTCGACGCACGGGCGGCCAAGGACCGGCCGAACGACCTCTGGAAATCGCTGATGCGCCGCACCGCCGCCGCCGCTCCGGTCGCGGTCGACGCGGTGCTGCATCGGCAGGCGCTGAGCCTTTCCGCGCTGCGCGACCTTCGGATCGGCCAGGTGATCGAGATCCCGCGGCAGGCGACCGACGAGATCCAGCTCTCGATCCGCCAGCCCGGCGGCCGCGTCGCCCTGCTCGCCACCGGCCGGCTCGGCGCGTTTCAGGATCGCAAGGTGGTGAAGCTCGCCACGCCGCTCGACAGCCGCGTCACCAGTCACGTCGAACGCGCGCTGCGCCCCGCCCGCCCCGAGCCGGAGGCCCCGGCTCAACCGCCGAGCTGAGACCAGCAGGGCAGCGGATCGCCCGCCGCAGGCCGCGCGGCATAGACGCCGCGCGCGATGGCGCGGGCGAGGCAAAGCGCGGCGGCGTGGCCGAGCGCGAGGATGCCGAGCGGGTCCGGGTCCGGGCCAGCCGGGCGGGCGCCGGTGGCGACGCCGAAGATCAGATCCCCGTCGAAGGGCGTGTGCGACGGATGGATGGCGCGGGCCATGCCGTCCTGCGCCGCCGCCGCCATGCGCCGCGCCCCCGCCTTGTCGAGCATTGCGTCCGTGGCGACGATGGCGATCGTGGTGTTGCCGCGCGGATTGGCGGGCCCGGTCTGTTCAGCCCCGGGAAAGCTCGGCGCCACATGCGCGCCGACGGGCGGCAGGCCGCCGAATTCGTCGCCGATCTCGAAGGGCGCCGCCCAGAAGTCGCGGCCGCCGGGACGGGTGACCGAGCCGAAGGCGTTGACCGCGACCAGCGCGCCGACCGTCGCGCCGTCCGGGGTGACCAGCGAGGCCGAACCGAGCCCACCCTTTACCGTGGCGGTCATCGCCCCGGTCCCCGCGCCTGTCGAGCCGATGGCGAAGTCCTCGGCCGCCGCGTCGAAGGCGGCCGCGCCGAGCGCGCGATAGGGATTGTCCCGCCAATCCTTGTCGCCGCCGTTCAGCAGGTCGAAGAGGATCGCCGCCGGCACGATCGGCACCACCGCGGCGCCGACGCGATAGCCGCGGCCGAGCGCGCGCAGCCGGTCGGTGACGCCCGACGCCGCGTCGAGCCCGAAGGCCGAGCCGCCGGAGAGCACGATCGCATCCACCGCCTCGACGAGCCGGCCCGGCTCCAGCAGATCGGTCTCGCGCGTGCCGGGCGCGCCGCCCCGCACATCGACGGCCGCGACGAAGGGCGCGTCGGCGGTCAACACCGTCGCCCCGGATTTCAGCGCGCCGTCCGACGCATTGCCGACGCGCAGGCCGGCGACGTCGGTGATGAGATTGCGGGGGCCCGGGCGGCCGGCGGTCGCCGTCATACGCAGCGCCCCCCATCGACCTCGAGCGCCACGCCGGTCAGCATCGCCGCCTCGTCCGAACAGAGGAAGGCGGCGGCGTTGCCCATGTCCTGCGGTGTCGAGAAGCGGCCGAGCGGGATCGTCGCCAGGAACTTGGCCCGCGTCTCGGGCGTATCCTCGCCGAGGAACGACTTCAGGAGCGGCGTCTCGCCCGCGACGGGGCAGAGCGCGTTCACCCGCACGCCGAAGGGCGCCAGCTCGACCGCCATGCCCTTGGTCGCGGTGACCATCCAGCCCTTGGAGGCATTGTACCAGCTGAGCCGCGGCCGCGGGCTGAGCGCGGCGGTCGAGGCGATGTTGAGGATCACGCCCGCGCCCCGCGCCTTCATCCCGGGCACGAGATGCCGCGCGGTCAGATAGACCGACTTCGCATTGACCCTGAGCACCCGGTCGAAATCCTCCTCGCTCACCGTTTCCAGCGCGGCGGGCAGATGGGTGACCCCGGCGTTGTTCACGAGGATGTCGAGCGGCCCCAGCGCGGCCTCGGCCGCCAGCGCCATATGCGCCACGCCGTCGTCGAGCGACACGTCGGCGACGACGAAGGCGACGCCGAGCACACCCGCCATCGCCTCGACCGCGGCGGCGTCGATATCGGCGATCATGACCTTCGCGCCCTCGGCCACGAATTTCCGCGCGATGCCGGCGCCGAAGCCGGAGCCTCCGCCGGTGATGAGCGCGGTCCTGCCCTCCAGTCGCATCTCCCCTCCTCAGCCGTGCCGCGCGGCGACGGTCTTCAGCCGGGTGAAGCCGTGGAGGGCCTCGAGCCCCTTCTCGCGGCCGTGCCCGGACAGGCCGACGCCGCCGAACGGCAGCTCGACCCCGCCGGCCGCGCCGTAATTGTTGAGAAACACCTGCCCTGCCCGCAACCGTCGGGCGAGGCGCAGGGCGCGCGAACCGTCGCGGGTCCAGACCGAGGCGACGAGCCCGTAATCCGTGCCGTTGGCGATGGCGACCGCCTCCTCCTCGTCGCCGAAGGGGATCACCACCTGGACCGGGCCGAAGATCTCCTCGCGCGCCAGGACGTGGTCGGGCGGCACATCGGCGAAGAGCACCGGCGCGACATAGTTTCCGCCAGCCGGCGCGTCGTCCTCGATCCGGCCGCGGCCGGCGACCCGCAGGTCCGTCCCCCTGGCGAGATAGCCCTCGACCCGTTCCTTCTGCCGAGCCGAGATCAGCGGACCGAGGTCGCGGTCGGCGAGCGCGGGTCCGGCGACCAGCGCGTCGTATCGCGCGCCCATGGCGGCGACCACCTGCTCATAGAGCGGGCGCTGGACGAGGATCCGCGAGGCGGCGGAACAGGTCTGGCCTGCGTTCTGGATGCCGGGATTGACCAGAAAGCTGAGCGCCGCGCCGAGGTCGGCATCGGCGAAGACGAGCTGCGGCGACTTGCCGCCAAGCTCCAGGATCACCGGCCGGACATTCGCGGCCGCCGCCGCCTGGATCAGCCGCCCGACGGCGACCGAGCCGGTGAAGGACAGATGATCGACGCCCGCGTGACCGGCGAGCGCGGCGCCCGCCTCCTCGCCCAGTCCCGGCACGACATTGAGCGCCCCCGGCGGCAGCCCGGTTTCGAGCGCCAGTTCGGCGAAGGCGAGCACGCCGAAGCTCGCCTCCTCGGCCGGCTTCACCACGCAGGCATTGCCGGCGGCCAGCGACGCGACCACCGAGCGGCCGATGATCTGCAGGGGATAGTTCCAGGGAACGATATGCCCCGTCACGCCATGCGGCTCGCGCAGGGTGAAGACGGTATAGCCGTCGAGAAACGGAATGGTCTCGCCATGCAGCTTGTCCGCCGCGCCGCCATAGAACTCGAGATAGCGGGCCAGCGCCCGGACATCCGCTCGGGCCTGGGTCAGCGGCTTGCCGACGTCGCGCGCTTCGGTCAGGGCGAGGGATTCCGCCCGGTCCTCCACTACGCGGCCGAGCCGGGCGAGCAGCCGTCCGCGCTCCGCCGCCGTGGCGCGGCCCCAGGCGCCGCTGAAGGCGCCCCGCGCGGCGGCGACCGCGGCGTCGATATCGGCGGCGGTGCCGCGCGCGACGCGGCCGATCTCGGCGCCGTCCGAAGGGTCGAAGGCGGCGAAGGTCTCGCCCGAGGCCGGCGCGCGCAGCGCGCCCCCGATCAGGCAGCGGCCGGAGGTGGTCATGCGGGGATCTCCAGTACCGGCGAGGCGTCGAGCAGCGCGCGGGTATAGGGATGGCGCGGCGCGGTGAAAACCGCCTCGGTCGGTCCGGTCTCGACGATCTCGCCCGCCTTCATCACCATCACCCGATCCGTGATCGCCCGCACCACGGCGAGGTCGTGGCTGACGAAGAGATAGCTCAATCCGTAGCGGGCCGAAAGGTCGGCCAAGAGGTCGAGCACCCGCGCCCGGACGCGCACGTCGAGCGCGGAGACCGCTTCGTCGAGGATGATGAGATCCGGCCGGATGATGAGCGCCCGGGCGATGGCGAGCCGCTGGCGCTGGCCACCGGAAAATTCGTGGATGTATTTCTCCGCGTCCTCGGGCCGCAGGCCGACGTCGGTCAGCGCCCGTGCCACCGCCTCGCACCGGTCCGCGCCTTTGGGCGGCCGGTCGAGCAGGTGGAAAGGCTCGGTAGTCAGGCGCGCGACCCGGTGACGCGGGTTGAAGCTGCCGTAAGGATCCTGGAACACCGCCTGCATCCGCGCCCGGACCGCCCGCGGGGCATGCGCCGTCACCGTCGCGCCGTCGAGCGTGACCGAGCCCCCTTGCGTCGGTTCGAGCCCGAGGATCGCCCGCGCGAGCGTGGACTTGCCGCAGCCGCTCTCGCCGACGAGCCCGAGGCTCTCGCCCCGATGGAGGGTGAAGCCGACGCGATCGACCGCGCGGAACACGCCCGGCGCTGCGAAAAGACCGCGGTGCGCCGGATAATCCCGCGTCAGCTCCGCTGCTTCGAGCAGCGGCGGTCCCGGCGCGCGCGCCGCCCGCGCCGGACGGTGGGCCGAGGCGGCGAAGAGCGCGCGGGTATAGGGATGGCGGCGCTCGCGCAGGACCTCGGCCGCCGGCCCCTCCTCGACCACCCGCCCCTCGGTCATGATGGCGAGCCGGTCGGCGAGGCCCGAGACCACGGCGAGATCGTGGCTGATGAGCAGGCAGCCCATGCCGTCCTCGCGCACCAGCCGGGCGAGGAGGTCGAGCACCAGAGCCTGGGTCGTGACGTCGAGCGCGGTCGTCGGCTCGTCGGCGATCAGGAGCTTCGGGCGGAGCGCGATCGCCATGGCAATGCCGACCCGCTGGCGCTGGCCGCCCGAGAGTTCGTGCGGATAGCGCGCGGCGGGCACGCGTTCCTCCGGCAGGCCGACGCGGGCCAGGGTCGCGCGGGCGATGTCGCGCGCCTGCCCGCGGCCGACGCCGCCATGGATGCGCGCCGTCTCGGCCACCTGGTCGCCGATGGTGTGCAGCGGATTGAGCGCGGTCATCGGCTCCTGAAAGATCATGCCGATGTCGCGCCCGCGGATCGCACGCATCGCCCGGTCCGAGCGCGTCGGCAGTTCGGCGCCGTGGAGCAGGACGCGGCCCGACACCTCGGCCCCGTGGGGCAGCAGGCCCATGATCGCCTGCGCGGTCATGGATTTCCCCGAGCCGCTCTCGCCAACCACGCCCAACACCTCGCCCGCGCCAAGGAAGAGCGCCACGTCGCTGAGGATCGGCGCGCCGCGAATAGTCAGCGACAGCGCCTCGACGTCGAGCAGGCTCATGCCCGCGCCCGCCGCAGCCGCGGGTCGAGCAGGTCGCGCAGGGCGTCGCCGAGGAGATTGAGCCCCAGCACGGTCAGCACGATGGCGAGCCCCGGCGCCAGCGCGAGCCGGGGGGCGAAGGCGATCATCGTCTGGCTCTCGGCCAGCATGCGGCCCCAGGAGGGTGTGGGCGGCTGCGCCCCGAGCCCGACATAGGCGAGCGCCGCCTCGGCGAGGATGCCGAGCGAGAACTGGATGGTGCCCTGCACGATCAAGAGGCTGGCGAGGTTCGGCAGGATATGTTCGAGCGAGATGCGCGCGGCCCCCTTCCCCGCCACCCGCGCGGCCAGCACGAAATCGCGGGTCCAGAGGCTGAGCGCCGCGCCGCGGGTCAGGCGGGCGAAGACCGGGATATTGAAGATGCCGATGGCGAGGATCGCGTTGAGCGCCGAGGGCCCGAAAACGGCGGTGATCATGATGGCGATCAGCAGCGCGGGAAAGGCGAAGACGAGATCGTTCACCCGCATGATCGCCTCGTCGAGCAACCCGCCGCTCCGCGCGGCGGCGATCAGGCCGAGCGGTACGCCCACCCCCATGCCGATGCCGACCGCGACCAGTGCCACGGCCAGCGAGACGCGCGCGCCGACCATGATCATCGAGAGCACGTCGCGGCCGTAGTGATCGGTGCCGAGCCAGTGCGCGGCGGATGGCGGCTGAAGCTTCGCCGCGATGTCGAGGGCGGCGACGTCGTAGGGCGTCCAGACCAGCGACAGGAGCGCCAGCGCCGCGAAGGCGCCGCACAGCGCCGCGCCGGGAAGCAGCCGGCGCATCAGCGGCGCCGCAGGCGGGGATCGACCAGCGCGTAGGCGAGATCGACGACGAAGGTGACGAGGATCACCGCGCAGACCAGCAGCATGACGACCGATTGCACGACGATCAGGTCGCGCTGGCTGATCGCCTGGAAGACGAGGCGGCCGAGGCCGGGCAGGAAGAACACCTGCTCGATGATGATCGCCCCGGCCAGCAGGAAGGAAAATTGCAGGCCGATGATGGTCAGCACCGGGATCATCGCATTGCGCAGCGCGTGGCGAAGCAGCGCCTGGCCGGGGGAGAGGCCCTTGGCGCGGGCGGTGCGGATGAAATCCTCGCCGAGCGTGTCGATCAGCGCCGAGCGCATGACCCGCGTGAGGATCGACGCCTGTGGCAGCGCCAGCGCGATCGCCGGCAGGGTCAGCGCCTTCAGCGCCGGCAAGACACCGCCGCCCCAGCCGGGGAAGCCACCGGCCGAGAACCATTTCAGGTTCACCGCGAAGACCAGCGACAGCAGCATGGCGAACCAGAAGTTCGGCACCGCGACCCCGAGCTGCGTCGCGCCCATCACCGCCGCGTCCGTGGCCCTACCCCGCCGCGCCGCGGCGAGAATGCCGGCCGGAAAGGCGACCAGCGTCGACAGCGCCAGCGCGTAGAGCGCGAGCGGCAGCGACACCCCGACCCGATCGGCGATCATCTTCGCCACCGGTGCGCGATAGGTGTAGGAGGTGCCGAAGTCGCCGCGCGCCATGCCGGCGATCCAGTCGAGATAGCGGGTCGCCGGACCCGCGTCGAGGCCGAGCTCGATCCGTAGTGCCGCGACGGTGTCCGGGCTCGCGTTCATCCCGAGCATGTAGGCCGCGGGATCGCCCGGCACGATGTTCAGCACGACGAAGATGACGAGGCTCGCCACGACGAGGCTGAGGCCGAGCGAGACGAGGCGCGCGAGGAGATAGCGGGCCAAGGGGTCAGCCCGCGATGCTGATCGCGGCGTTGACGGCGAGCGCGATCAGAACGGTGTTGTAGAAGAAGGAGGCGACGCCATGGACCAGCGTCGCCTTGCGCTGCGCATGGGACGAGACGCAGACGTCCGAGACCTGCGCCGTCATGCCGACCACGAAGGAGTAGTAGAGAAACTCCAGCATCCCCGGTTCCTTGTCGCCGCCGGGAAACTCCAGCCCGTCCGCGTCGCCATCCTCGCCGGGGGCATAATAGAGATTGGCATAGTGGAAGGCGACCAGCGTATGAACCATGGCCCAGCTGACCGGAACGCTGGCCAGTGCGAGGACGATCACGCTGGCCGATTTTTCCGGGCCATCGTTGATGACGACGAAGGTCGCGGCGAGGCCGAAGCCGGCGGCGGCGGCGGTCAGCGCGAGGATCAGCGGCCAGCCCTCGTCCTCGACGGCGGCGCGTCGGCGCAGGCCCTCCGGCTCGATCCGGTAGGCCAACACCGCCATCAGGGCGAAAAAGACGCCGAAGAACACGTCCCCGGCGAGCAATGCGCGGAACGCAGGATCGAACCCCGGCGCCAGCTGGCCGGCGAGCAGAAAGACGGCGCCGGCGGCGGCCAGGGCCAGATAGAACCGGCCGTGACGGTGCAGATGCATCATGGCGGGCTCAACTCGTGAAGGTCATCGCGGCGTTCACCGCCAGCGCGATCAGCGACGTATT
Organism: Amaricoccus sp.; assembly: GCA_044225035.1. Taxonomy (GTDB): domain Bacteria; phylum Pseudomonadota; class Alphaproteobacteria; order Rhodobacterales; family Rhodobacteraceae; genus Amaricoccus. Next base: position 5,739 of record JBGAJI010000043.1, on the reverse strand, counting down.
GAAGATGAAGGCGAAAAGCGCGTGCGACAGCGTGGCCATGCGCATCCGCTGGGTCTTCGCCACCACGTCCGAGGCGGAAAACGACATGCCGACGGAAAAGGCGTAATAGAGAAAATCCGGCGCCCCCGGCTCCGTCTCGCCGGGAAAGACCAGGCCGCCGGTGGGTTGGCCCCGGCGGTTCGGGGCGTAGTAGATCCGGGCGTAATTGAAGGCGGCGATCGTGTGCAGCATCGCGAAACTCAGCGGCACGCTCGCGACCGCGACGATCGGAAACAGCCAGCCCTCGTCGCGCGGATGGTTCAGCAGGGTGAAGATCGCGACGAGGCTCAGAACCACGGCGAAGGCGGCCAGCGACAGCACCATCGCGGCGCCGCGGCGCGGAACGACGACATGGCTGCGCAGATGCTCGCTCGAGGCGCGGAAGGCAAGGCGAAGGACGAGCCCGATGAAAAGCGCGAAGAACACATCGGCGGCCAGCAGGATGCGCAGCATCGGATGATGCCCGGTGGTCGCGATCCAGACGCAGATGCCGACCAGCAACGACGCGTAGAAGGCCGAACGCAAGTGTCCCACGCTCGGAGAGGCCTCCGCTCCGCCCGGCGCCATCGCGGTCGGCCCTACTCGCGCCAATAGACCGCCGTCATGTCGTTCGCCTGGGTGGGCGCGTTCACCCACAGGCCCTCGATGCGCGCGTCCGCGACACCGGTCTTCGGCAACTGAAACAGGAAGCCGTTGACATAGCGGCTGGCGATCCGTTCCTGCGCGGCGCGCAACACCTCGTCGCGGTCCGCCTGTTCCGGCAACCGGTCGAGGCCCCAGATCAGCGATTTCATGACAGGGTCGTGGTAGCCGAAGTAATAGTCGTCGCGGGCGTAGATCTCGATATCCATCGGCTCGGTATGGCTGACGATGGTCAGGCCGAAGTCCTTGTTCTTGAACACCTGCTCCAGCCATTGCGCCCATTCGACATTGACGATCTCGGGCACGATGCCGACCGCGCGCAGCTGCGAGGCGACGATCTCGCCGCCGCGGCGCGCATAGGACGGCGGCGGCAGGGTCAGCGTGGTCTTGAAGCCGTCCGGATAGCCGGCCTCGGCCAGCAGCGCCTTCGACTTCGCCGGATCGTAGGCCGACAGCGCGGTCAGATCCTCGTAGGCCGCGTTATGCGGCGCGAAATGGCTGCCGATCGGGGTGCCATAGCCGAACATCGCGCCATCGATGATCGCCTCGCGGTCGATGGCATGGGCGACCGCCTCGCGCACGCGGATGTCGTTGAAGGGTGCGCGCGCATTGTTCATGGCGAGGATCGTCTCGCCCTCGGTGGTGCCGACGATGACGGAGAAGCGCGGATCGGCGGCGAATTGCGCGAGATTCTCCGGCGCCGGGAAGACGGGATAGGCGTCGATGTCGCCGGCCATCATCGCGGCATAGGCGGCCGTCGGGTCGGAGATGAACTTGAACGTCACCTTGTCGAGCTTCGCCGGCTGGCCCCAGTAGTCCGGGTTCTTCACCAGTTCGATCCGGTCGCCCTGCACCCAGTTCGAGAATTTGAACGGGCCGGTCCCCACCGGATGGGTCTTGTTGTTGTCGGCGCTGGCCGGCGAGACGATGGCCACGTCGCCCCAGGCAAGGTTGGAGAGCAGCGTCGCCTTTGGCGCGTCGAGCCCGATCTCGACGGCGTTGTCCTCGATCACGTTAACCGAATTGATACCGGCGAACAGGGCCTTCTGCGCGTTGGTGGAATCGTCGGCCATGGCGCGCTCGAAGGAAAAGACCACGTCCTCGGCGGTGAAGGGGGTGCCGTCGTGGAAGGTCACGCCCTCGCGCAGGGTGAATTCCCAACTGAGCCCGTCCGGGGCGACCGACCAGCTCTCGGCGAGGTCGGGCAGCACCTGCCCCTCGGGACCGAAGCGCGTCAGCCCCTCGAAGATATTGGCATAGGTCACCTCGTCGATCGCGGCGGCGGCGCCCGCCGTCGGGTCGAGATGCGGCGGCTCGAGTTGCATGCCGACCACGATGTCGGTGCGCGGTGCCGCCGCCGCCATGCCGGCGGCGAGCAGCAGACCGAGTGCCAGACCAAAGAGCGATCGCCCCATTTCCGTCCCTTTCTCCGCCCGAGACCGCCTTCGGGCCAGATGAGATTTCTTGTCTAACCCGTTTCGGCTTCGAGAAGATCGGCGAGCGCCAGACTCATCGCCAGCGCCGCGTCGAGCATGTCGTCCACGCCGACATATTCGTCCGGTTGATGCGCGAGGTCCAGTATGCCCGGCCCGTAGGCGATACAATTTCGCAGGCGCCCGATCCGGTCGATATGCTTCTGGTCGTAGGTGCCGGGCGAGACCACATGCTCGGCGGGACGGCCCAGCGCGCGCTCGACCGCGCGGCTGACCGCGACCACCACCGGCGCGTCGCGGTCGGCCATGGTCGGCAAGACCTCGTGCATGTCGCGCAGCGCATAGTCGAAGGGCCGGCGGCGGGTGGCGCGATCGAGCATGGCGCGAAACTCGGCCTTCACCTCGGCGATATCCTCCTCGACGAGGAAGCGGCGGTCGATCACCATGCGGCAGCGATCCGGCACCACCGGCGCGGGCCAGCCGGTAAAGTCCGGCTCCGGCTCCGCCTGCCCGCCATGCAGCGAATTGATGTTGAGCGTCGAGGCGCGGGCGGCCGGCGGCACCACCGGCATCGCGGTTCGGCGGTTGGCCAGCGCGGGGAACAGGGTCTCCTCCATCTCGGCCAGCACGGCGCCCATGTGCCGGGCGGCGCAATCGCCGAGGAAGGGCATCGAGCCATGCGCGATGCGGCCGAAGGTCTCGACCTCGGCCCACCAGACCCCGCGATGGCCGAGGCAGACGCGATCCTTGTTCAAGGGCTCGGGGATGATGACGGCGTCCACCCCGGCGAAGGCGCCCTGCTCGGCCAGCCAGGCGACGCCGCCATAGCCGCCGGTCTCCTCGTCGGCGGTGGCGGAGAATTCGATGGCGCCGGCATGGTCGGGGCGGATCGACAGGAAGGCCTCGGCGGCGATGATCGCGGTGGCGATCCCGCCCTTCATGTCACAGGCGCCGCGGCCATAAACCCGGCCGTCGACGAGGTCGCCGCCAAAGGGGTCGACGGTCCAGCCGTGGCCCACTTCGACCACGTCGATATGGCCGTTGAAATGCACCGATCGGCCGGGGCGCGCACCCTCCCGGCGGGCAAGGAGGTTCCAGCGGGGATAGCGGTCGCCGTCGCCCGGGGTTCCGGTGGCCCGCAGGAACCGCGTCTCGAAGCCGAGGCCTGCGAGGTGGCGGGCGACGACCTCGCAGGCCTCGCGGTAGTTCTCGCCGGGGGGATTGACCGTCGGCACCCGGATCAGCGCCTGGGTCAAGGCGATCAGCGCCTCGCGGCGCGCGTGGATCGCCCGGCGCAGATCGTCGATCATCGGCGGACAGTTGCTCCCTTGATCTTCCCGGTCGTCCATCCTGCGTAACGGCTGGACCAAATCTCGGCAACAGTCGCTCTTGCTCGGCAATCGGGAAATCTTCCCCCTATCGGAGGGCATTTGCCAGCCGCGTCAGCATGGATGCGACAACCTCGGGACCGAGCGGCGCCGCGGCGTCGACGAGGCGCCTTTCAGCATCTGCGACGATCGCGGAGGCCGCCTCCAGGGCCTGGGCGCCCGAAGAGGTCAACTCGGTCTTCTGGACGCGCCCGTGGTCCGGATGCGGCGTACGCTCGATGAAGCCAGACTTCTCGAGCGTGACGAGAATCGCCTGCATTGTCTGCGGCGTGACAAAGGCTTGGCGCGCCAGCGCGGCGTTCGAAGCTCCCGGTTCGACCTTCAGGCAGGCGAGCACCGCGTATTGCGGCGTGGTCAGGCCGATCCGACGCAATTCCGCGTCCATACGCGTCCGGAGCGCCTGTTGCGCCTGCTTCAGCGCGAAGCCGATCGTCGCATAGGGGTCGTCCATCAGCGAACTCGCATTGACATGTCAGGGCCCTTACATTATATAAGCGCCCTGACACTATCAAATCCAGCAATCCAGGGAAACCCAGCCATGCCGCATCTGATCGGCCCCGATTTCATTGGCATTCAGGTCAAGGACGTGGACGCCGCGCGCGCCTTCTACACGCAGGTCGTCGGGCTCCGGCCCGCGCCGATGAGCCCGCCGGGAGCCGTCGTGTTCGATACGAAGCCGGTTCCGTTCGCAGTCCGTACGCCGGTCATCGATCTGGGCGCGGCCGACAATCTGGGCCGGGGCATTGCCATCTGGTTCGGCTGTGACGACGCGGATGCGCTGCACGACCATCTCGTCGATCAAGGCGTCGAAATCGAATTCGCTCCGAAGGACGGGCCGTTCGGCCGCTATTTCGCGTTCCGCGATCCGTTCGGCTATTCCATAACCGCCCATACGATCGTGAAATCCTGATCTGGTCGGTTTCAACGGGCGCGGAGGGAGTGGATCATGACTTTCTGGATGGGTGTCGCATCGGCGGAGCACGCGCGCGGAGGTCGTGACGGCGGCTTTGCCCAACTTGGGCATGGCAAGCACATCGCGGTGAAGTCCCTCAGGAAAGGCGACTGGATCGTCTACTACTCTCCGCGCGAGGGCATGGGTGAAGGCGCGCCCGTGCAGGCGTTCACCACGATCGGCCGCGTCACCTCGGACGCGCCGTATCGCTTTGAACAGGCGATGGATTTCAATCCGTACCGCGTGGATGTGGACTATCTGAAAGCCGCCAGGCCGGCCCCGATCAGGCCGCTTCTCGGCGAACTGCGGCTGACGCGCGATCACGGAGCCAATTGGGGCATCGTCCTGCGTGGCCCGAAGCGGGTGCTTCGGGAAGAGGACATGCGCCGCGTCGCCGAGGCGATGGGTGTTCTGGCTGAATTCGACGCCCGCCGAGCCTGACGCCGCCCATGGCGGCGATGTCCATCCCGCGCGGGGACGCGCGGCGACCGGCGGGAATATGGGGCCATCACTGGTGCTGGCGGAGGGAGTGGGCTTACAACTGGACCGTCTCCTGTGACCCCTGAGGAAGCTCCGGCAGGTTAACGTGTCTTGCGATGTTCTGACGGAAATTGCGTGATCTGGCATGGCCTTGGCCTGAAACTCGCTGCTGCGCTGACCGTCCGGCGGGCCCCTCCTGCAACGCGCAGTTTCCCGCAACACACTGACTTGAATACGTTTTCCTTCTACGCATTCGTTGTCGTGCGACCACGGAGGTCGTTCGAAAGGAAACGAAAATGCGAGAAATTTGCCTCAGTCAAATCGATCTGGCTGCCCGATGGAGAATTAGCCCGAGGACACTCGAGCGGTGGCGGTGGTGCGGCGAAGGACCGAGCTTCATGAAGCTCGGCGGACGCGTGATCTACCGCCTCGAAGATGTGCTGGCGTTCGAAAATCAAGAGCTTCGCGACTTGGAGGAGATAAAGGCCGGGCGCTGAATCCGGCGCGGGCATTGTCAGCAAAACCCTGCGCGAAGCATCGTGTTGGACGCGCAGGGAATTTGCGTTGCGGAAGTTGAGATCGCACGAAAGGAAACGAAAATGTTTGACACACGTCTGACCCAAATTGAGCTGGCAGCACGATGGAGGATCAGTCACAGGACCCTCGAATACTGGCGCTCCCTTGGTGAAGGGCCGCGCTTCATCAAGATCGGACGCCTCGTCATCTACCGGATGGAGGATGTCGTGGCATTCGAGAACCAGGAGCTCAGCGAGATCGCACCGGACAAGGCCGAGGCCTGTCATGG
>JBGAJI010000042.1:0-24748 GCA_044225035.1 Amaricoccus sp. | reverse complement strand
AGGCTTGTTCGGCAGCAGCGGCTCGATGATCGCCCACTCCTCGTCGCTCAACTCGTGACGCCTCATCCAACCCTCCCTTTCGGAAGAGTGAATCAGAAGCGCCCAGAAGAGGGAACCCCGTTTATGGGGCCAGACCCTAGCGCACATGCCCCGGGCATCAAGCCGGCGCGCCGGCGTTCAGGGTGATCGCATCTGACGATCCGTCCTTCCGGGAGCTCTCAATCGGGGCGGACGCGCCCCGTCGGGGCACGCCCGTCACGATCTCGCAGACGGTCGATCTCGTGAAGGGGACGCTGCGACGTCGCGCGCGGCCCGACCCGCGTTCAGTCGCCGAACACACGGGCGAAGATCGTGTCCACATGCTTCGTGTGATAGCCGAGATCGAACTTTTCGGCGATTTCCTCGGGGCTGAGCGCGGCGCGCACCTCCGGGTCGGCGAGGAGCTCGGTCTCGAAATCCGCGCCATCCTCCCAGACCTTCATCGCGTTGCGCTGGACGGCGGCGTAGGATGCCTCGCGGCTGAGGCCCTTCTGGGTCAGGGCGAGCAGGACGCGTTGCGAGTGGATCAGGCCGCGGAACTTGTTCATGTTGGCCAGCATGTTGCCCGGATAGACGACGAGCTTGTCGATGACGCCGGTCAGCCGGGCGAGCGCGAAATCGAGGGTGATGGTCGCGTCCGGGCCGATCATGCGCTCGACCGAGGAATGCGAGATGTCGCGCTCGTGCCAGAGCGCCACATTCTCCATCGCCGGCACTACCGCCATCCGCACCAGCCGCGCCAACCCGGTCAGGTTCTCGGTCAGCACCGGGTTGCGCTTGTGCGGCATCGCCGAGGACCCCTTCTGGCCGGGCGAGAAATATTCCTCGACCTCCAGCACCTCGGTGCGCTGCAGGTGGCGGATCTCGATTGCGATCCGTTCGATCGAGCTGGCGATCACGCCGAGCGTGGCGAAGAACATCGCATGCCGGTCGCGCGGGATGACCTGGGTCGAGACCGGCTCGGGGCGCAGGCCGAGCGCCTCGGCCACGTGCCGCTCCACGTAAGGGTCGATATTGGCGAAGGTCCCGACCGCGCCCGAGATGGCGCAGGTCGCCACCTCGTAGCGCGCATTGACGAGACGGGCGCGGTTGCGGCTCATCTCGGCATAGGCTTCGGCCATCTTCAGCCCGAAGGTCACCGGCTCGGCATGGATGCCGTGGCTGCGGCCGATGCAGACCGTGTCCTTGTGCTCATAGGCCCGGCGTTTCAGCGCGGCGAGCAGCGCGTCGAGATCGGCGAGCAGGATGTCCGCCGCCCGCGTCAGCTGGACGTTGAGGCAGGTGTCAAGCACGTCCGACGAGGTCATGCCCTGATGGGTGAAGCGCGACTCCTCGCCGACGATCTCGCCGAGATGGGTCAGGAAGGCGATGACGTCATGCTTCGTCACCGCCTCGATCTCGTCGATCCGCGCCACGTCGAAAGTCGCCTCCCGCGCCTTCCAGATCGCCTCCGCCGCGGATTTCGGGATGACGCCGAGCTGGGCCTGCGCGTCGCAGGCATGCGCCTCGATCTCGAACCAGACGCGGAAGCGGGTTTCGGGCGACCAGATCGCGACCATCTCGGGGCGGGAATAACGCGGGATCATGGGCGCCGGGCCTTTCGCGGTTGAGGGTGCGGAGGCGTCTGATAGACTTTGCCACCGGTCGGCACAAGCGAATGGGGCGGGCAAGATGCGGCTCATGGCCTTCGCCGGCCTCTGGCGGATCGAGCGGCGGATCGACGACCTGCGCGCCGGAGCCGAGGGCGCGTTCCGCGGCGCGGCGCGGTTTGACCGCGAGCCGGGCGGCCTCGCCTATGCCGAGACGGGGGAGCTGCGGCTCGGGGCGGCGGCGCCGATGACGGCCAGCCGATCCTACTCCTGGCGCGAGGGCGGCGGCGACATGATCGAGGTCTGGTTCCAGGACGGGCGCTTCTTCCACCGCTTTCCGGCCGATGATCCCACGCCCTCGGCCGAGCATTTCTGCGATCCGGACCAGTATTCCGTCCGCTACGACTTTCGCGGCTGGCCGAACTGGCGGGCGGAATGGCGCGTGGTCGGGCCGCGCAAGGACTATGCGATGGTTACCGACTATCGGCCGGCTGGACAGGGTGGGACGATTGGGGCATCACGAAACACAGAGTTCGCAACCGCGAAAATCCGTGATTGAGAGGATCCGCATGGCCATGATCGCCTCCCAACCCGCGTTTGGCAAACCCGTCCTCGCCGAGACCTTCTGGGAGGCCGAGGGCGCGGCGCTCTGGGTGAAGCGGGCGGTCCTCGTGGTGCTCGGCATCGCCGCTCTGGCGATCTCGGCCAAGATCAAGGTTCCGGTCTGGCCGTCGCCGGTGGCGATCAGCCTCGGCACCTTTGCCGTGCTGACCATCGGCGCCGCCTATGGCCCGCGCCTCGGGCTCGCCACCATGCTCGGCTGGATGCTGATCGGCGCGCTCGGCTTCGACGTCTTTCAGAACTCCTCGGCCGAGAAGTACGGGCTCACCTACATGATGGGCGCCACCGGCGGCTATCTCGTCGGCTATGTGCTCGCGACCCTCGCCCTCGGCTTCGCCGCGCGGCGTGGTTGGGACCGGAGCGTCGGCGGCATGGCGCTGGCGCTGCTCGCCGGCAACGCGCTTATCTATGTGCCGGGTCTGCTCTGGCTCGGCTATCTCGTCGCGGGCGGCTTGTTCGACCCGGCGAAATACGCCTCGGTCTGGGACCAGACGCTGAGCTGGGGCCTGACGCCGTTCCTGATCGGCGACGCGATCAAGCTCGGACTCGCGGCGCTGCTGGTGCCCGGCCTCTGGAAGCTGGTGGGCAAGGCGCGCATCTGACGCGCCGGCCCGCCGCGACGATTTCATCGCAACTGAACGGCCGGGCCTCTTCCCGGCCTTTTTTTGTCAGGCTTCGAGATAGGCGGCGAAAGCCCTGGCGAAATCCGGGTCCCAGCGCGAGAGCGGCGGGCGGTTCTCGATGATGTCGCCGGCCGCCCAGGCGATACGCTTCTCGTCGAGCGCGCGCGGCACGTCGTTATCGGGGCAAAGGATGTAGAAATCGCCCCGGTCGAGGCTCTGGAGCATGAAATCCACCGTCTGCTCCGGGGTCCAGGCGCCGGCCGGCTTCTCGGTCCGCCCGCCGGCCGTCAGTCCGGTGAAAACGAAGCCCGGGATCAGCAGATGCGCGCGGATCGCGCAGTCCGGCATGCCCCGCAACTCGTGCTGCAACGCCTCGGTGAACACCTTCACCCCCGCCTTCGCGACATTGTAGGCCGGATCGCCCGGCGGCGTGGTGATGCCCTGCTTCGAGCCGGTGTTGATGATGAGGCCGGGCCGGCCGCTGGCGATCATGCCCGGGGCGAAGGTCCGGGCGCCGTGGATCACGCCCCAGAGGTTGACCTCGAACACCCGGTGCCAGTTCTCGACCGGGCCGAAGATCGCGCTGCCCGGCTGGATACCGGCGTTGTTCATCAGGAGGTCCGTCCCGCCGAAGCGTGACCGGACCGCGGCCTCGAGCGCCGCGAGGTCCTCGACGCGAGAAACGTCGGTCGGCACGGCGAGCGTGTCGCGGGCGCCGGCGTCCGCCACCGCGCGGGCCGCGGCGTCGAGCGCGGGACCGGGCAGGTCGGCGAGGCAGACGGCGAGGCCGCGTTCGGCGAAGGCCCGGGCGGCGGCGAGGCCGATGCCCGACGCGGCGCCGGTGACGACCGCGACCGACGCGGGAACAAGGACGGGATGGGTCATCTTCGGCGCCTCCGCGGGTGGACGGCCGATAGATAGCGGCGCGGGCGCCGGCCGAACAGGGGTCGTCGAGCGGCGATCCGGAGGGAGGCGGCCGCCCGGGTCAGGCGCGCTTGTCGCGGGTGACGGTCGGCTGGCGAACCTCGACCGGATGACCGTTCGGCGAGTAGGTTCGCAATTTGTCATGCGCGGCGGAGATGCGGCTGATCTCTTCCCCGGCGGAACGCACTCCGGCGAGGCTGGCGAGCAGCAGGCGGCTGTTGCGCTCGGCCTTGGCCTTCAGCGCGGTGAGAAAGGCCTCGGGCAGGGCGCCTTCGGATTCGAGGATCTCGGCCATCGCCGCCTCGCGCCGCTCGACCAGGGCCGGCAGTTCGGCCAACGGGCCGTTCAGGATCACCTTGCGCTCCTGATCGAGCAGTTTCAGCACACGCTCGTAGCGCGCGGAGTTCAGGATATTGGCGATCATGGTCCCGGAGCTTTCTGCTTGAGGGTTTCGAAGATCTGTTCGGCGAGCCCGATCCCGCCGCGCTCGGACATCAGGCGGGCATATTCGGTGGTGAGAAAGCCGGAGAAGGCCTCTTCGCCCGCGCCGCCGCCACCGAGTTCGGTCGGCATGGCATTGAGCCCGGTATCCTTCAGCATCTCCGCGAGGAAGGTCGCCTCGAACGCCTTGGCCGCCGCCCGCGCCGGCGCGTCCGGATCCTTCTCGGCGGGCTTCGCCGCCTTCGCGGCAAGGGGCGCCGCGTTGGGGCCGAGAGGGGGCAGGTCCATTGAAACCTCCGCGAAGGCTGTCGCTCAGGCCGATCTATGGGCGGACGCGGTAAATAATTCCGTAATGCTTTCCGCGAATAACGGCGCGATGTTCCTCGTTCCCTCGGAGCTTGCATGATCCTCCCGGACCTGGCCGCCGCCGGACCCCGCGCGTCCGCGCCCGCCCCGAGCGCCGGCCGCGCCGCCGCCGCGAAGGATGACACCGACGAGGCCGCCGCGGCCGACGCGCCGGCCGAGGAAGCGGGATCGGACGAGACTCGCGAGAAAGACAAGAGCCGAAAGAAGAGCGCGACCAAGGCGTTCGAAGCCGTTCTGGAGGTGGCGGAGGCCGCCGCGCCTGTGACCGCCGCCGCCGCTCCGGTCTCCGAAGTGGTCAGGGAGCCGCCCGCGTCCGATGCCACCGCTCCCGCGGCGGTGGCTCCCGACGCGGCGCCGGCCGCGACCCCTGGTCTCGCGATCGCCCCGCCCATTGTCGTGCCCGTGCCCGAAATCGCGTCCGAGGCCGCGTCGGATGCCAGCGTCGCCGCCGTCAAACCGGCGGAGCTGACCGCGGCGGGCGCACCGCCTTCGACGGAGGCGGAGGCCGCGGCGCCCTTGCCCGAAGGCGCCGCGCCGGCGGAAGCCAAGACCGAGACGGCCGCGGCCACGCCCCCCGCGCCCCCGGCCAAGCCTTCGGAGGTCGCGCGAGAGCCTGAAGGCCGCGCGGCCGCAGCGGCGCCGGCCGATGGAACCGCGTCCTCCGAAGCCGCCGCGGCGCCCGACAGGCCAGCCGATGCGCCCGCCACCACCAAGCCGCGGGACGTGACTATCGCCCCGAGCGCGGTCGCGGCCCCCGAATGGCGGCTCGCCGCGCAGGCGACGGCGCCGGCCCGCGAAGCGGCCCCGGCCGTCCATATCGCCCCGCGCGAGGTGACGCAGCAGATCACGCTCGCGGTCAGCACGGCGACCAGCGGCTCGGTCGAGATCCGCCTCGACCCGCCGGAGCTCGGCCGCGTGCATATCCACCTGACGCCGACCGAGCAGGGCGGCCTGCAGGCGACGGTGCTGGCCGAGCGGCCGGAAACCCATGACTTCCTGCGCCGGCACGCGGAAACCCTGACCCGCGACCTGAACGCCGCCGGCTACGAGTCCGTGACGCTCGATTTCGCCACCGGCGGCCAGAACACCGCGCGCGACGGCGAACGGCCGGCCGAGGCGCGGAGCTTCACCTTTGGCGGCGAGCAAGTCCCGAGCGCGGCGCGCACGCCCGCTCCCACGCGCGCCGCGCCGAGCGGCACGCTCGATATCCGACTCTGAACCCCGAGGGAGACGCAGATGGATGTGACTTCGACCAAGGCGGCCACCCCCGGCGCGACCGCCAAGACCAGCGCGACGAAGGAGGAGGAGACCGACGGCGCGACTTCCGCGCTGACCGGTGACTTCGACACGTTCCTGAAGCTGTTGACCACGCAGATGAAGAACCAGGACCCGCTGCAGCCGATGGAATCGACCGAGTTCGTCGCCCAGCTCGCCGCCTTTTCCAGCGTCGAGCAGCAGATCGGCTCGAACACCCGGCTCGATTCGATCCTCGACGCGCTGGCCGGCACCGGCGCCGACGGCTACGCCGCCTGGATCGGCAAGGAGGTGCTGGCGCCGGCCAGCGCCAGCTTCACCGGCGATCCGATCGAGATCACCGTGACGCCGAAGGACGACGCGGATTCCGCGCAGCTGGTGGTCAAGAACGACTTCGGCCAGGTCGTCGATCGCCAGACGGTGGTGCCGACCAGCCGCGCGGTGACCTGGGACGGCACCGACAGCCTCGGCGCGCCGGTGGCGAACGGGCTCTATTCCTTCTCGCTCGAAAGCTATTCCGGCGAGACCCTGCTCGATACCCAGCAGGGCCAGGTCTATGCGAAAGTGTCCGAGGTGCGGCTCGACGACGAGGGGCCGCGAGGTTGGTCCTCGAAGGCGGCGAGCAGGTGGCGCCGGGCGACATCACCAGGGTCCGCTGACGGCGCGAAGCGGTCAATTCGGATCGAGCCGCTGCTTCGCGGCGTTGAGCAGGGCGGCCAGCGCGCTGGTGCCGCCAAGATCGGGATGGACCCGCCGGATCAGCCGGCGATAGGCCTCCCGCACCTCCTCGACACTGGCCCCGGGTGCGAGGCCGAGTATGCGATAGGCGTCGGCGTCGGTCATATGGCCTGCGTCGGGGGGCGGCGGAGTGGGCTCGCGCTCCGGTCCGGCCTCCGCGGCGTCGCGCCGACGTTCCAGATAGGCGACGAGCAGGGCGAGGCTGTCGCTGTCCCCCGCCGCGTCGAAGGCCGTCATCAGCGCCTCGATCTCGGCGAGCGAGAGGGTGGAAAGGCGCCGGCCGGCGAAGGGTCCGGCGAGCACCTCGCCATCCATCTCGCCGCTGTCATGATCGAGGCTCATCGCCAGCGCCGCGCTGCGCGCCTGGCTCGTCGCCCCGCTCGTCGGGCCCGCGATCGGCGCCCCGCGACGCCAGAGCCCGTAGGCGAACAGCGCGACGGGCACGGCGAGCGCCACCTGGCGCAGCAGCAGCAGGCCGGCGGCGATGGCAAAGACCAGCGCCGCCAGCGCCCGTTCCCGCGAAAGCCGGCTGAGCAGCACGGCGATCAGCGCGAAGGCGACCGTCGCCGCCAGAACCCCGGTGGCGAGGTTCATGACCCAAGGTCGGCGAGCAGGCGGCGCGCCGCGCCCCCGTCCGCCTTTTCGAGCGCGGCCCGGCCGCCGGCGGCGTAGGTGGCGATCGCACCGAGCAGCGCGGCGAGTTCGTCGCCCGCGCGCGCGTCGAACGGCAGGAACACGCCCCGGGTCAGGCGGGCGATCTCGCGGAACGCCCGCTCTGCCTTGGGGTCGCGGCCCTCGAGGAACATGAAGGCCCGCGTTCCGCGCAAGGCGAGCGCGCCCGCCTTGTGGCAGAGCGCGTCCAGATCCTCCTCCATCGCGTCGCCGACATAGACGAGCGCGGCCACCGGCGCCTCGGCCGCGGCCCTGGCCGCGTCGTCGAGCACGCGGCCGATCTGCGTCAGGCCGCCATGGCAGGCGATGCCGGTCATCAGGCCGCGCAGGGCGGCGGCGTCTGCGACCCAGCGCGAGGCGCGGGCCTCGCCATGGCCGCGGAAATAGGTGAGCCGCACCTCGATCCCGCCGACGCGCGAGGCGGCGGCGAACATCTCGGCTTGCGACCGGCAGGCGAGATCCCAGGTCGGCTGTCGACTCATCGTGGCGTCGAGCGCGAAGATCAGCCGGCCCCGCGCGCCGGTCGGGCGCGGCGGCCGCGCCTTCGCCTCGGCGAGGAAGGCGGCGATCTTCTCGGACGGCGCTGGCATGCCCGGTCGGTGGGCGCCGGGCAGGTTCGGGCTCTTGGCCATGGCGGCTCCTTTGCCCGACAATCTGGCGACGCGGACGCGCTTTGCAAGTTCCCCGGCGATCTGGACGTCCCGGCGTCCGCCGTCCGGGCTCAGCTCCACATCTCGCGCATCCGCGCGGTCAGGTCGCGGCGCGGCCCCTGGGGCGACGGCGCCGGTTCGGCGGGCGGCGGGGGCCAGGACAGCTGATGAAAGCGCGGCAGGGCTCGGTCGGTCAGGAAGCGGCTGCGCGCGGCATAGACATGGCGGTCGCCGCGCAGCGGCTGGCCATGCACATGGAACCGCTGCGGGATGACGAGGCGCAGCGCGTCGCGGGCGCGGGTCATCGCGACATAGAGCAGGCGCCGCTCCTCCTCGATCTCGGCGCTGGTGCCGGTGCCGAGATCCGACGGCAGGCACCCGTCGACGCAGTTCAGCACATAGACCCGCCGCCATTCCCGGCCCTTGGCGGAATGGATGGTCGAGAGCACGAGGTAATCGTCGTCGAGCGACCCCGCCCCCGCCTCGGCGCTTGTGGCGCCCGGCGGATCGAGGGTGATCTCGGTCAGGAACCGCTCGCGCGTCGGATAGCCGGCGGCGATCTGTTCGAGTTGCATCAGGTCGGCTTGCCGGCTTGGCCCATCCTCGCGCAGCCGGTCGAGATGCGGCGCGTACCAGGCGCGGGCGAGGCCGATCTCCGCCGGCCAGCCCGCGCCGCGGCGAAGCGTCGCGAAGGTCTCGACGAAACCCGGCCAGTCGGCGGCGGCCCGGGCCGGCACCCGCGCGGCGGCCAGCGCGGCGGCGGCGTCGGCGGCGGTGGCGAGACCCGCGAGGATCGCCTCGGCGCTCGCCGGGCCGATGCCGGGCAGGAGGCGCAGCACGCGCAGCCCCGCCACCTGGTCGCGCGGATTCTCGGCCAGCCGCAACAGCGCGAGCAGGTCGCGCACATGCGCGCTGTCGAGGAATTTCAGCCCGCCGAACTTCACGAACGGGATCTTGCGCCGGGTGAGTTCGACCTCCAGCGGGCCGCTATGGTGCGCGGCGCGGAACAGCACCGCCTGCTGCCGCAGGTCGACACCGGCCTCGCGCGCCTCCAGCACCTCGGCGCAGACGTAAGCCGCCTGCGTCGCCTCGTCGAGCACATGGGCGAGAACCGGCGGCTCGCCCGCGGTCCGGTCGGTCCAGAGATCCTTGGTATAGCGCTCCCGCGCCTCGGCGATCACCGCGTTGGCGGCGGCGAGCAGCGGCGCGCTGGACCGATAGTTGCGTTCCAGCGTCACGATCCGCGCGCGCGGGGTGAAGCGGCCGGGGAAATCGAGGATGTTGCGCACCTCGGCGGCGCGGAAGGAATAGACCGACTGCGCATCATCGCCGACCACGGTGACGCCGGTGCCGTCGGGGCTGAGCGCGGCGAGAACCTCGGCCTGCAGGCGGTTCGTGTCCTGATACTCGTCGATCAGCACATGGTCGAACCGCGCGGCGAGCGCGACGGCGAGCACGGGATCGGCCGCCATCTCCGCCCAGTAGAGCAGCAGGTCGTCGTAATCGAGCACATTGCCCGCCTGCTTCGCCGCGACATAGGCGGCGAACAGCTGTTTCAGCTCCGCCGCCCAATCGGCGCACCAGGGAAAGAATTCCAGCGCTTCCTCGACGCTTTCGCGCGCATTGACCGCGCGGGAATAGATCGCAAGGCAGGTCGCCTTGGTCGGAAACCGCTTCTCTCCAGTGCCGAAACCCAACCGGTGGCGGGCGAAGGCCATGAGATCGGCGGAATCCTCGCGATCGTGGATGGTGAAGGCCGGGTCGAGCCCGATCTCCGCCGCGTGGGCGCGCAACAGCCGGGCGCCGATCGCGTGGAAGGTGCCGGCCCAGGTCAGGGCATTGGTCACCGCCTCGGCCTTGTCGCCCATCACCTCGGCGGCGATGCGGCCGACGCGCGTCGTCATCTCCGCCGCCGCGCGGCGCGAGAAGGTCATGAGCAGGATGCGCCCCGGATCGGCGCCGCTGACCAGAAGGTGCGCGACGCGGTGGGCGAGGGTGCTCGTCTTGCC
The DNA here is from genome assembly GCA_044225035.1 of Amaricoccus sp. Lineage (GTDB taxonomy): Bacteria > Pseudomonadota > Alphaproteobacteria > Rhodobacterales > Rhodobacteraceae > Amaricoccus. The sequence continues at coordinate 14,822 of JBGAJI010000042.1, read as the reverse complement.
CGACCCGGCGCCGGCGATCACCAGGAGCGGCCCGGCCGCCGCGCCCTCGCCATGCAGAACCGCCGCCCTCTGTTCGGGGTTCAGCCGGTCGAGATAGGTGGGCGGCGAAAAAGCGATCGTCATGGCCGCAGTGAAGCACTGTTTCCGCTTTGTTCGCAAGCGGGATCCGCGCCGCGCCCCTATTTCCGCGCGAAGGTCGCGCGCCAGCGGGCGAGGAATCCGGCGCGTTTCTGCTGGTCGAGGCCGAGCAGCAGCGTCGGCGACAGCGGGATCGGCCGGTAGAGCGCGTCGTCATCAGGTGGGCCGTCGTCCGGCGGGTCGTCGGTCGGAAACAGCAGCTGCTTCGACGCGAGCGCCGCGCGCCCCGGTTCGGACAGCATAAAGTCGATCAGCAGGCCGGAGGCGGTCGGATTGGGAGCGTCGCGCGGGATCATCGCGGCGCGGCGCAGCACCAGCGTATAGTCCTCCGGCGTGACCACCGCGATGCGCGGATCCCGTGCCGCGCGTTCGAGCGCGTAGGAGCCGAGGACGTTGTAGGCGATGAGATAGCGCCCGGTGGCGACCCCGTCGATGATCTCGTCCGAACAGCAGGTGGCGACGGCGCCGGACCGGGCGAAGGCCTCGATCAGCCCGCCGAAGGTGGTCGCCTGCTGGCTGTCGGCGAAGGCGAAGAGATAGCCGAGGCCCGATTGCTCGATATCGTAGGTGGCGACGCGCCCGGCATAGGTGCTGAAGGCCGGCCGCAGCAGGTCGATGAGATCGAAGCGCGAGCGTGGCGCGTCCTCCGGCGGCACTTGCTGGCGGTTGTAGACGATCACCGCCGCCTCCTCGGTAACCCCGAAGAGCTCGTCGCGCCAATTGGCCTCCGGCGGCAGCGCGGAGACGAGAAGCGACGCGTGCGGCCGCGCGCAACCGTCATTGACCAGGCGCACCTGCTGATCGACGGCGGAACTGACGACGAGATCGGCGGACGGCGCCAAATCCTCGCAGCCGGCTCGGGAGATTTCGTCGAGCGGGTTCGAGCCCCATTGCTCGTATTTCACCGCGACCTCGGGTGTCGCCGCGACGAAGGCTTCCAGCAGCGGGGTGAATTGTTCGACGTCGGTGGTGCCGCGCACCAGAAGCGTGCTCGCCGCCCGCTCCGATCCGAAACGCGCCGCCGCCTCGGGCCCGGGTTGGGAAATGGCGGGTTGAGCGAAAGCGGGTTGAGCGAAAGCGGGCGCGGCCAGCATCAAGAGCAGGGCGAGCCTCATGACGCCGCCCCGCGGTACAGTGCCAAGACGAGGGCGATCTCGAAATCGCCCGCGCCATGCCGGCCGAGGCGTATGGTTCCCTGGTGGGCGTCCGCGACGGCGGCGACGATGGCGAGACCGATGCCCGCGCCGCGCGCCGTCACGCCGCCCCGCCCGAAGCGCGCGCCAACGGCGGCGCGGCTCGTCTCCGGCATCCCGGGCCCGCGGTCGAGGACGGCGATCAGCGCCGCGTCGCCTTCCACGCGCACCTCGACGGTGACCGGCGGCGCGCCATGGGCGAAGGCGTTGTTGACGAGGTTCTTGCAGGCTTCGACCAGCGACAGCGCATCCGCGAGGCAGGGCACCGGGTCCTCCGGCAGCTCGAGACGGAGAAGATCCCGCCGCGCGCCATCCGGCCCCTGATCGCTTTCCTCGACCACGCGGATCGCCACGGTGCGCAGGTCGAGCACCTCGCGCGGGGCGGCGTCGGCGCGGTGGATGATCATCGCATGATTGAGCAACTGGTCGGTCAGCCGGCTGAGGCCGATCGATCGGTCGTGGATCCGGGCGACGATCGCCCGCTGTCGCTCGGGGTCCGGCTCGTCGGCGGCGAGTTCGGCCTGGGCGCGCATCGCGGCGACCGGCGTGCGCAACTGGTGCGAGGCGTCGGCGATCAGGTTGCGCATGATCTCGAACTGCCGCGCCTGCCGCTGCATGAACCGGTTTATCGTGGCGACGAGTTGCCCGATCTCGCGCGGGACCGCGACGTCGAGCGGCGTCAGGTCACGCGGCTCGCGCCGGGCGAGGCCTTTCTCGATCCGCCAGAGCGGCGCCAGCGCCGAGCGGATGGCAAAGGCGGCGAGCGCGGTCATCAGAAGGCTGAGCAGCCCGGTCAGGAGCAGCGCGCTGCGCGTGATCTCGCGCGCCAGCGCGTCGCGGGCGCCGGTGGTCTGGCCGACGACCACGTCGACGGCGCCGGTGAAGTCGCGCTCGGAAAAGCGGCGGCTGACCAGCGCGAGCCGGATCGGCTCGCCGCCGAAGCTCGCATTGGAGAAACGCGCCTTCGGGCGGGGCAGGTCGTCATAGCCGGTGACCCGCCGGCCCTCGGGATCGAAGACCGCGTAGAAGACCCGGTCCTCCGGCGCCAGCGACAGAAGCTCGAAGGCCGAGGCCGGAATATCGACGACCACCGCGCCGGCGTGCGTGCTGATCGAACCGGCGATCTGCTCCGCCGCGCCGACCAGCAGCCGATCATAGGCCCGCTGCGCCGCCTGTCGGCCATAGGCGAGGGCGGCGAGGGCGACCGCGCCGCCGCCGAGCAGCAGCACGAGCGCCACCGAAAGCGCCAGCCGCGACGCCAGGGACCGGGTCTGACCACCGCCGCGCGCCAGGGCCGGCTGCTCCAACACAATGCTTGCTCCATCGCACGCACCGGGAGACAAAGCATGACGGCGCCCCGAAACACAAGCGCGCGAAACTGTCAGCCAACTGCCAGCTTCGCGTGAAATGAGAGGGCCCACGTAACCCGTCGGGGCGCATGAGACGCGCCGGCGCGCAAGGAGGAAACGACATGAAACGACTGACGCTCGCCGCGGCGTTGCTGGTAACCGCGCTTCCCGCCTGGGCCGCGGACTATACGATCATGGCGCCCGCGGCGCCCGGCGGCGGATGGGACCAGACCGCGCGCACCATGCAGAATCTGATGCAGCAGGAAGGCATCTCGGGAAATGTTCAGGTAACGAACGTGCCCGGCGCCGGCGGCACCATCGGCCTCGCGCAGTTCGTGAACCAGGCGAGCGGCGATCCCGAGGATCTGCTGGTCGGCGGCTATGTGATGGTCGGCGCGATCCTGACCAACCATTCGCCGGTCGACCTCGGCATGGTGACGCCGATCGCCCGCCTGACCGGCGAGCAGGAGGCGATCGTCGTCCCGGCGGGCAGCGACATCCAGACGATCGCCGATCTCGTCGCGAAGCTGAAGGCCGATCCGGGCGCGGTTTCGTGGGGTGGCGGCTCGGCCGGTGGCACCGACCACATCTTGGCCGGCCTGGTCGCCAAGGCGGCGGGCGTCGATCCGACCAAGATCAACTACATCGCCTTCTCCGGCGGCGGCGAGGCGCTGGCGGCGATCCTCGGCAACCAGGTGACGGCCGGCGTCTCCGGCGTGGGCGAGTTCGAGAGCCAGATCGAGGCGGGGACGCTGCGCCTGCTGGCCGTGTCGGGTGACGAGCGGATCGAGGGCCTCGACGCGCCGACGCTGAAGGAAGCCGGGCTCGCCGTCAGCCTCGAGAACTGGCGCATGGTCGCGGCGGGGCCGAACCTGACGCCCGAACAGGTGGCGGCGATCACCGCCGACATCGAGAAGCTCGCCACGTCGGAAGCCTGGCAGAAGGAGCTCGCGACCCGCGGCTGGGACGACCGCTTCCTGGCCGGCGCCGATTTCCAGAAGGAACTCGCGGCGGACATCGAAGCGACCAAGGCGATCCTGACCGACATCGGCCTCACTCAATGAGCAGGCCGGACTCACGGCCACGCCGCCCCGACGGGGCGGCGCTGGTCATCGCCGCGCTGCTCGCCGGACTGTCGGCCCTGATCTTCTTCGAGACGCGGGCGATGCCGACCGCCGCGGCCTATGCCCGGGTCGGGCCGACCACGGCGCCCTATGTGATCTCGGCCTTTCTCGCGCTCCTGTCCATCGGCCACGTGCTGACGGCCTTCCGTGGCGGCTTGCCGCCGCGCGAGAGCGATCGGCCGGGGCCGATGCTCTGGATCATCGGCGGGCTCGTCCTGCAACTCCTGCTCCTGAAGCCCGCCGGCTTCGCGATCGCGACCGGGCTGCTCTTCGCCTGCGCCGCGCGCGCCTTCGGCAAGGGCCCGCTCTGGATGACCATCCCGATCGGCATCGTGGTTTCCCTGGCGATCTGGCTGATCTTCGCCGGCTTGCTCAATCTCGCGCTGCCCGCCGGGCCGCTCGAACATCTTTTCCTGTGAGGAGATCGCCATGGATACCTTTGGTCTCCTCGCCCACGGCCTCGTCGGGGCGCTGCAGCCGACGAACCTGCTCTATGCGCTGATCGGCGTCACCCTCGGCACGGCCGTCGGCGTGCTGCCCGGCATCGGGCCGGCGCTGACGGTGGCGCTGCTGCTGCCCGTCACCTACCAGTTCGACCCGACGGCCAGCCTCATCATGTTCGCCGGCATCTACTACGGCGGCATGTACGGCGGATCGACGACCTCGATCCTGCTCAATACCCCGGGCGAGAGCGCCTCGATCGTCACCGCGCTCGAAGGCAACAAGATGGCCCGCTCCGGGCGGGGGGGACCCGCGCTCGCCACCGCCGCCATCGGCTCGTTCGTCGCCGGCCTGATCGCCACCATCGGCCTCGCCTTCATCAGCCCCTGGATGGTGAAATTCGCCCTGTCGCTGGGGCCGGCGGACTATTTCGCGCTGATGGTGCTCGCCTTCGTCACCGTCTCGGCGGCGTTCGGCGACTCCGCGCTGCGCGGGCTGACCTCGCTGGTTCTCGGCCTCACGCTCGGCCTCGTCGGCATCGACCTGCAGACCGGACAGGCGCGGCTCGCCTTCGGCATCCCCGACCTCCTCGACGGCATCGAGGTCACGACGCTCGCGGTGGCGCTCTTTGCGATCGGCGAGGCGCTGAAGGTCGCGTCGCAGCCGATGGCGGACGAGCATATCGAGACGGTCAAGGGGTCGGTCTGGATGAATCGCGAGGACTGGTCGCGGTCGTGGAAGCCCTGGCTGCGCGGCACCGCCATCGGCTTCCCGATCGGCGCGATGCCGGCCGGCGGCGCCGAGATCGGCACCTTCCTCAGCTATTCGACCGAGAAGGCGCTGGCCAAGAAACCGGAGGAATTCGGCCATGGCGCGATCGAGGGCGTGGCGGGGCCGGAGGCGGCGAACAACGCCTCCGCCGCCGGGACGCTGGTGCCGCTCCTGACGCTCGGCCTGCCGACCAGCGCCACGGCGGCGATCATGCTCGCGGGCTTCCAGCAGTTCGGGCTTCAGCCGGGGCCGCTGCTCTTTGCCACCAACGCGACGCTGGTCTGGAGCCTGATCGCCTCGCTGCTCGTCGCGAACTTCATGCTGCTGGTGCTGAACCTGCCGCTGGTCGGGCTCTGGGTGCGGCTCCTCGCCATCCCGAAGCCGTGGCTCTACGCGGGGATCCTCACCTTCGCGACGCTCGGCACCATCGGCGCCAATCCGTCGCCCTTCGAGCTCGGCATGCTGCTCCTGTTCGGCATCCTCGGCTATGCGCTGCGGCGCTACCACTATCCGATCGCGCCGGTGGTGGTCGGCCTGATCCTCGGCCCGCTCGCCGAGCAACAGCTGCGCCGGGCGCTGGCGATCAGCCAGGGCGACGCGTCGGTCCTGCTGCATTCGCCGGTCGCGGTGATCCTCTACCTCATCGCCGCCGCCGCGCTGCTCCTGCCGATCATCATGCGGCTAAGGGGCAGGGGCCAGGTCCTGAACGCGCTGGCCGCCGACGAGGACTGAACCGGACGGCCTCGCCAAAGGTCACGGAAACGAACGCGGGCGCTGATCGGCGCCCGCGTTTTTTTCAGCTGATGACATAGTGCCGGCGCCCGCCCTTTCTTGACGGATTTGGCCGTCGACAAATCCGTCCGCGCCTGCCTGCCCGTGGCAGGCGCGTTACCGCGCCAGCCCAGTCAGGCGCGGACGGATTGAAAGCTTGGCCCCACGAGGCACCCCCCTTGCCTTGCGCGCTCACGCGCTCGGGGCAACGGCCCGGCCGACGCGATGCGTCGACTCGTCGGGCCGGGGACTCGCGGGCCAAGCGGCCCGCTTCGCTCGGAAAAGGCCAATCGTAGCAAGCCTCAGGCCGTGCCACCCCTGTTCCAGCCGCGGCCTTCGGCGCCGTAGAGGTCGAAGCCGTCCTCGGTCACGGCGAGCGTGTCCTCGAGCTTGATATAGCCGCGACGGGGATGCAGCATCGTCGTCTCGACCGACAGCACCATGCCGGCCTTCAGCGGACGCTCCGCGTCGACCCCCTCGTAGGTCACCGGATGGTTGGTCATCAGGAACGGCGCTTCGTGGGTGATGACGCCCATGCCATGCGCGAAGAAATCGGTACAGCCGCGGTTCGGCTGCGCCGCGAGCGCCCGCTGGCCGGCGGCGACCACGTCGCGCCCGAGCGCGCCGGCGCGGATCGCGCCGAAGGCCGCGCGCTGCACCGCCTCGACCTCGGCGAGCAAATCCTCCAGCTCGGCATCCGGTTCGCCGAGAACCCCCATCCGGCAGATATCGCCGATATAGCCGTCGAGATTGCCGCCGGAATCGATCGACAGCACCTCGCCCGGCGCCCAGGCCTGGGGCGAGCGCGCGCGGTTGTGCGAGGCGCCGAGGGTCAGCAGGCAATATTCGAACTGCAGCCCGCGCTCGGTTTCCTCGCAGCGCAGGCGGTCGATGATCTCGCCCTTGGTCGAGCCTTCGCGCGCCCAGGCGATGGTCGCACCCATCGCGGCGCTGATCTTCTCGGACGCGGCGCGCAGCAGCGCCAGTTCGGCCGGCGTCTTGACCGCGCGCAGTCGTTCGAGCACGCCGCGCGCATCCACCATCGGCGCGTTCGGGAAGGCGTCGCCGAGGGCGCGCGCCGCGTCCATCGGCAGGAAGCTCGGCTCGATCCCGATGCGCGGCGAGGCCGGCCCCTCGGCCTTCAGATGCGCGATCGCCGCCGCCATCGCATCCTCGCTGCCCCAGGCGACCGGCAGGAAGCGCGGGGTCCAGAACGGGCGGTTGGCATGCTCGCCCGCCTCCATCCGGTTGGCGACGAAGGCCGTGCGCTCCGGCGCGCCGCGCGCATAGACGAGGATCGGCAGATAGCGGCTGTGCCCGATCGCATCCATCGCCGAGAAGAAGATGAAACGATAGCCGCCGAGCAGGTACTGGACATTGTGCTTGGAGGTGGCGAGCAGCACGTCGATGCCCGCCTCCTCCATCAGATCGTCGAGTTGCCCGAAATCGTAGGGCAGCGAGGCCGGCGCGAAATCCTCCATCGCTCAAGCCCCCCGCGCGATCAGGCGGAAGTCGGGCAGGTCCCGCAGCAGTTCCTCCGGCCCGGCCGGCGCGTAGACGACGAAGATCCGCATCGTCCCCGCCCCGGTGTTCAGCGTCGCATGGTACCGGCTCTCGGGGATATAGATGGTGCAGCCCGCCCGCACCGTTTCGGTATGCGGTGCGCCGTCCTCGTCCTCGACCATCTGCTCGCCCTCGCCTTCGAGGATATGGATGATCTCCTCGGAGCCGGGGTGATTGTGGCGCGCGTGGCCCTGGCCCGGCGGCACCGTCACCACGGCGGCCGAGAAGCGGCGGGCCTCGTTGGCCCGCGGTCCCAGCGTCACCGACAGCTGGCCCCAGTCGAAGCCATAGGCGTCGACGTCGCCGGGATAGCGGTAGAGCCGCGTTACATCCATCATCAGTTCCTCCCTTGCCGGGCGAGCGCCTTGAAGGCGCGGGTCTGGTCGGCGATCGCCGTCTCGACGGGCAGGCGCTCCATCGAGCTGGCGCCATAGAAGCCATGGCAGGACGGGCAGCGTTCGAGGATGAAGCGCGCATCCTCGGGCATGGCGATCGGCCCGCCGTGGCAGAGCACGATCACATCGCCGCGCACCGCCCGCGCCGCCGCCGCGATCGCTTCGATCTCGCCGACGCAGGCGTCGAGCGACTTCGCCGAACTGGCGCCGATCGCGCCGCCCGTCGTCACGCCCATATGCGCGACGATGATATCCGCCCCCGCCTCGGTCATCGCGGCCGCCTCGTCCGGGTCGAAGACGTAAGGCGTGGTCAGGAGGCCGAGCGCGTGGGCGGCGGCGATCATCTCGACCTCCAGCCCGTAGCCCATGCCCGTCTCCTCGAAGCTCCGCCGCATCTGGCCGTCGAAAAGGCCGATGGTCGGGAAGTTCTGCACGCCGGAAAAGCCCATGTCGCGCAGTTCGGCCAGAAAGCGCGGCATCAGGATGAAGGGGTCGGTGCCATTGACGCCCGCGAGTACCGGCGTCGATTTCACCACCGGCAGCACCTCGACCGCCATTTCGCGGACGATGTCGTTGGCATTGCCATAGGCGAGCAGGCCGGAGGCCGAGCCGCGCCCGGCCATGCGGTAGCGCCCGGAATTGTAGATGATGATGAGGTCGATACCGCCCGCCTCCTCGGCCTTGGCGGACAGGCCGGTGCCGGCGCCGCCGCCGACGATCGGCACTCCCGCCGCGATCAGGGCTCGCAGCCGTTCGAGAATGCGGGCGCGGGGAATGGCTGGCATAGACGTCAGTCCTTGAGCAGGGATCGGAAGGTGGCGACCGCCGCCTCGGCGAAGGCCGGGTCGTTGATATGGAACGGCAGGCGCTCGATCCGCCGCGCATCGCTACGCCGCAATCCGCGCTCCAGCGCGGCGAAGAGGGTGGCGTCGGCGGCGGGGTCGTGGAACGGCTGGCCCGGCGCGTCGATCATCGAGATCCCGCCCTCGGGCAACAACAGGCGCACCGGCCCCTCGCAGAGGTTCAGCCGCGCGGCGATCCACTCGCTGATCGCCGCGTTCTCCTCCGGCGTGGTGCGCATCAGCGTCACCTGGGGATTGTGATGGTAGAAGCGCCGCCCGGAATAGCGCGCCGGCACCGTCCCGGGCGCGCCGAAATTCACCATGTCGAGCGCCCCGACCGAACCCACCCAGGGCAGGCGCCGCCGGGCGATCGCCCCGAACCGGTCCTCGGTCGCCGGCAGGACGCCGCCGAGGAGCAGGTCCGCCACCTCGGTCGTCGTGATATCGACGACGCCGTCGAGCAACCCTTCGTCCGCGAGCTTTTCCATCGTGCGCCCGCCGGCGCCGGTGGCGTGGAAGACGAGGCAGTCATAGCGGTCGCGCAGCGCGGCGGTGATGGCGGTGACGCAAGGCGTGGTGACGCCGAACATGGTGAGGCCGATCGCCGGCTTGCCGGCCGCCACGGCCGCGGGGTGCAGCACCATCCCCGCCATCGCCTCCGCCGCGTTGCGGAGCACGATCCGGCTCATCCGGTTCAATCCGGCGAGATCGGTGACCGCCGGCATCATCACCAGATCGGAAATCCCGACGTAAGGCGCGACATCGCCGGAGGCGAGGGTCGACACCAGGACCTTCGGCAGGCCGTAGGGCAGGGCGCGCATGCCGGCGGCCACGATCGAGCTGCCGCCGCCGCCGCCGATGCCGATGACCCCGGCGACGCCCGTCCGCTTGGCGATGAATCCTGCGAAAGCCGCGCCCATCGCCGCGACCGCCCGGCCCCGATCATCGCCGCCGAGCACCGCCGCCACGCCCTCCGGGTGATGCGCCGCGACCTCCGCCGCCAGAACATCGACCGGGATCATCGGGGCGCGGATGCCGATATCGACCACGGTGACGGATACGCCGCGTGCCCGCAGGCAGGCCGCGAGCCAGGCCATTTCCTCGCCCTTGGTGTCGGCGGTGCCGACAAGATGCGTGCGCCGCATCGCGCGGGCCTCCCCCCAACGGCCCGTCGGGGCCGGTCCCTTTTCGCGGGATCTTATGCTTGATCCAATTTTGAGACGTGAGTACCGTAATGACATGACTGTCCCAAGTCAACGCATCGAGATCGACCGGCCGGTCGCCGTCCCCGCCAAGGGGCCGCGTGCCCGGACCTTTCGTCTGATGGTCGCGGCGGCCAGCGAGATGCTGCGCGAGGGCGGCTCGCCGACGGTCAGCGAGGTGGCGGAGCGGGCGGGCGTCTCGCGCTCCACCGCCTACCGCTATTTTCCGACGCGCGACGTCATGGTGCGGGCGGTGGTGGCCGAGGCGCTGGGGCCGGTGCTCGATTGGACCCCGCCCGACGCGGGGCGCGAGGCGCGGGTCGCCTCGCTGTTCGAGACCTCCTTCCCGCGGCTTCTCGCCAGCGAGGCGACGTTTCGCGCCGCGCTGCGCCAGTCGCTGGAGCGCGGCGACGACGCGCCGCCGCGCGGCCGCCGGGGCCGGGGCCATCGGGTCGAGCTTCTGGAACTCGCCGTCACCAATGCCCGCCGACGGACCGCGAGCGGGGCGGAGCGGCGGCTGGCGCAGGCGCTGTCGCTGGTGTTCGGCGTGGAATCGATCATCGTGCTCAAGGACATCTGGGGCCTCGACGACGACGCGGTGTGCGAGGTCGCGCTCTGGACCGCCCACGCCCTCACCCGCGCGGCGGACGAGGAAGGGAGCGCGCGGGGCGGCTGATCTGGTAAGACCAATGGACGCCAATCCTCGCGTGGGATGAAAAGTCCCGGAGCGTCGGGCTCGCCGCCAGACGGCGCCGCGCGTCAAACTTGTTGGATGATTAGTTAATGCAATCAAGGGCATTCGCCCGCAAACGACCGTCCGTCCCCGAGGGATTCGCTTGACAGCGCCTCTGGACTGGTAGTACCAAAATCCACAGAAGCCACGGCCCCGGGGCGGCCTCTCGCTGTGCTCTCCCGCCGGTCGACAAGAGAAGACGGTCCGAAGGACCGCGCGACGCGATAGGGAGGAATGCGAGATGACGAGACGAATGGTCGGCCTCCTGGCCGGCGGCGCGCTTGCGGCCCTGGCCGCCTTGCCCGCGACGGCGCAGGAGCTCACGATCTTCTGGGCGGAGTGGGATCCTGCGAACTATCTGCAGGAACTGGTGAACGAATACGAGGCCGAGACCGGCGTCACCGTCACCGTCGAAACCACGCCCTGGGCCGATTTCCAGACCAAGGCCTTCACCGAATTCAATGCCAAGGGATCGGCCTACGACCTGATCGTCGGCGATAGCCAGTGGCTCGGCGCCGCCTCGACCGCCGGGCACTATGTCGACCTCACCGATTTCTTCAACAAGCACAAGGTCGGCGAGGTCATGGCGCCGGCGACGGTGAAATACTACGCCGAGTACCCTGGAAACTCCGGGAAATACTGGGCCATCCCCGCCGAGGGCGACGCCGTCGGCTGGTCCTATCGCAAGGACTGGTTCGAGGACCCGAAGGAGATGGAGGCGTTCAAGGCCAAGTATGGCTACGATCTCGCCCCTCCGGCGAACTGGCGGCAGCTGCGCGACATCGCGGAATTCTTCTATCGCCCGGACGAGAAGCGCTACGGCATCGCGATCTATACCGACAATTCCTATGACGCGCTGGCCATGGGCTTCGAGAACGCGCTGTTCTCCTTCGGCGGCGATCTCGGCAACGCCGAGACCTACCAGGTCGAGGGCTATATCAATTCCGACAAGGCCGTCGCCGCGCTCGAGGCCTACAAGGAGCTTTACGGCTTCACCCCGCCGGGCTGGGCCAAGACCTTCTTCGTCGAGGACAATCAGGCCATCACCGAGGGCCTCGCGGCGATGAGCATGAACTACTTCGCCTTCTTCCCCGCGCTCCTGAACGAGGCGACGAACCCGCATGCCAAGAACACCGGCTTCTTCGCCAATCCGGCCGGGCCGGACGGCGACCAGTTCGCCGCGCTGGGCGGGCAGGGGATCTCGGTCGTCGCTTATTCCGAGAACCAGGAAGAGGCGATGAAATTCCTCGAATGGTTCATCAAGGACGACACCCAGAAGCGCTGGGCGGAGCTCGGGGGCTACACCGCCTCGGCCGCCGTGCTGGAAAGCAAGGAGTTCCGCGAGGCGACGCCCTATAACGAGGCCTTCTACCAGACGATGTTCAAGGTGAAGGACTTCTGGGCCGTGCCGGAATATGCCGAACTGCTCAGCCAGATGAACCAGCGGCTCTATCCCTTCGTCGTCGGCGGCGAGGGCACGGCGAAAGAGACGCTCGACGCCCTGGCGGCGGACTGGACCGAGACCTTCAAGAAGTACGGCCGCATCAATTGACGCGCGCCAACGGGGGGAGGGCGGACGCCCTCCTCCCTTTCTCGTTCACGCAGTACCGACGTCCCGGAGGCTCGCCGTGGCAACCAATTCAATGGCCGCGGGCCAGGTCGAGACAGTCCGCGCCCCGCGCGCGCGGGGGATGAGCGATCTTGCGATCCGCAATCTCTTCATCATCCCGACGATCGCCTTCCTGATCCTCTTCAACATCTTCCCGCTGATCTATTCGCTCGGCTATTCCTTCACCGACTTTCGCGCCTCGACCAACGAGCCGGCGCGGTTCGTCGGCCTCCAGAACTATCGCGACCTGCTGTCGGACCCGTTCATCTGGCGCAATTTCACCATTACCGCGAAATACGTCATCATCTCGGTCACCGGCCAGGTCGTGGTCGGCTTCGGCGTCGCGATGCTGCTCAACCGGCCGATTCCGTTGAAGGGCCTGCTGACCACGCTGCTCCTCCTGCCGATGATGCTGTCGATGGCGGTGGTCGGGCTGTTCTGGAAGCTGCTCTATGACCCGTCCTTCGGCATCATCAACTATGCCTTCGGCCTCGGCAATTTCGAGTGGCTCGCCAATCCGAGCATGGCGCTCTACGCGATCGCCATCGCCGATATCTGGATGTGGGCGCCCTTCGTCATGCTGCTGTCGCTCGCCGGGCTGTCGGCGGTGCCGAAGCATCTCTACGAGGCGGCGGCGATCGACCGGGCCGGTCCGGTCTACACCTTCTTCCGCATCACGCTGCCGCTGGTCGCGCCGATCCTGATGATCGCGATCATCTTCCGCACCATGGAGGCGTTCAAGACCTTCGACATCGCCTATATCCTCGCCAGTCAGCCGACCACCGAGGTGATCTCGATCCGCCTCTACAAGATGGCGTTCCAGCAATGGCAGACCGGCCTCAGCTCGGCCTTCGCCTATATCGTGCTGATCATGGTGCTGGCGATTACCAACATCTACGTGAAATACCTCAACAAAGTGAAGGAGCGCTGAGGTGGCCGCCGTCCGTGCCAGGGGCGAGGTGCTCCGCCACCGCCTTGCGATCACCACGCTGCTGATCGTCACCTTCCTCACGCTGGCGCCGATCCTCTGGATCACCGCCACCGCCTTCAAGCCACGCAACCTCGCCACCACCGTCCCGCCGACCGTGCTGTTCGAGCCGGAGGTGTCGGCCTTCGTCAAGCTCATGGTCAAGCGCAGCCAGCTGCGCGAACCGGCGACCCCGGAACAGCTCGCCGCCGCGCCCTGGTGGGAGCGGCTGGTACTGGAAGGCGGCGAGAAGGTCGTGCGCTCGGGCAAGGGCGTCGTGCAGCTCTCGGGCTATCCCAGCCGTTTTCTCAACAGCCTGATCGTCGCCACCGTCTCGACCCTGCTCGCCGTGTCGATGGGCACGCTGACCGCCTATGGCTTCTCGCGCTTCCGGGTGAAGGGCGAACAGGATTGGCTGTTCTTCATCCTCTCGACCCGCATGCTGCCGCCGATCGTGGTCGCGATCCCGATGTTCCTCATGTATCGCGCCGTCGGTCTCAACGACACGCATCTGGGGCTGATCCTGCTCTATACCGCCTTCAACCTCAGCTTCGCGGTCTGGCTGATGAAGGGCTTCATCGACGAGATCCCCAAGGAATACGAGGACGCGGCTCTGGTCGACGGCTATACGCGGATGCAGGCCTTCTTCCGCATCGTGCTGCCCGAGGCGGCGACCGGCATCGCGGCGACGGCGGTCTTCTGTTTCATCACCGCCTGGAACGAATACGCCTTCGCCCTCATCATGACCAACAAGCGCGCCCAGACCGCGCCGCCCTTCATCCCCTCGCAGGTCGGATCGGGCCTGCCGGACTGGACGGTGATCGCGGCGGGCACCGTGCTCTTCCTGCTGCCGGTCGCGGTCTTCACCTTCCTCCTGCGCAACCATCTGCTGCGCGGCATGTCGTTCGGAGCGATCCGCAAATGACCTTTCCCGAGCTCAATCACCGCTGGTTGATCCCCGCGTCGGAGATCACCATGGTGTTCGGCATCGTCGCCCTGTGCCAGCCCTGGAGCGATTTCCTGCATCGCTACGGCGTCGTCATCATCCTCGCCGGGCTGATCGCCTTCTCCGTCCTGACCAAGCTGCGCGCGCCGGCCCCGCGCGAGGAGGACGCGGCGTGAGTCCCCGGATCGAGCTGCGCAACGTCGACAAGTATTTCGGCGCGCTCCATGTCATCAAGGACGTGAACCTGACGGTGGAGGAGACGGAATTCATTGTCTTTCTCGGACAGTCCGGCTGCGGCAAGACAACGACGCTCCGCGCGATCGCCGGGCTCGAGACCATCGATTCCGGCGAGATCCTGCTCGCCGGTCGGCCGGTGCAGGACAAGCGGCCGGAAGAGCGGGACATCGCCTTCGTCTTCCAATCCTTCGCGCTCTATCCGCATATGACGGTCTACGAGAACATGGCCTTCCCGCTGCGCGCCGTCGGCCAGCCCCGGGCCGAGATCGACGGCACGGTGCGCCGGGTGGCCAAGGTGTTGCGCACCACGCATCTGCTGCGCCGCCGTCCCTCGGCGCTGTCGGGCGGCGACTTGCAGCGCGTCGCCATCGGCCGCGCCCTGGTGCGCAATCCGAAAGCCATGCTGATGGACGAGCCGATCGGCAGCCTCGATGCCAAGCTGCGCGAGGAGATGCGGTCCGAGTTGAAGCGGCTGCATGTCGAGCAGGGCTCGACCACGATCTACGTCACCCACGACCAGATCGAGGCGATGAGCCTCGCC
>JBGAJI010000198.1:0-3104 GCA_044225035.1 Amaricoccus sp. | reverse complement strand
GAGGCCTACCAGCACAACATGTTCATCGCCGAGGTTGAGGAGGAGCATGCCAAGGAGAAGCGCGTCAATGCGCTGAAGCCGATGAACTGCCCCTGCCACGTCCAGGTCTACAACCAGGGCCTGAAGTCCTACCGCGACCTGCCGCTGCGCCTCGCCGAGTTCGGCGCCTGCCACCGCTACGAGCCGTCGGGCTCGATGCACGGGCTGATGCGGGTGCGCGGCTTTACCCAGGACGACGCGCATATCTTCTGCACCGAGGACCAGATCGAGAGCGAATGCGCCGCGTTCATCGAGCTCTTGAGCTCGGTCTATGCCGATCTCGGCTTCGACAGTTTCGACATCAAGTTTTCCACCCGGCCGGACGTGCGGATCGGCTCGGACGAGGATTGGGACAAGGTCGAGGCGGCGCTGGAAAATGCCATCCAGAAGGTCGGGCGGCACTATGTCATCGATCCGGGCGAGGGCGCCTTCTACGGGCCGAAGCTCGATTTCAAGCTGACCGACGCGATCGGGCGCGAATGGCAATGCGGCACCTTCCAGGTGGACCCGAACCTGCCGACCCGGCTCGACGCCGAGTATGTCGGCGAGGACGGGGCCCGGCATCGGCCCTTCATGCTGCACCGGGCGATCCTCGGGTCCTTCGAGCGGTTCCTCGGCGTGCTGATCGAGCATTACGCCGGCAAGCTGCCGCTGTGGCTCGCGCCGCGGCAGGTGGTGGTGGCGCCGATCGTCTCCGACGCCAACGCCTATGCCGAGGAAGTGGTCGCGGCGCTCAAGGCGGCCGGGCTGCGGGCCGAGGCCGATCTTCGCAACGAGAAGATCAACTACAAGGTCCGCGAGCACAGCCTCGCCAAGGTTCCGGTGATCCTCGCCGTCGGCAACCGCGAAGTCGAGGATCGCACCGTCTCGATCCGCCGGCTCGGCGAACAGGCGAGCCGGGTCGCGCCGCTGGCCGAGGCGGCGGCGCTGCTCGCGACCGAGGCGACGCCGCCCGATCTCGCCCGGTAACGCATTGCGCCGTCATGCGTACCGCGCATGACGGCGCTGCGCGCTTTCGACTCCTCCCGGCGGGCCAAGCTTCCTAGATAGGTCCTGTCGCCGGCACTGGCCGGATGAAGGAGAGTTGAGATGAAGACGATCGGAACAATCTTCTCGTGGATCGCCGCGAAGTTGGATGTGTTCTTCAGCGCCGGCGCGGTCGCGCAGGCGGTCGACAATGGCCGGACCCCGAAGCCGGTCGACCTGCGCATTCTCGGCATCGACCCGCGGGCCTTCTCGTCCGTCGGCCACGGCTGACCAAACGCCATGCGCTGGGCGCGAACCTCAGGCAAAGACCTGAGGGAAGGTTCGCGCCAGCGCCACGTCGAGGTCCGCCATCGTCACCGGCAGGCCAAGATCGACGAGGCTGGTGACGCCATAGCCACGGATGCCGCAGGGCACGATCCCGCCGAAATGGCCGAGGTCGGGTTCCACATTGATCGCGATGCCGTGGAAGGTCACCCAGCGGCGGATTCGCACCCCGATCGCCGCGATCTTGTCCTCCGCCTCCGATCCGTCCGGCAGGACTGGCTTGTCCGGCCGCCGGACCCAGACCCCGACCCGGCCCTGGCGGCGCTCGCCCGTCACGTTGAATTCGGCGAGGGCGCGGATCACCCATTCCTCCAGATTCCAGACATAGGCCCGCACGTCGCGCCCGCGCGCGTTGAGGTCGAGCATGGCATAGGCCACCCTCTGCCCGGGCCCGTGATAGGTATATTCGCCGCCGCGCCGGGCCGGATAGACCGGAAACCGGTCGGGCTCCAGCAGGTCGGCCGGATCGGCCGAGGTGCCGGCGGTATAGAGCGGCGGATGCTCCAGCAGCCAGACGAGCTCCGGCGCCCGTCCCGCGATGATTTCCCCCACGCGCTCCTCCATCCCGGCGAGCGCCTCCGGATAGGGCACCAACGCGTCGGTCACCCGCCACTCGACGGGCGCGAGCCGGGAGTCGGAGGCGAGGGCTTCGGTCATCGGCGCGTCCTTTGGTCGTTCACTCCCAGATAAGCAGTTTTCGCCGGGCCAACAATCGCGGCCAGATCGCCGGCCGGTGAAACGGGAGCCGACGCCTCGCAAGAGGCTGAGAACCGGCGGCTTTCCCGCCCGGATTTTCAACGCCCGGCGCGGGGCGGATTTCGTCGTTTCCGCCCTTGAGAAGCCCGCGGGCCTTTGCTAGAAGCCGCGCCAGTGCGGTCGTGGCGGAATTGGTAGACGCGCAGCGTTGAGGTCGCTGTGGGCTAACCCCCGTGGAAGTTCGAGTCTTCTCGACCGCACCATTCCCCTCTTGCCACGCTAGATATTCTGACCGCCCGAGACTTCGAGGCGCTGGCCGGTCATCCAGTTGCTGTCGCTGGTCAGGATGCTCGCGATCGCGCCGCCGATGTCGTCCGGGCGGCCGGCGCGGCCCATGGCGGTGGCGCTGGCGATCATGCGGTTCAGGTCCGGGTTGTCGCGGACGGCGCCGCCGCCGAAGTCGGTCTCGATCGCGCCGGGCGCCAGCACGTTCACCGAGATGCCGCGCGGCCCAAGTTCCTTCGCCAGATAGCGGGTCAGCACCTCGACCGCGCCCTTCGCGCTGCCATAGGCCGCGTAGCCCGGCAAGGCGAAGCGCGCGAGGCCGGAGGAGACGTTCAGGATGCGCCCGCCGTCCTTTATCAGCGGCAGCAGGCGTTGCGTCAGGAAGAACACGCCCTTGAAATGCACGGCGACCAGCGCGTCGAAATCCTCCTCGCTCGTCTGCTCGAAGCTCTTGTGGATGCCGATCCCGGCGTTGTTGACGAGATAGTCGAAGCGCGACCGGCCCCAGACCCGGCCCAGCTCGCCGCCGAGTTGCTCGGCGAAGGCGGCGAAGCTCGGGATATCGGCGGTGTCGAGGCGCAGGGCCACCGCGCGCCGGCCGCTCGCCTCGATCTCGGCGACCACGGCCTTGGCCTCGGCCTCGCCGCCGCGGTAGGTGATGACGCTGTCGACGCCGGCCCGCGCCAGGGAAAGCGCCCCGGCGCGGCCGAGGCCCCGCCCGCCACCGGTGATCAGGGCGATCTTGTCGCTCATGGTACTATCTCCTTCGGAAT
>JBGAJI010000041.1:0-26283 GCA_044225035.1 Amaricoccus sp. | reverse complement strand
CGCAGGATGATCCGCCGCGTGTTCGACGGGGTCAGCTTGCGCGTCGCCAGCGCCCGCACCGCGACGGTCAGCGTCTGGGTGCCCGCGTTGCCGCCCATCGAGGCGACGATCGGCATCAAGACGGCCAGCGCCACCACCGCCTCGATCACCCCGGTGAACATCGAGATCACCGCCGAGGCGAGGATCGCCGTCCCGAGATTGACCGTCAGCCACACGAACCGCCCGCGGGCGATCTCGACCACGCCGTCGGTCAGCGTCTCGTCGCCGACGCCGGCCAGCAGACGCAGATCCTCCTCCGTCTCGTCGCCAAGCACGTTCATCGCATCGTCGATGGTGATGACGCCGGCCAGCCGCCCGTCCCCGTCCACCACCGGCGCCGAGATCAGATGATACTTGTTGAAGGCATAGGCCACGTCCTCCTGCGGCTGGCCGACGGTGAACAGCCGGAAATCCTCGCTCATCAGGTCGCGCAGCCGCGTCTTGCGCGCGGCGCCCATCAGCCGGCCGAGCCCGACCATGCCGATCGGATGCATCTGCGGATCGACGATGATCAGGTCGTAGAAGCTTTCGGGCAGATAGTCCTCGCCGCGCATGAAGTCGATCGCCTGCCCGACCGTCCAATGTTCCGGCGCCAGCACCACCTCGCGCTGCATCAGCCGGCCGGCGGAATATTCGTCATAGAGCAGCGAGCGCTCGACCGCGACGCGGTCCGCCTCGTCCAGCGCCCCAAGCAGCCGCTCCTGCTGCGGCTCGTCCAGATCCTCGGCCAGATAGACGACGTCGTCGGTCTCGAGGTCATGCACCGCCGCGGCGAGAACATCGTCCGGCAGCTCGCCCAACACCTCGTCGCGCAAGCCCTCCTCGAGCTCGGACAGCACCGACCCGTCGATCGCCCCGCCCCACAGCGCGATCAGCGCCTTGCGCTCCGGCCGGCTGATCTGTTCCAGCAGGTCGGCGATATCCGCCGCGTGCATGTCCTCGAGCAGCTCGGTCAGCCGCGGCTGGTCCGCCGCCTCGACCGCCGCCAGCACCGCCGCGATGGCGGAAGGGTCGGGCGTTTCCGCCGCCGGGCCCTCAGCGTCCTCGTCCTCCGCCCCGACCATGACCCGCCTCCTCGACAACTCGGACCCCGCGTGAGGCCTACATACCCGCCGCGAGTCCGAAAGCGAACCACCTCACCCCTTCACTTCGCCGCGCCCTCACCTCGCCCGTGCCATCGGCGACCGCTCCGAAATCCCCTTCGTCCAACGCGCGCGCGACCCGCGCGAGGCCGTCGATGCCGCGAATCCGAACGCAAGGGCGAAACGCCGCGGCCTCCTCTTGGCCGGCCATCCCCAGTTTCGCCGTCCAGCCGAAGGCCATCGCCCACGGAACGCCATCCCCACGCCTGACGGCCGCCGGATAAGCGCCACCCCCCCGGCTTCATACAGGTTTGCTAACCTGGAGAGCAGTCGTTTTCCGACAACAGTCGGAAAACAAACAAAAAGACTCGCGCGCACCGCGCGCCCCGCATGGGCGGCAAAGGCCGCCCCGCCCGCCGGCCCCGCGCGCGGCCCCGATCCCTTCGCCGCCCTGGCCCGGCGGCCGCGCCCGCCTCCGCCCCTTGACCCCGGCCATCGCTTCGGTCCCCATGTCCCGAACTCCTCGGGAGCATCCTTTGGCCCGTGCCACCCTGACGATCGACCTCGACGCCATCACGGCGAACTGGCGCGCGCTCGATATGGCGAGCGGCCCCGCCGTCGAGACCGCCGCCGTGCTCAAGGCCGACGCCTACGGCCTCGGCGCCGCGCGCGTCGGCCCGGCGCTCAGCGCGGCCGGCGCCCGAACCTTTTTCGTCGCGCTCGCCGAGGAAGGCGCCGCCCTCCGCGACGCGCTCGGCCCCGGGCCGGTCATCCACATCCTCTCCGGCCTCCTCCCCGGCGACGCCGACCTCTGCCGCCGCCACGACCTTGCCCCCTGCCTCAACAGCGCCACGCAAGTCGCCGATTTCGCGCGTCAACTCCCCGACCACCCCTGCGCCGTCCAGCTCGACAGCGGCATGCATCGGCTCGGCCTCTCCGCCGCCGAACTCGCCTCGGTGCTGGAACCCCTCTCCCGCCTGCGCCCGCGCCTCGTGCTCAGCCACCTCGCCACCGCCGACACGCCCGACCACCCGGGCAACGCGGCCCAGCTCCGCGCCTTCGCCTCCCTCGCCGCCCAGCTGCCGCCGGCCATGCGCAGCCTCGCGGCGACCGGCGGCATCCTCCTCGGCCCCGAATACCATCTCGACCTCACCCGCCCGGGGATCGGCCTCTATGGCGGCCTGCCCTTCGCCGCGGCGCGGCCGGCGGTGACCCTCGCGCTTCCCGTGATCCAGGTGCGCGACGTCGCACCCGGCGGCGCCGTCGGCTACGGCGCCGCCTGGGTCGCCACGCGCCCGTCGCGCGTCGCCACCCTGTCGGCCGGCTATGCCGACGGCCTCCTCCGCGCCATCGCGGGCGGCGCGGTCAACCTCTTCGCCGGCGCGCACGCCTGCCCGCTGATCGGCCGCGTCTCGATGGATCTGGTCACCGCCGACGTGACCGACCTGCCGGACATCCCCGCGCAACTCGAGATCCTGAACGCCCACCAGACCATCGACGACCTCGCCCGCGCCGCCGGGACCATCGGCTACGAGATCCTGACGAGCCTTGGCGACCGCTATGAACGCGTCTACAAGGGCGCCTCCGCCGATCCGGGCGCCATATCGGGCCGCGCATGATCCTTCTCGACCCCGTCCTTGCCTTCCTGGCCTCGATCGGCCGCTCGGCCCTGTCGCTGCTGTCGGCCGCCGGACGGATCACGCTCTTCGCGTTCGCCACGCTGTCTCACCTCTTCCGGCCGCCCTGGTATCCGGCGGAGCTCGGCCGCCAACTGCTCTCGATCGGCTATTTCTCGCTGCCCGTCGTCGGCCTGACCGCGCTCTTCACCGGCGCCGCGCTCGCCTTGCAGATCTACGCCGGCGGCGCGCGCTTCAGCGCCGAGACCGTGGTGCCCTCGATCGTCGCCATCGGCATGGTGCGCGAGCTCGGGCCGGTGCTCGCCGGCCTGATGGTCGCCGGCCGCGTCGCCTCCTCGATCGCCGCCGAGCTCGGGACCATGCGCGTCACGGAACAGATCGACGCGCTGACCACGCTCTCCACCGACCCGCTGAAATATCTCGTCCTGCCGCGCGTGCTCGCCGCCTTCCTCGCGCTGCCGCTGCTCGTCGCCATCGCCAATGTCATCGGCGTCATGGGGGGCTATCTGATCGGCGTCGGCACCCTCGGCTTCAATCCGGCGAACTATATCCGCAACACGCTCGACTATCTCGAACCCTCCGATTTCACCTCCAGCATGGTCAAGGCCGCCGCCTTCGGCTTCCTGCTCGGCCTCATGGGCTGCTACCACGGCTACAATTCCGGCCGGGGCGCGCTCGGCGTCGGCCGCGCGACGACCAACGCCGTCGTCTCGGCCTCGATCCTCATCCTCGCCGCGAACTACGCCCTGACCCAGGCCTTCTTCTGATGGAGACTCCCCCAAAGGAGACGCCGCGCATCGAGCTCGTCGACGTGCGCAAGGCCTTCGGCGACAATCAGGTGCTCGACGGCGTGTCGCTCGGCGTCTATCCCGGCGAAAGCCTCGTCATCATCGGCGGCTCTGGCACCGGCAAGTCCGTCACCCTGAAATGCATGCTCGGCATCCTGAAACCCGACAGCGGCCAGGTGCTGATCGACGGCGTGCCGGACGACCGCGCCGACCGCGAGGCCTTCCTCGCCGACTTCGGCATGCTCTTCCAGGGCGGCGCGCTCTTCGACAGCCTGACCGTCTGGCAGAACGTCGCCTTCCGCCTGCGCCACGGCCCCGGACGCCTGCCCCGCGCCGCCGCCCGCGCCCGCGCCATCGACAAGCTCGCCCGCGTCGGCCTCGGCCCCGAAACCGCCGACCTCTTCCCCGCCGAGATCTCCGGCGGCATGCAAAAGCGCGTCGGCCTCGCCCGCGCCATCGCCACCGACCCGCATGTGATCTTCTTCGACGAGCCGACCGCCGGCCTCGACCCGATCATGGCCGGCGTCATCAACGAGCTCATCCGCGAGCTCGTCACCGAGATGGGCGCCACCGCCGTCACCATCACCCACGACATGACCACCGTGCGCACCGTCGCCGACAATGTCGCCATGCTGCATGACGGCCAGGTCCGCTGGCACGGCCCCGTCTCGGAAATGGACGCCGCCACCGACCCTTACCTCGACCAGTTCATCCACGGCCGCGCCCACGGCCCGATCGCCGCGGTCCGCTAATGGCCCGCCCGGTCGTGGCTCGTCCGGCGCGCTTCGTCTGCGCCGAATGCGGCGCGGCGGCGGCGAAATGGTCCGGCCGCTGCGAGGCCTGCGGCGCCTGGAACAGCATCGCCGAGGACGCGGGCCTCGCCGACGGCCCGGCGAAGTCGCTCGGCGCCGCGCGGGGCCGGCGCGTCCCCCTCGGCGACCTCGCCACGGCCGAACCCGAACCGCCCCGCGCGCTCAGCGGCATCGCCGAGCTCGACCGCGTGCTCGGCGGCGGCCTCGTCCCGGGATCGGCCATCCTCGTCGGCGGCGATCCCGGCATCGGCAAGTCCACCCTGCTCCTCCAGGCCGCCGCCGCCTATGCCCGCCGGAACGCCACCGCGATCTACGTCTCGGGCGAGGAAGCCTCGGCCCAGGTCCGCATGCGCGCCACCCGTCTCGGCCTGACCGACGCGCCGCTCCGGCTCGCCGCCGAGACCAACCTCCGCGACATCCTGACCACGCTCGAGGCCGAACGCCCGGCGCTCGCGGTGATCGATTCGATCCAGACCATGTGGGCCGACCATGTCGACAGCGCCCCGGGCTCCGTCGCCCAGGTCCGCGCCGCCGCCCACGAACTCACCACCTTCGCCAAGCGCCGCGGCGTCGCGGTGATCCTCGTCGGCCATGTGACCAAGGACGGCCAGATCGCCGGCCCCCGCGTCGTCGAGCACATGGTCGATACCGTGCTCTATTTCGAAGGCGAGCGCGGGCACCAGTTCCGCGTCCTGCGCGCCGTCAAGAACCGCTTCGGCCCCTCGGACGAGATCGGCGTCTTCGAAATGACCGGCGCCGGCCTCGCCGAGGTGGCGAACCCCTCCGCGCTCTTTCTCTCCGAACGCGGCCAGCACACCTCCGGCTCCGTCGTCTTCGCCGGCATCGAAGGGACGCGCCCCGTGCTGGTCGAGGTCCAGGCCCTCGTCGCCCCCTCCGCCCTCGGCACGCCGCGCCGGACCGTGGTCGGCTGGGACGGCGGCCGCCTCGCCACCGTGCTCGCGGTGCTCGAGGCGCGCTGCGGCGTCGGCTTCGCCGGGCTCGACGTCTATCTCAACGTCGCGGGCGGCCTGCGCATCTCGGAACCCGCCGCCGACCTCGCCGTCGCGGCCGCCCTCGTCTCCGCCCGCCAGGACATCCCCCTGCCGATGGACGCGGTGGTCTTCGGCGAGATCAGCCTCTCCGGCGCGCTGCGCCCCATCGCGCAGGGCGAGGCCCGGCTGCGCGAGGCGGCGAAGCTCGGCTTCGCCTCGGCCTTCGCGCCCTCGGGTCTGAAAACCTCCGCCGAGACCGGGCTCGACATCCACATGGTTGCGGACTTGGGCGCATTCATAGAGAAATGCTTCGGCGGCATCGACCAGCGGGACGAATGATGGACGGATTCACACTAGTCGATGGCATAGTGCTCGCCGTGGTGGTGGTCTCCGCCGTGCTCGCCTATGCCCGCGGACTGGTGCGCGAACTCTTGTCGATCGCCGGCTGGGTGATCGCCGCCATCGCCGGAATCGCCTTCGCCCCGGCCGCCGCGCCGCTCATGTCCGAAATCCCGGTACTGCGCGACATTCTCGGCGGCAATTGCGAGCTCTCCGCGCTGGCCGGCTTCGCCGCCGTCTTCGCCGTCGCCCTCATCATCGTCTCGATTTTCACGCCGCTGCTCTCCGGCGCGGTGCAGGATTCGGCGCTCGGCCCGGTGGACCAGGGGCTCGGCCTCCTGTTCGGCGCCGCGCGCGGCGTCCTGCTCGTCATCATCGCGCTCGTCGTCTATAATCAGGTGCTCGGCGGCTCCGGCGGCATCGCCCAGGTCGACAACAGCCGCAGCCGCGCCGTGCTCGCCGGTGTCGAGCGCAAACTGACCGACGACGCGCCCGCCGCGCTGCAATGGACGGTCGGCCAGTACGAACGGCTCACATCGCATTGCGCGCGGCCAACCCAATCGTGACAATCCCGCGACAGCGCCCTATATAGCCGGGAAAATCCCCAGCGGAACCGGATCCAGAAGCGTGCTGTCTCATCCATTCGACGCCGACGAGCTGCATGAGGAATGCGGCATTTTCGGCGTCATCGGCGTCCAGGACGCCGCCAATTTCGTCGCCCTCGGGCTTCATGCGCTGCAACATCGCGGGCAGGAAGCGGGGGGAATCATCTCCTACGACGCGGCGGCGGGCTTCTCGGAGGCCCGCCGCTTTGGTTATGTGCGCGACAATTTCACCAAGGCCTCGCTGATGGAGACGCTGCCGGGCAGCCTCGCCATCGGCCATGTCCGCTACTCGACCGCCGGGTCAAAGGGCACGACGGCGATTCGCGACGTGCAGCCGCTGTTCGCCGAATTCGCCATGGGCGGCTGCGCCATCGCCCATAACGGCAACCTCACCAACGCCGTGGCGCTGCGCGCGGAACTGATCGCCCATGGCTCGATCTTCCAGTCGGGCTCGGACACCGAATGCATCATCCATCTGATGGCGCGCTCGATCCAGAAGACCATCCCCGAACGGATCAAGGACGCGCTCCGCCGGGTCGAAGGCGCCTTCTCGGTCGTCGCCATGACCCGCTCCAAGCTCATCGGCGTGCGCGACGCGCTCGGCGTGCGGCCGCTGATGCTCGGCCGCGTCGGCGAAACCGGCTGGGTGCTCGCCTCCGAGACCTGCGCCCTCGACATCATCGGCGCCAGTTTCGAGCGCGAGATCGAGCCGGGCGAGATGGTGATCTGCACCGAGGAAGGGGTCGAGAGCTTCTTCCCCTTCCAGCGTGTCAGGCCGCGGTTCTGCGTCTTCGAATATGTCTATTTCTCGCGCCCGGACAGCGTGATCGGCGGCCAGTCGGTCTATGAGACCCGCCGCCGCATCGGCATCGAACTGGCCAAGGAGTCGCCGGTCGAGGCCGATCTCGTCTGCCCGGTCCCCGACAGCGGCACCCCCGCCGCCATCGGCTTCTCCCAGCAATCGGGCATCCCCTACGCGATGGGGATCATCCGCAACCAGTATATGGGCCGCACCTTCATCGAGCCGACCGAGCAGATCCGCAACATGGGCGTGCGGCTGAAGCTCAACGTCAACCGCGCGATCATCAAGGGCAAGCGCGTGGTCCTCGTCGATGACAGCGTGGTGCGCGGCACGACGAGCCTCAAGATCCGCGAGATGATCATGGACGCGGGCGCCGCCGAGGTGCATTTCCGCATCGCCTCGCCGCCGACCATGTGGCCCTGCTTCTACGGCGTCGACACCCCCGACCGCGACAAGCTGATCGCCGCCCGCATGAGCGAGGAGGAGATCCGCGCCTATCTCGGCGTCGACAGCCTCAGCTTCGTCTCGCTCGACGGCCTCTATCGCGCCTGCGGCGAGGAGGGCGGCCGCGACGCGCGCCAGCCGCAGTTCTGCGACGCCTGCTTCTCCGGCGACTATCCGGTGCGTCCCTCCGACATGATCGAGACCGGCTTCAAGCTCAAGGTCGTGGCGTGACCGCGCCCGAGACACCGCTGATCGCACTCGTCACCGGCGCGAGCCGCGGCTTCGGCTTCGCCACCGCCCGCGCCCTCGGCGCCAGCGGCGTCCATGTGGTCGCCCTCGCCCGCACCGTCGGCGGCCTCGAGGATCTCGCCGACGCGATCGAGGCCGACGGCGGCCCCTCCCCGACGCTGGTGCCGCTCTCGATCACCGACGAGGGCGGGCTCGCCCGGCTCTGCCTCGCCGTTCATGAACGCTGGGGCCGGCTCGACCTCGCCATCCACGCCGCCGCCGCGGCGCCCCCGCTCTCGCCGGCGCCCAACATGGCGGAGAAGGATTTCGATCAGGCGCTGGAGGTCAATTTCCGCGCGACCCAGCGGCTCATCACCATGCTGGCGCCGCTGCTCGTCGCCGCGCCGTCCGGGCGTTTCGTCCATATCGGCGACGACCGCGCCGGCCAGCCGTTCTTCGGCGCCTACGCCGCGACCAAGGCCGCCGCCGAGACCCTCGTCCGCGCCTGGGCCGCCGAAACCGCCCGCATCGGCCCCCGCGTCGAGGTGTTCCACCCCCGCCCCATGCCCACCGCCGTCCGCGCCCGCTTCTATCCCGGCGAGGACACCACCGCCCTCACCCCCTGCGCCACCGAAGCCGCCCGCCTCGTCGCGACCCTCACCCCCGCCCTCTCCGGCGCCTGACCAACGGCCCCTGGCGACCTCCGGCCCGGCCACCTCCCTCATCTTCGACCAAAGCGAGCCCCTTGGCCCGCGAGTCCCGGCCCGACAAGCCGGCGGCGACCCGCTCGGCCGGGCTCTGCCAGAACGCTGAGGGGGCGCCTCTCGGGATGAAGCGCTCGATCCGTCCGCGACTGCTGGGCTGGTGCGTCGCGAACGCGCCGCCGTGCCGTCGGCGCGCCCTCGGCGTGACGGCGGGCAGGCGGACGGTCGACGGCCAAGTCCGTCAAGAGATTGCAGGCGCGAGACATTACGCCAGCGAACGCGGTACGCCCAGTCGAGGATCGGGCCGGCCGGGACGATGCCGTTCAGGTTCAGCGCCTTGATCGAGTAATAGCCGCGCTTGATATGGTCGATGCTGACCGTCTCGCGCACCCCGGGCCGTCCAGCACGCGCCGCAGATAGGCGTCGAGCCGCGGATAGTCGGCGAGCCGGCGCAGGTTGCATTTGAAGAGGCCGTGATAGGCGGCGTCGAACCGGACCAGCGTCACGAAGAGCCGGATATCCGCCTCGGTGAAACGCTCGCCGGTCAGGAAAAGGGCCGACCGCCGCCAGCCGCTCCTCCAATGCGTCGAGCCGCGCGAAGACGCCTTGCCACCACCTCGTCATGGGCGATCTGCGTGGTCCGAAGCCCGCGATAGACGCCGATGAACAGCGTCGAATTGTTCAGCGTTCAGCGCGTCGATCTCGGCCCGCAGATCGGCGGGATAGAGGTCGATCTCGCCCGTCGCCAGCGCGCCGAAACCATCGTTCATCATGCGCGCAGGATATCAGCGCTCTCGTTGTGTGGCGATCGTCCGCCGCTTCTTGTCCCAGAGCACCGGCACCGTCGCCCGGCCGGTAAAGGCGGGTCGGCGCGGAGTGTAGATCTCGTGGAGATGGGCCGCGCCATTCACCTCGTCCTCGGTCGCACCAGGATAGCCGCCGAAGAACCAGCCCTGCTCGCCCAAGGCCGGGTTGACGACCGACAGCGAGATGACCTCCTCAAGCCCCTTGATCCGCCGCGCGATCAGCGTGCGCGAGGCCAGGGCAGATCAGCGCGACATAGAGGTGGTACCGGCCGGCCTCCGCCGCGAGAACAGCGGTGGGACCGGCCGCGCCGTCCGGCGTCACCCAGTCGCGGAGGCTCGGATCTGGCGGGCAAGCCGCCTTCTCGTCCTTGGCCTGGACCGGTTGCCAGTCGGTGGTCCATTTTCCGTCCACGAGCACGGGGGTTTTCCTTTATCCCGACGTTGGTGGGTCCGGCCCGCGCCGGACCCCTTGAGAGGTGCAGCGCGCGCGGCCGATCGCCCAGGCGCCGTCGCCGAGCAGGGCCTGGACGATCAGCGCGACCGACCAGAAGGCCGGATATTCCCAGCCGCCGCCCGCGTTCGAGAAGAAGAAGCCCGCCGCGCCATGCACCGTAACGATGGTGCCGAGCAGCACCGGAACCAGCGCCAGCGCGACCCACCGCGTCTGATAGCCGACGATCAGCGCGATGCCGCCGAAAAGCTCCATCGCGATCACCACATAGGCGAGAAAGCCGGGCAGGCCGAGGCTCTGGAAAAAGCCCGCGGTGCCCGAGGGCGTGAAGACGAAGAGCTTCAGGCTGACATGGGCGAGAAACAGGAGCCCGAGCGTCACCCGGAGGACGAAGGCCGCGAGGTCGGGCCGATCGAGCGCCGAGGCGTCGGCGGCGGGGGAAACGAAGGTGGAAGCCATGATCGTGATCCTTTGTCGAAGGCGCCCCTTGGCGCCGATGACCGC
Organism: Amaricoccus sp.; assembly: GCA_044225035.1. Taxonomy (GTDB): domain Bacteria; phylum Pseudomonadota; class Alphaproteobacteria; order Rhodobacterales; family Rhodobacteraceae; genus Amaricoccus. The sequence continues at coordinate 16,050 of JBGAJI010000041.1, read as the reverse complement.
ACCATGCCTCATTCGGTTCCGGATTATTATTCGGGCGTTTCGCGTTTTACTGATTCCGATTCGGATATAAAACCGTCCGTCGCGAAGGGCCGAAAGCGGTCCGCGAGAAAATCGACCAACACCAGCAGGCGGCGCAGCCGCCCGGCGCGCAGGCTGTCCGCCACCACGAAATCAGGCAGCCGCGCAAGGCCGAAGCCCGCTTCCGCCGCGGCGAGACTGACCGAGGCGTTCGAGAACCGGAGCCGGCCATCGACCGTGACCGAGAGTTTCGCGCCGTCCGGCCCGCGAAAGCGCCAGGCCGACGGATCGCGCGGATTGGTGTCGATGACGCATTCATGGTCGCTGAGCGCGGCGGGCGTTTCCGGGATCCCGGCGCGATCGAGATAGGCCGGCGCGGCAACCACCGCCAGACGCACATCGGCGAGCTTGCGCGCGATCAGGCTCGCATCCGCCGGCCGCCCGACCCGGATCGCGGCGTCGAACCCCTCCTCCACCAGGCTGACCACCCGGTCGGAGAAATTCACGTCGAGATCGATCGCCGGATAAAGCGCCGCGAATTCGAGCAGGATCGGCGCGAGATGGCCGACGCCGAAGGTCAGCGGCGCGGTCAGGCGCAGCCGCCCCGACGGCTTGCTCATCGCCTGTTTCACCTGCGCGTCGAGGCTTTCATAGTCGGCGAGGATGTCGCGGACCCGCTCGTGATAGGCGCGGCCGACCTCGGTCGGCGCCAGCGCGCGCGTCGTCCGGTTGAGAAGCCGGGCGCCGAGATCCTGTTCCAGCCGGGCCACCATCTTCGAAGCTTGCCCGGGGCTCGTGCCAAGCCGCTCGGCGGCGCGCGCGAAGCTGCCGAGTTCCATCACCGCCACGAACATCCGGTCGCAATCGAGACGATCCACGCCGCCCTCCTGTCTTGGGGACACCGACGCGGTTAGCCTAAACGGCCCGTCCGGGCGAGTCCTCCCGCGGCGGGGACCGCGGCGCGGATGACGAAAGAGTGTTCGAAGCGGTTTGAAGGACCGCGCCCCCGATAAAGCCAGTCGCACGCGCCGGTTGCGCGGCCCGGACCTCCCCGGGAACCAAAATGTCGCGCCTGCGAAGGGTCGACACGCGGCGCCGTCTTGTCCAGTATAAGGGCCTGATCGCGATCATTGGCACGCGCGCCGCCATCGGCGCACTCGCGGCCCGATCCCAAAGGAGCATCCGATGACCGACGCCACCACCGTCCTTCCCGCCCTCATCGACGCGCAGCGCAAGACGACCGAGCAGTTCGGCAAACTCTGCGAAGAGGGCCTGCGGTTCGCCGCGCTCCGCACCGAGGAGAATACCCGCGTCCTGCGTGACTTCGCGGCGAGCCGCGACCTGCCCGGGCGGGTTTCCGTCTGGAACGACTATATCGCCCGCGCGACCCAGCAATATACCGAGGAATTCAAGCTCCTCAGCGCCATTTGCGCCGAGCCGGCGAAGGCGCTGGTCGGCGAAGAGCCGGCGGTGCTGGCGGACCTTCCCATCGCACCGGCGCCGGACGTGACGGACGCCGTCCTCTCGGAGGAGACGGCCGACGAAGCGGTCGCCGCCGGCGAAGCCGCGGCCGAGGAAGCCCTCGCCGAGGTCGGGATCGCCACGCCCGAAGCGCCGACCGAGTCCCCGCGCCAGGACTGAACCGGGGTCACCTCACGAGATCGTCCGTCGTCGAGATCGGGACGGGCGTGCCTGTCGCGCCGGAAGCACGCCTTCGGCGTGACGGCGCGCCCGATTCAACGCTCCCGGAGAAATCTCGCTCGAACCGCCATGCCCTCGAACGACTGAGCGACCCGGCGTTGCTTTGCACGTGAAGGGTCTCTAGCTTCCCTCGCATGGCGCGGAAGCTGGACCCCTACCGCGACAAGCGGGATTTCGCCCGGACGGCCGAGCCGCGCGGCACCTTGTCGGGCGACGGCTTTTCAGGCGAGGGCTTTTCAGGCGACGGGGGCAATCGCTTCGTCGTCCACAAGCACCACGCCACCGCCGACCACTACGACCTGCGCCTGCAGGTCGGCGATGTGCTGAGGAGCTGGGCCGTGCCAAAGGGCCCGTCGCTCGACCCCGCGGACAAGCGCCTCGCGGTCGAGACCGAGGATCATCCGCTCGAATATGTCGATTTCGAGGGGGTGATCCCCGCCGGGGAATATGGCGGCGGTCCGATGATCGTCTGGGACACCGGAACCTGGGCGCCGATGGGCGACGCCGAGAAGGATCTGGCCAGCGGCGCCTTCAAGTTCCGGCTGGCCGGCGAAAAGCTCGGCGGCGGCTGGATGCTGACCCGCCTGAAACCGAAACCCGGCGAGAAAAAGCACAACTGGCTGCTGTTCAAGGAGCGCGACGGCGCCGCCGCGCCCGGCGTCGACATTCTCGCGACCCGGCCCGAAAGCGTGAAGACCGGCCGGCGCATCGAAGACCTGCTGGCTCCCGCCCGGCCCACGCGGCTCCGTCCCGGCGCCCTGCCGAACGCGGTCAAGGCCCCCCCGCCGGACCGCCTCGCGCCGCAGCTCGCCTCCCCGGTCGCGGCGCCTCCCGACGGCGACGACTGGCTGCACGAGATCAAGCTCGACGGCTACCGGACGCTGGCCCGGCTCGACGGCGGAAAGGCCCGGCTCATCACCCGCGCCGGCCTCGACTGGACGCATCGCTACGGCGACCTTCCGGCCGCCTTCGAGAGCCTCCCCTGCCGCGACGCGCTGATCGACGGCGAGATCGTGGTGCTCGACGCCGCCGGCGTCAGCCGCTTCGCCGCGCTGCAGGCGGCGCTGTCGGCGGGCGCCGGCGGACAGCTCCTGTTCTTCGCCTTCGACCTGCCGCGTCTCGACGGCTGGGACCTGACCGCCGCGCCGCTGATCCGGCGCAAGGAGCTTCTCGCGCGCCTGCTGGCTGGCCTCGGCCCCCGGGCGGCGATCCACTATTGCGACCACGTGGTCGGCGGCGGCCCCGCCTTCTTCGCGCGGGTCGAGGAGATGGGACTGGAGGGTGTCGTCTCCAAACGCGCCGACGCGCCCTATCAGCCGGGGCGATCGAAGACCTGGACCAAGACCAAGGCGCCGCTGACCGGCGATTTCGTCATCGCCGGCTACACCACCTCGGACGCGGCCGGCGGCCTCGCCGCCCTGGCGCTGGCCGAATGGGAGGGCGACGAACTCGCCTATCGCGGCAAGGTCGGCACCGGGTTCGACGCCCAGACCTTGCGCGATCTCGAAGGCCGGCTCGGACCCCTCCGCGACGACGATCTCGCCTTGGACCGGGCGCCGAAGGACATCCATTGGGTGCGCCCGGTCCTGACCGCCCGCGTCGCCTATGCCAACCGCACCGCCGACAACGCGCTGCGCCACGCGGTTTACCGGGGCCTGCGCGAAGTCGAGACCGCGCCGCGCGCCGCGCCCCGCGCCCGCCCGCGGCTCATTTCCGAGGCCGACCTCGCTGCGATCTGGGTGACCAATCCGACGCGGCGGCTCTTCGGCCGTTCCGGGCCGACCAAGCTCGACATCGCCGTCTACTACGCCGCGGTCGGCGAGGCGATGCTGCCGCACATCCTCCGCCGCCCGGTTTCGCTCGTGCGCTGCCCGACCGGCAAGGCGAGCGACTGTTTCTTCCAGCGCCACGCCTTCACCGGAATGCCCGCCTCCGTCGCGACCGTCGAGATCGAGAATTCCGAGGGCGAGACCAAGCGCTATATCGCCGTCGCCGACGCCAAGGGCTATCTCGCCCTCGCCCAGTTCGGCGTTGTCGAATATCACACCTGGGGCTGCCATCTCGACCATCTCGGCACCGCCGATCGCGTGGTCTTCGACCTCGACCCGGGCGCCGGCATCTCCTGGCGCGAGGTGGTGGAGGCCGCTTGCCATGTGCGGGACGAACTGACCGCGCTCGGCCTCGTGCCGTTCGTCAAGACCTCCGGCGGCAAGGGCGCGCATGTCGTGGTCCCGGTCACGCCCGCCCTCGACTGGAAGGCGACCCACGCGGCGACCGGCGCCATCGCCGCCCACGTCGCACTGTCGGCGCCGGACACCTTCACCACGACGATGGGAAAGGACAACCGCGAGGGGCGGATCTTCATCGACTTTCACCGGAATGCGCGCGGGGCGACCGCCGTCGCGCCCTATTCGTTGCGCGCCCGCAACAACCTGCCGGCCTCGACGCCGCTTTCATGGGAAGATTTCGAAAAAGTCGACGATCCGGGGGATTTGAACTATTCTTCTCTGCCGGGCCTGGTGGCGCGCGCCGGAGACCCCTGGGCGACGATCGACGATTTCGCCCGGGATCTGCCGACATCCGACGCCATCGCATAAGGGATCGGAGGGGGAACCGGACATGGCACCGCGCGCAAGCTGGAAGGGATATCTGAAGCTGAGCCTCGTCAGTTGTCCGGTCCGCCTCTATCCGGCGACCACCACCAAGGACCGGATCAGCTTCAACCAGCTGCACAAGGACACGCACAACCGGATCAATATCAAGCCGGTGGACCCGGAGCTCGGCCTCGTCGACCGCGCCGATCTGGTCAAGGGCTACGAATACGAGGACAAGAAATACATCATCATCGACGACGCCGACATCGAGTCCGTCAAGATCGAGTCCAACCACACGATGAACATAGAGGCCTTCGTCGACGCGGCGGAGGTGGACGTGATCTATCAGGACGCGCCCTATTACCTCGCGCCCGACGGTGCCATGGCCGAGGAGACCTTCCTCGTCCTGCGCGAGGCGATGCGCGCCTCCGGCAAGCTCGCCATCGCCCGGCTGGTCCTGTCGAGCCGCGAGCGGGTGGTGACGATCGGCGCGCGCGGCAAGGGCATGTTCGTCTGCACCCTGCGCAACCCGAACGAGGTGCGCGGCACGGCGGAATATTTCGACACGATCCCCGAGGGCAAGCCGGACCCCGAGATGCTCCAGCTCGCCGAGGCGCTGATCGCGCAGAAATCCACGGCCTTCGATCCGAAGAACTACGAGGATCGCTACGAGGCCGCGCTGATGGAAATGATCAAGGGCAAGCTCAAGGGCCACAAGCCGATCATCGCCGCCGCGCCGGAACGCGGCAATGTCGTCAACCTGATGGATGCCCTGAAGGCGAGCCTCACCCAGGCGAAGCCCCCGGCGAAAAGCCGCGCCAAGCCCGCGGCGGAGGAAACACCCGCGGAGAAGCCGGCGGCCCGCGCCGGTAGCGCCCGCCGCGCGGGCGCCAAGGCCGGGAAGTAATGCCGCGCGAGGACGGTCCCGCGCCCCTGACCGGCCGGACCTTCGCGCTGATCGGCGCGCTCGCCGCCTTCCCGCGCCGGATCGCCGAGCGCGAGGTCGAGCGCCGGGGCGGGCGCCTGCTGCGCTCCGTCACGCGCGCGACGACCGACATCGTCATCGGCTGGGGCGCGCTCGACCGTGGCGCGGCCATCGCGGCGAGGATCGCCGCCGAACGCGCCGCCGGACGGCGCCTGCTCAGCGAACGCGGCTTCCTGCGCCTGCTCGGGCTCGCCGCCCCGGCCGAGCCGCCGAGCGTCTCGCGCCAGGCGCTGCTCGACCAGACCGGCCTCCGCGCCGAGGATCTGGCGCTGCTCGAACTCTTCGACGCCTTCGGCTCCGATGGCGAGGCCTTCTCCTTCCGCGACCTGATCCTCGCCCGGAAGTACGCGGAGCTTCTCGCCGACGGCGCCGGATGGGATGCCATCGCCCGCTCCGTCCATCGCGCCGGTTCGCCCGCGTCCCTGGCGGCGCGCGACTTCACGGTCGGGCCGTCGCGCGACCTTCTCGTGCGCGATGAAACCGGCCTCCGCGAGGTCGATGGCCAGTTCCGGCTCGATCTCGACGCGGCGGACAACGAGCTCGACGATCTCTTCGCCCGGGCCGAGGCGGCGGAGGCGGCGGGCGCCCATACGCAAGCCGCCGTGCTCTATCGCCGCTGCGTCTCGCTGGATCCCCGCGATCCCGTCGCCCCCTACAACCGCGCCAATTGCCTGCGCGCGGCGGGGCGGGCGGCGGAGGCGGCGCATGACTATATCCGCGCCCTGAAACGCGACCCGACCTTCGTCGAGGCCTGGTTCAATCTCGCCGCGCTGATGTCCGAACTCGGCCGCCCCGCCGTGGCGCGCCGGTATCTCGGCAAGGCGCTCGACTGCGATCCGACCTACGCCGACGCGATCTACAACCTCGCCGCCCTCGCCTATGGCGCCGGAGACCTGCCCGAGGCGGGACGGCTCTGGCGGCGCTATCTCGAATTCGACCGCGGGTCCGAATGGGCGCGGCGCGCCGAACATGGCCTGCGTTTCGTCGCCACCGAGACCCGCCGCGGCGCGCCCTAGATGGCGGACTTCCTGTTCGACGGCCCCCCGGACGCGGAAACCACCCTCCTGCTCGCGCACGGCGCGGGCGCGCCGCTGGCCTCACCCTCGCTCAGCGCCCTCGCCGCCGCCCTCGCCGCGCAGGGGTTTCGGGTGGCGCGCTTCGAATTCGCCTATATGGCCAGCCGCCGCGGTCCCGGGGGCCGCGAGCCGCCACCCCGGGCGGAAACGCTGATTCCGGAATATCGCGCCGCCATCGCGGATCTGGCCCCCACCGGCCGCCTTGTCATCGGCGGCAAGTCGATGGGCGGCCGCGTCGCCAGCCTCCTCGCCGACGAGGCCCACGCGGCCGGCGACGTCGCCGGCCTGCTCTGCCTCGGCTATCCCTTCCACCCTCCCGACAAGCCCGCGCAAACCCGGACTCGCCATCTGGAGAACCTGCGGACGCCCTGCCTCATCTGCCAGGGCACGCGGGATCCCTTCGGCACGGAAGCGGACGTGGCGACCTACGCCCTGTCCGATCGGATCGAGATCCTCTGGCTGCCGGACGGCGACCACGATCTGAAGCCGCGCAAGAAGGTGACCGGGCTCGGCCTCGACGATCACCTCCGCGCCATGGCCGCCGCCGTCGCCTCCTGGGCTGCCCGGATCGGCTAGGAACCGATGCGAATCGCGACCTTCAACATCAACAACATCCGCCGCCGCCTGCCGAACCTGCTCGCCTGGCTGGCGGAAACCGAGCCGGACGTGGTCTGCCTGCAGGAACTGAAGACCGCCGACGCCGATTTTCCGAAGGACGCGCTCGACCGCGCCGGCTATGGCGCGGTCTGGCGCGGGCAAGTCAGCTGGAACGGCGTCGCGATCCTCGTCCGCGGCGCCGAACCGGTCCTGACGCGGAGGGACCTGCCGGGCGATCCGGCCAACACGACCGCCCGCTACATCGAGGCCGCCGCCTTCGGCGTGATTGTCGCGTCGCTCTACGCCCCGAACGGCAATCCCGCGCCCGGCCCGAAGTTCGCGGCGAAGCTCGCCTGGCACGAACGGCTCACCGCCCATGCCGCCGAGCTCTTCCAGACCGGCCTGCCGGTCGTGCTGGCCGGCGACTACAATGTCGCGCCGGACGACCTCGACGTCTATCCGACGCGAAGCTACGACGAAAACGCCCTGGTCCAACCCGAGGCCCGCGACGGCTTTCGCCAGTTGCTCGCCCAGGGCTGGACCGACGCGATCCGCGCCCGCCACCCGGCGGAGCGCCTCTACACCTTCTGGGACTACCGCCGAAACCGCTGGCCCCGCGACGCCGGCCTCCGCCTCGACCACCTGCTCCTGAGCCCACCCCTCGCCGCGCGCCTCTCCGCCGCCGGGATCGACCGCGAGACCCGCGGCGCGGAGAACGCCAGCGACCACGCTCCGGTATGGATCGACCTCGGAGGGGAGGAGGATTGATCCCAGCGGCCCCCCGCTCCGACCCTTCGACCGAAGCGGGCCCTTGGGCCCGCGAGTTCCCGGCCCGAAAAGTCGACGCACCGCGTCGGCCGGGCCGTTGCCTGGAGCGCGTGAGCGCGGAAGGCAAGTGGGGTGCCTCTTGGGATGAGTGCGCCAATCCGTCCGCGCCTGCCTGGCTGGCGCGTCGCAGACGCGCCTGCCGGGGGCAGGCAGGCGCGGACGGATTTGTCTACGCCAAATCCGTCAAGAAAGCCAACAGGTTGGCGAACCCCTTTACCCCCGCCGCCCGCCGGCCGTGGCGAGGCGCGCGACCAGCGGCGCGCCGAGGATGACGACCAGCATGCGCACCAGATGATGCGTCACCACGAAGGCGAGATCCACGCCCGCCGCGATCGCCAGCAGCACCATCTCCCCCTGCCCGCCCGGCGCGTAGCCGAGCAACGCCTCCGCCAGCGGCGCCCCGGTGGCGAAATGCACGCCCTCGGCGAAACCGACCGACAGCGCGGCCAGCAACAGGCAGAAGCCCAGCGCGGCGACGATGATCCGCCGGATTTCCGTGATCGTGACCCCGCTATACTGCGCCCCGACGCTCAGCCCGATGAAGAACTGCGCCGCGAGGATCACCTCGGCCGGCGGGCGCATGGTGATGAAACCGGCGAGGCTCAGCACCGCCGTCAGGATCAGCGGCCCGATGATCGCCGCGCCGAACAAACCGATCCGCGCGCCGCCCCGCCAACCGACCGCCGCGCAGACGAACATCAGCGCGAGCTGAACCGGCGGCGTATCCCCGACATGCGCGCCGGCCGGCCCGGTGAAGCTCATCCCCCAGCCGTGCGAGAGCAGCGCCGGCATCAGCGCGACGATGGCGAGCACCCGCGTCGCATGGACGAGCGACAAGGCCCGGGGATCCCCGCCGGCCTCGATGCCGAACACCAGCATGTCCTGAAGCCCGCCCGGCATCGCCGCGTAATAGGCGGTCGGCGGATCGAAACCGCAGATCCGCCGGAAATAGGGATAGCCGATCGCGCCGATCACCACGACGAACAGCGGCACGAAGACGAGGCTCGCCGCCATGCGGTCGATCTCATGGACCAGCGCCGGCGTGACCGACGCGCCGACCGCGACGCCGAGCACCGTGCGCATCGCGACCCCGATCACCGGCGGCGGACGCAGCGGCGCGCCAAGCAGCGCCGCGATCAAACAGGCGAACATCGGCCCGAGCAGCAGCGGCAGCGGCAGCCCGGCGAGCCAGAACACGGCGGCGCCGACCGAGGCGATCACCAGCGTCGCGATCGTCCGCCGGACCATGGACGCCTCCCGAGTGGATACATTGGTATACATAACCGCGCCCCGCCCGCGCAACAACCTTTGCGGTCACCTGCCCTCACGGAGATCGCGTTTGACGATCACCATCCTGGCGAGGCAGTTCGAGATTTCCGCGCCCGCGTGCCGGCGCAAACTCGCGCAGGGCACGCCCTTCACGATCTCGCCGACGGTCGATATCGCGAAGGGGATGCTGCGAAGCCGCGAGCGATACCCGTCACCCGCCCTCGACCCCGCCGCCCGCGCGGGCGAGCAGTCGTTCCGCGATCCGCTTGTGCACAAGGTCGATCATCTTCCCGTCGAGCCGCGCCACGCCGCGCTTCTCCAACAGCGTCACGACCCGCCGCGCCCAATCCACCTCCCCGGGCGTCGGCGTCATCACCGCGTTGATCACCGCCACCTGCGCCGGATGGATCGCCGCCTTGGCGGTGAACCCGTCGCGCAGCGCGGCGCGGGTCTCGCGCTCCAGCCCCTCGGCGTCGCGGAAGTTCGTATAGACCGCGTCCACCGCCACGGCGCCGAGCACGCTCGCCGCGTAGAGGCATTGCGACCGCGCGAACTGATAGGGAAAGGCATAGGCCCCACCCTCGTCCCGGTTGGCGAGGGCGCCGAGCGTCTCGGACAGATCCTCGCCGCCCCAGAGCATCCCCCAGAGCCGCCCCGAGAGCCGCCCCAAGGCGTCCGCGCCCGGCCGCGACAGGTTCAGCGTGGCGGCCGCCGTCTCGGTCGCCACCGTCATCACCCGGGTCGCGCCGGCCTCGATCCCCTCGCGCGCTTCCAGGGCGTCGAGATAGTGCGCCAGCCGCTCGACCTCCCAGGGACCCTGGCATTTCGGCAACGCCACGCCCCAGGGCCGCCCCGCCATGACCCCGGCGAGGTCCGCCGCCGTCAGGCCGGTGTCGAAGGCGTTGACCCGCACGAAGACCGGCTTGCCGCCCCGCTCCGCGCCGCCGAGGAAATCGCGCACGGCGCCCCGCGCCCGGAGCTTGTTCTCCGGCGCCACGGCGTCCTCCAGATCGAGGATCACCGCGTCCGCCTGCGAGGCCAGCGCCTTCGCCATCATGGCCTCGCTGTCCCCCGGCACAAAGAGCAGCGAGCGGATCGGCCTATCGCGCGTCATTCGAACACTCATTCGAAAACCGGCGCCCGCCGCTCGGCGAAGGCGGCCAGTCCCTCGCGATAATCCGCCGAGCGCAGCACCTCCACCACCGCGATCCGCTCCAGTTCCAGCCCGCCGGCCAGATCACGGTCGAGCCCGTCATAGACCGCGCGCTTGAGCAGCGCCGTGTTCCGCCGCGAGCGCCCCGCGACCAGGGCAGCGCAGCGCAGCACCCGCGGCTCGAGTTCCTCGGGCGGCAACACCTCGTTCACCAGCCCCCAGGCGGCGGCCCGTTCCGCCGAAACCGGCTCGCCCGTATAGATCATCTCCAGCGCCCGCGCCGTCCCGATCAGCCGCGGCAGCCGCTGCGAACCGCCGGCGCCCGGTATCGCGCCGATCCGCGCCTCGGTCAGGCCGATCCGCGCCGTGGTGGCGGCGAAGCGCAGATCGCAGGCGAGCGCCAGCTCGAGCCCGCCCCCGAGGGCGATCCCGCCGATCGCCGCGATGGTCGGCACCGCCACCGCGGCGATCTCGTCGGCCAGCGCGCTGATCGCCCGGTTGTGGGCGTATTTCTCCGCGTCGGTCATCCCCCGCCGCTCCTTCAGATCCGCGCCCGCGCAGAAGCCGGGCCCGGTCGCGGCCAGCACCAGCACACGCGCCATCGTCTCGGGCAACCGCGCCACCGCCGCCCGCGCCCGGTCCACGAGATCGCGGCCGAGGGCGTTGTAGACCTCCGGCCGATTGAGCCGCAGCAGGCAGATCCCGCTTTCCGGCCATTCCTCGATCAGCTCGTTCGACATGATCTTTCCCGATGTTCAACCAGCCCCGGCGAGACTGTCCTCGAAGTCGCGCGCCAGCTGATCGCGGAACGCCGGATGCGCGATGCCGATCAGCGCCTCGGCCCGCGCATGCAGGTCGCGGCCCCAGAGATCGGCGGTCCCGTACTCGGTGACGATCAGATCGACGTCCGACCGCGCCGTGGTCACCGGCCCCCCGGCGAGGCTCGCCACGATCTTCGACCGCGTCTGGTCGGGCGTGACCGAGGACAAGGCGATGATCGACCGCCCGCCCGGCGACAGCCGCCCGCCCCGCACATAATCGACCTGCCCCCCGACCGCCCCGACATAGCGGCGCCCGGCCATTTCCGCGTTCACCTGCCCCGAGAGATCGATTTCGACGGCGGAATTGATCGTGTGGAGCTTTTCCAGCCGCGCCAAGGTCCCGACGCCGTGGGTATAGGTCGCCCGGCGCAGGGCGATCGCCGGATTGCGGTCGGCGAACCGCATCAGCCGCGCGGTGCCGAACAGGCCGCCGGTGACCGTGACCCCGACATCGATCCCCTTGTGGCGATTGTCCACCGCCCCGGCCTCGATCAGGTCCGCCGCCGCGTCGGGAATGACCCCGCTGTGCAGCCCGAGCCCCGAATGGCCGCTGAGCGCCGCGCAGACCGCGACGGGCAGGCCCCCGACCCCGAACTGCACCGTGGCGCGGTCGGGGATGAGGCCCGCCACCCGTTCGGCCAGCGCCCTGTCGGCATCGCTCGGCTGCGCATCCAACAGAAACGGCTCCTCGCCATCGGCGCGCGTCAGATGCGTGATCCGGTCCCGCCCGATCAGCGCGTCCTGCCCGGTCAGGGGCATCCGCTCGTCGATCTCGGCGACGACGACCCGCGCCGCCGCGACCATCTCGTGCACGAAATCCACCATGACCCCGAGCGAGAACACCTCCGGATCATCGGTCGGCCTTACGCGGATCAATGCGACATCCACCGGGATTCGCCGCGACAGGATCAGTCCCGGAACCGCCGAGACATGCGCCGGGATCACCCGGTTTCCCGACAGCGCGGCGGCCCTCCGCGACCGCGCGGCGCCATTGAGGCAGAGAAACCCGTGCCGGCCGATATCCTCGCGCTCCAGCACCCGCGTAATCACCATCCCGAGCACCAGCGTCACCCGCGGCAGCTCCGCCTGCGAGACGAGGCGCGCCGAAAGCCCGGTCGGCTCGCCGGTGCCCTGCGGCCAGGCGACATGGTCGCCGTCGCGCAGCACCGCGGAAAAGTCGAACTCCGAACTGGGCGAAAGCCTGATCATGCGCCGGACGTCTCCCGTGAGACTGCCCGATCCTACGGGCAAGCACGATCACAGATCAATCGCGCCGCGTCGCCCGACCTTCCGGTTGGCCGGGGACGCGGCGCATCCGAAAAAGCGGCTTGACGTCGGTGACCTAATATATTAGTTCATGCACCAGAAGATCACCGCTCACAACAAACTCGAAGGCGGGATCACCCGCCACGCAACCCGGAGGAACCAGATGCCGCGTCGCCAGACCGCCAAGATCACGTTGCTGGGCCTGCTCCTGTCAGGCACCGCGGCGTTCGCGCAGGCGGACCACACGGTCCGCATCGTCCTGAACGAGGAGCTCGACGTGGTCGAGCCCTGCATGGCCGCCCGCTCCGACGTGGGCCGCGTCATCCTGCAGAACGTGAACGAGACCCTGACCGAGTTCGTGCCGGGCCAGACCGAGCTGAAGCCGCGCCTCGCCACCGAATGGACGCAGGTCGACGACGACACCTGGCGGATCAAGCTGCGCGACGGCGTCACCTTCCACGACGGGAGCGGCCTCGATGCGAAGGATGTCGCCTTCACCCTCGACCGTATCAAGATCGCCAAGTTCGGCTGCGAGGTCGGCGTCAAGTATTTCGGCGACATCGCCTTCAAGGCCGACGTGGTCGACGACCTGACCGTCGACATCACCACCACCCCCGGCACGCCGATCCTGCCGCTGCTGCTCTCGACCGTGCCGATCATGCCCTCCGAGACCCCGGCCGACAAATTCGTGGAAAAGCCGGTCGGCACTGGTCCCTACCTCTTCGAAGAATGGAACCGCGGCCAGGACATCAGGCTCGGTCGCAACCCGAACTACTGGGGCGAGGCGCCCCAGGTCGAGGAGGCGACCTACGTCTTCCGGAACGACCCCGCCGTCGCCGCCGCCATGGTCGAGGCGGGCGAGGCCGACATCGTTCCGAACCTGTCGATGGACCAGGCGACCAATCCCGCCACCGACTTCAGCTACCCGAATTCCGAGACCACCACCCTGCGCATCGACACGACGATGGCGCCGACCAGCGACCGCCGGGTGCGCGAGGCGATGAACCTCGCCATCGACCGCGAGGCCTTCCGCGGCACGCTGCTCCCCGCCGACGTCCAGCCGGCGACGCAGATGGTGGTGCCGACGACGATCGGCTACAATCCCGACCTCAAGGTCTGGCCCTTCGATCCCGAGAAGGCCAGGGCGCTGATCGCCGAGGCCAAGGCCGACGGCGTCCCCGTCGACACCCCGATCGAGATCGTCGGCCGCACCGGCATCCACCCGAACGCCACCGAGGTGATGGAGGCGATGATGCAGATGCTGAACGACGTCGGCCTCAATGTCTCGCTGCAGATGTACGAGGTCGGGCGCTGGAACGAATTCTTCGTCAAGCCCTACCCCGATCCGCGCCCGGTCACCCTGACCGAACAGATGCACGACAATGCCAAGGGCGACCCGGTCTTCACCGCCTTCGTGAAATACGCCAGCGGCGGCGCGCATTCGATGCTGAACGACCCCAAGGTCGACGAACTGATCGAGCAGGCGACGGCGGCCAGCGGCGACGAGCGCACGAGGCTCTGGCAACAGGTCTTCCAGCAGGTGAACGAGGTCGACATCGCCGATATCCCGATGTTCCACATGGTCGGCTTCACCCGCGTCAGCCCGCGCCTCGACTTCCAGCCGACGATCGCCACCAACAGCGAACTCCAGCTGAGCCAGATCCACTTCAGGTGATCCCATCTCCGGACCCCTCGGGGTCCGGCTTCTCCCCGCGCGGCCCGCCGCCCCCCACGCGGCGGGCCGTGTCGTCTCTCGACGTCCATGTGATGCGCCGGGAAAGGGTCCTGTTCGCAGGAGGAGGTTGGTGGGGTACAAACCATCTTGATTGCGGCGTCCCATGCTTGAGGTTGTGCCAGGAATGACGATCAATGATGCTGAAACCGGTGGCGTGAGGACCGCCCACGCGCTGCGCTCACTCTACCAGCGCTACCTCGATTGCCTTAACGCACAGGATTGGTCGCGCTTGGGTGAGTTCGTGCATGACAAGGTCAGTCATAACGGCAGAGCGTTCGGCCTTGCCGGCTATCGGTCCATGCTGGAAAACGACTTCCAGCAAATCCCTGATCTTCAGTTCCACGCGGAGTTGTTGGTGTGCGAACCGCCCGTCATCGCGGCCCGCCTCACCTTCCACTGCTCTCCCAAGGGTGAGTTCCTCGGATTGCCTCTCAACGGTCGGACGGTCTCGTTCGCTGAGAACATTTTCTACGAGTTCGAAGGCGGGAAGATTAAAACGGCTTGGTCGGTGCTCGACAAGGCCGCTATCGAGGAACAACTGCCGTAGTGGGAAGCGGCAGCACCAATGACCGCCTCTGGCGGATAGCGACTTTGGCGCAAGCCCCGGAGCGAAGAACCGGGAACCCGGCTCGCCGTCCGCCCTAGCGGAAATATTGCGGATGCTTCGCGCGGACCTCGTCGATCGTGGCCAGCGCCCGGGACAGGTGCAGGCGCACCGCGGCCTCCGCGCGGTCGACATCGCCAGCGACCACCGCCTCGAGGATGGCCCGATGGTCGCTCACGATCTGCTCGAGCCGGCCCGGCACCACCAGATGCAGGTTGCGGATCCGGTCGTTGTTGCCGCTCCGCTGCTCGATCAGGCTCCAGAGCCCCTCCCGGCCGACCGCGGCGAACATCGCGCGATGGAAGGCCTGGTCCTTCGGGTGGAACACGCTGATCCGGTCGGGCCGGGTGGTGAGCAGCGCCATCTCGTCGAGCACCAGCGTCGCGTCGCCGAGGTCAAAGTCCCCCGGCGCGCGGGCGAGCGTGCGCACCACCTCGCATTCCAGCGCCGTGCGCAGGAAGCGCGTCTCGAACGCCTGATCGATGTCGATCGGCGCGACCAGCGTGCTCGACTGCGGATGGACGATCACCAGTCCCTCCTGCTCCAGCCGGAGCAGGGCGTCCCGGATCGGGGTCTGGCTGACGCCGAAGCCCTCTGCGAGCGCCGGCCGGGCCAGCGGCGTTCCGGGCGCGAGCTTCAGCGAGATGATCTGGGCGCGGAGGATGTCGAAGATCTGGGCGACCACGGGCGACCGGCGATCGAGACGAACGAACTCCTGACTGGAAATCGGCTGCGCGAACATCGGCCTGCACCTTCCTCGACTGCGTTCTTGACACTAGTATATCACGGCCATGAACGGAAGCGGCAAACCGATTCCCGTGCCACGCGGTCAACGGGTTCGCCGGCGCTTCCCCACCCCCGCGGAAATCGCATTTGACGATCCGCCGTTCCTGGCGGGGCGTCCGAGATATCTCCGCGCCCGCGCCTTGCCGACCCGCCGGTAGGTCGCGCGGGCGCGCGGCCGGAGGCAACCTCCGGAGGCCGCGAGGTGTCCCGATTTCTCCGGCAGCTCTCAATCGGGGCGGGTACCCGTCGCCGACGGGCGATCCCGTGAAGGGATGCCGCCACGCCGCGAGCCGTCCGTCCGAAAGTGCGATCACCACGGCCCCTCACCCGCGCCGCCAGACAGCGAACCGCGAATCGCTTGACTTCCATCAGTACTAATATATTAGTGCTCGAAAGTTCTTGCCGAGTGTCCACGCGCGACCGACGCCGGAAGGGTGGTTCCGCCGCCCGGCGAAAATAGGCAAAACTGGGGGGATCGCCGATGCCACGGACTGTCTCGCGTATACTGTCGAGCTTCGTTTCGCTCGTGCTGCTGCTGGTCATGGTGTTCTTTTTGTCGCGGCTGACGGGCGATCCGGCGGCCTTGTTCCTGCCGATCGACGCCACGCCGCGAATGA
>JBGAJI010000040.1:9730-25239 GCA_044225035.1 Amaricoccus sp. | reverse complement strand
CGGGGGGCGCCCTGGCTGCCGGGGCAGGTGGCGGCGGCGCTGGCCGGGCGGCCGGTGCCCGCCGCGCCGCGCGGCGCGGCGCTGGCCGAGCTCATGCTGGAACATTACGACGCGCTGCTCGGCTTTCATGGCCGCGACATCGGGCTTCGCGTCGCGCGGAAACACCTCGGCTGGTATCTCGACCGCGTGGTCGGCGCGGCGGGTCTGCGCGCGCGGCTGGTCGCGGCCACCGATCCGGGGTCCGTGGCGGCGATGATCGCGCGCGAAGTCCCGGATTGCGCGTTCGACGCACCGAGCGAGGCGGCGGCGTGATCTCGGCGGCGTTCGAGACGCTGTGGGGGGCGATCCCGTATCCGGCGCTGGTGCTGGACGCGGCCGACAATATCCGCACGGCGAATCCGGCGACCGAGAGTTTCGGCGCCACCTCGCTGCGCCAGATGTCGGGGCGGCCGATCGCGAAGTTCCTCGGCACCGGCAGCGCGGTGCTGGAGGTGATCAAGCAGGCGCGTCGCAATGGCGTCTCGGTGGCGCAGTATAACGTGATGGTCGGCTGGGCCGAGCAGCCGCCGCAGCTGCAGGACGTTCATGCGACGCCGCTGCACGAGACGAATGGCGAGTTGTTGTTGCTGATGCATCCGCAGGGAATGGCCGAGAAGATGGACCGCAGCCTCAGCCACCGGTCGGCGGCGCGTTCGGTCACCGGAATGGCCGCGATGCTGGCGCACGAGATCCGGAACCCGCTCGCTGGCATATCCGGCGCGGCGCAGCTCCTTGAGATGGGGGTGACCGAGGCCGATCGCGAGCTGACCGGCCTGATCCAGGCCGAGGCGGCGCGGATCGGCAAGCTCGTCGACCGGGTGGAGCAGTTCGGCGACTTGCGTCCGGCGCAAAGGCGGCCGCTGAACATCCATGACGTGCTCGACCGGGCGCGGCGGGCGGCGCAGGCGGGCTTCGCGTCGCATGCGCGTTTCAGCGAGGAATACGACCCCTCGCTGCCGCCGACGGCCGGCGACCCGGACCAGCTGCTGCAGGTGTTCCAGAACCTGATCAAGAACGCCGCGGAGGCGATCCCGCGGGTGGGCGGCACGATCTCGATCGCCACGGCCTTCCGGCCGGGGGTCAAGATGGTGCGGCCTGGACGGCAGAGCGAGAGCCTGCCGCTGCTCGTCGCCATCACCGACAACGGGCCGGGGATCCCGGAGAACCTGATCCGCGACGTGTTCGATCCGTTCGTCAGCTCCAAGGTGAACGGCACCGGCCTCGGCCTGTCGCTGGTCTCCAAGTTCATTTCCGACCATGGCGGCGTCGTCGAATGCGACAGCCGGCCTGGCCGGACGCGGTTCAGGGTGCGGCTGCCGGTCTGGCGGGAAATCGCGGGCGCGGAGGAGTAGGGCATGGAAGGGACCATCCTTGTCGCGGACGATGATCGCACCATCCGCACGGTGCTGGCCCAGGCGCTGACCCGGGCCGGATGCCGGGTGCGCGCGACCGGGACCGCCTCGACGCTCTGGCGCTGGATCGAGGAGGGCGAGGGCGACGTCGTCGTCACCGACGTGATGATGCCCGACGGCGACGCGCTCGACCTCTTGCCGGCGATCCGCAAGAAGCGCCCGGACCTGCCGGTCATCGTGATGAGCGCGCAGAACACGGTGATGACGGCGATCCGCGCGGCCGAGGTCGGCGCCTATGAATATCTGCCGAAGCCGTTCGACCTGAAGGAAGTGCTGAGCCAGGTGGCGAAGGCGCTGAACCAGAAGTCGCGCCGCGCGCCGGTGGAGGACGAGCCGGCGCAGCGCGAGGACAACCTGCCGCTGATCGGGCGCAGTCCCGCGATGCAGGAGGTCTACCGCATCCTCGCGCGGCTGATGAATACCGACCTCGGGGTGATGATCAACGGCGAGAGCGGCACGGGCAAGGAGCTGGTGGCGCGCGCGCTGCACAACTTCGGCCTGCGCAAGAACGGACCCTTCGTCGCCATCAACATGGCGGCGATCCCGCGCGACCTGATCGAGAGCGAGCTTTTCGGCCATGAGAAGGGCGCCTTCACCGGCGCCGACCGCGCGATGGCCGGCAAGTTCGAGCAGGCGAAGAGCGGCACGCTCTTCCTCGACGAGGTCGGCGACATGCCGCTCGACGCCCAGACCCGCCTGTTGCGCGTGCTGCAGGAGGGCGAGTTCACCCGTGTCGGCGGTCGCGAGGTACAGACGGCGGATGTGCGGATCATCGCCGCGACGCATCAGGATTTGCGCAGCCTCATCAACGAAGGGCGGTTCCGCGAGGATCTGTTCTATCGCCTGAACGTGGTGCCGATCCGCCTGCCGCCGCTGCGGGAACGGCTGGACGATGTGCCCGACCTCGCCCGCGCCTTCCTGCGCAAGGCCGAGACCGAGGGCCTGCCGCGCAAGACGATCTCGAAGGAGGCGCTGGACATCCTGAAGAAGCAGGACTGGTCCGGCAATGTGCGCGAGCTCGAGAACCTCATGCGGCGGCTCTGCGTGCTCTGCCCGGACGACGTCATTTCCGGCACCGTGATGGCGCAGGAAATTTCCGCGCGGCCGAGTTCCGCGGCCAGCCCGCAGGGCGCGCAGCCGCAGCGGCTCGCCCACGCGATCGAAGCGCATCTCCGGCGCTATTTCGACCTGCATGGCGACAGCCTGCCGCCGGACGGGCTTTATGACCGGATCCTGAAGGAAATGGAGCTGCCGCTGATCGCGCTGAGCCTGTCCGCGACCCGCGGAAACCAGGTGCGCACGGCCGAGCTGCTCGGCATCAACCGGAACACGCTGCGAAAAAAGATCAAGGATCTCGACATTAGAGTGACACGTGGCAAAAGAATGATGTAAGACGGCAACAGTCGAGCCGGAAAAGCGTCACATCAGAATGCGCTCCCACACACTGACTCTCGTCGGACACCGTCTGGCGCGCCTGCGCGCTAACCGCAGGGTGAACACCGTCGCCTTCTGGGTGATGGTGGCCCTCGCGCCGATCCTGGCGCTCGCCACCTTCGCCGTGCTCGGCGAGATGGAATGGCTCGGCGGCGGCCGGCCGTTGCGTTTTATCCTGCTCGCCGATTTCGTCTATGCGCTGATCGTCGCGGGCTTCGTCGCCCGGCGGCTGGCCGAGATGATCGCCGCGCGGCGGCGGGGGTCGGCGGGGTCGAACCTGCATCTGCGGCTGGTGCGGTTCTTTACCCTCATCGCTCTCGTTCCGACGGTCATCGTCGCGGTCTTCGCCGCGATCACGCTCAATTTCGGCCTCGAGGGCTGGTTCTCGGACCGGGTGCGCAACGTCGTGTCGAACTCGCTGGCCGCCGCGCAGGCCTATGAGGACGAGCATCGCGTCACCCTGCAGACCGACGCGCGGACCCTGGCGGAATTTCTCGACGACCAGAAGGCGCGCTATCCGCTGTTGTCCGGCGGGCAGCTGCGCGAGCTTCTGACCCGCGGCCAGTTGCAGATGCAGCGCGCCTTGCCGAAGGCCTACGTCATCGACGGTGATCGGGAGCTTCGCGCGCGGGGCGAGCGCAGCTATCTCTTCGACTACAGCCCGCCGACGCCGGAGGAGGTCGAGCGCGCGCGCAACGGCGAGATCGTCGTCATCCAGGACTGGGAGCATAACGAATTTCGCGCGCTGCTCCGGCTCGGGGCCTTCGCCGACTATTATCTCTATGTCAGCCGCGACGTCGACGGCAAGATCCTGAGCCTGCTCGACGACACCAAGGAGACGGTGACGCTCTACCAGCAGCTGGAAGCGGACCGCGGGCGCATGGTCTTCGAATTCGCGCTGATCTATCTCGGCTTCGCGCTCGCCGTGATCCTGACCGCGATGTGGATGGGTCTCTGGTTCGCCGAGAAACTGGCGCGCCCGGTCGGCCGGCTGGCCGGCGCGGCGGAGCGGGTGGGGCAGGGCGATCTCGACGTGCGGGTGCGCGAGGAGGAGGGCGAGGACGAGATCGCGCTGCTCGGCCGCACCTTCAACGAGATGACCCGACAGGTGAAGAACCAGCGCGACGCGCTGATCGCCGCGAACGAGGAGACCGAGCGGCGCCGGCGGCTGTTCGACTCGGTGTTGTCGGGTGTCACGGCCGGCGTGGTCGGGCTCGACGGGCTCGGCCGGATCGAGATGCTGAACGCCGCCGCCGCCGGATTGCTCGGGCTCGACCCGGCCGATGCGATCGACCGGCCACTGACGCAAGCGGTGCCGGAGTTCGAGGGACTGCTGGAGCGGCTCGATACGCGGAAGGCTCCGGTCACGCAGGCCGAGGTGCGGCTGCGCCGCGACAGCCGCGAGCGCGACCTGCTGGTGCGGATCGCGGCGCGCGTCGCGGGCGACGGCGCGCTCGAAGGTTACGTGGTTTCCTTCGACGATGTCACCGACCTCGTGGTGGCGCAGCGCATGGCCGCCTGGGGCGACGTCGCCCGGCGCATCGCCCACGAGGTCAAGAATCCGTTAACACCCATTCAACTTTCGGCGGAGCGGCTTCGGCGCAAGTTCGGACCGATGGTCGGCGAGCAGCGCGAGAGCCTGGAGCAGTACGCCGACGTTATCGTGCGCCAGACCAACGACTTGCGGCGCATCGTCGATGAGTTTTCCAAATTCGCACGCATGCCGGCGCCTGATCGCAAACCTCTGGATCTGGGCAAGTTGCTGGGCGACTCGGTCCTTCTGCAAGAATCCGCCCGTCCCGACATTAACTACGTTCTGACATTGCCCGACCACGCGGTTTTGGCGCATCTCGACGGCACGATGATAAATCAGGCGCTGACCAACCTTCTGAAGAACGCCGCCGAGGCCATCGACGACCGGCCCGAAGCCCGCCAGGCCGAGCGGAAGGAGATCCGCGTCGCGCTGACCAGCGGCGAGGACGCGCTGACCATCGACATCCAGGACAACGGCGCCGGATTGCCCGACGAACCGGCGCGGCTGTTCGAACCCTACGTGACGCACCGGGCCAAGGGCACCGGCCTCGGCCTGCCGATCGTCAAGAAGATCGTGGAAGAGCACGACGGAACCCTTGAACTGAAGCCGGCCCCGATCTTCGAGGGCGGCGCGGGCGCCGGGGCCTGGGTCCATATGGTCCTGCCGCGCGCCCTGCCGGACCGGCACTGGGAAAGCGACGAGAAAAGCAAGATCAGCACCAAGTTGAGAGAGAGCATCTGATGACCGACATCCTGGTGGTAGATGACGAGCGAGACATCCGCGCCCTGATCGCCGATATCCTGCAGGACGAGGGCCACGGGGTCCGCATGGCCGCCGACAGCGACGCGGCGCTCGGCGAGATCAACACGGCGGCGCCGGATCTCATCATCCTCGACATCTGGCTGAAGGACAGCCGGCTCGACGGGATCGACATCCTGAAGCGGGTGCGGCGCGACAATCCCGCGATCCCGGTCGTCATCATCTCCGGCCACGGCAATATCGAGATCGCGGTCGCGGCGATCAAGCAGGGCGCCTACGACTTCATCGAAAAGCCGTTCAATATCGACCAGTTGCTGGTGGTCGTCACGCGCGCGCTCGAAACCTCGCGGTTGCGGCGCGAGAACGCGGCGCTGCGGGGGCGCGAGACCACGAACGCGGCGATGATCGGTTCCAGCGCGGCGTTCCGGGCGCTGAAGGGGCAGCTCGACAAGGTTGCGCGGACCAACAGCCGGGTGATGCTGAGCGGCCCGGCCGGCGCGGGCAAGGAAGTGGCCGCGCGCTGGATCCATCGCAACAGCGACCGCGCCAAGGGTCCGTTCGTGACGGTCAACTCGGCCTCGATCGGCGCCGAGCAGATGGAAGAGGTGCTGTTCGGCCGGCAGAGCGCCGATCGCGGCGTCGAGCCGGGGCTGCTCGAACGGGCGCATACCGGCGTGCTGTTCTTCGACGAGATCGCCGACATGCCGCCGGGCACGCAATCGAAGATCCTGCGGGTACTCGTCGATCAGGCGTTCCAGCGGGTCGGCGGCGCCGATACGGTGCGGGTCGATGTGCGGGTGATCTCGGCCACCACCCGCGACCTGACGCGCGAGGTGGCGGCCGGACGGTTCCGCACCGAGCTTTTCCACCGGCTGAACGTGGTGCCGATCACCGTGCCCGGGCTCGAGGCGCGGCGCGAGGATATTCCGGACCTCGCGCGGCATTTCCTCGCCGAACTCAGCGCCAGTCAGGGACTGGCCCCGCGGCCGCTGTCGGCCGAGGCCGAGGCGCAGCTTCAGACCATGCGCTGGCCCGGCAATGTCCGCCAGCTGCGCAACGCGCTCGAACGGGCGCTGATCCTCGGCGCGGATCATGGGCCGATCGAGCCCGAGGAACTGGTGCCCGAGACGCCGGTCAATGGCGCGGCGACCGGGGGCATGCTCGGCGCCGCCTTCGCTGGTCTCGCACTCCGCGAGGCGCGCGAGATGTTCGAGCGGGAGTATCTCATCGCCCAGATCAACCGCTTCGGCGGCAATATCTCGCGAACGGCGAGCTTCGTCGGGATGGAGCGCTCGGCCTTGCATCGCAAGCTCAAATCGCTGAACGTGATCTCCGCTGGCCGAACCGGCCGGACCGAGGACGCCGAGGAGCACGTCTGACAATCCGACCGATTGCCGGCCGCCTCGACGCCGAAGCTCAGGGCGCGACGGCATGAAGATCATCATCTGCGGCGCGGGCCAGGTCGGCGGGCAGATCGCCCGGCACCTCGCGCGCGAAGAGGGCAGCGGCAGCGTCACGGTGGTCGATACCGACGCCGCGCTGGTGCGCCGGCTGACCGACGCCTACGACGTCGGCGGCATCACCGGCTTCGCCTCGCATCCCGACATCCTGGAACAGGCGGGCGCGCGCGACGCCGACATGGTGATCGCGGCGACGCAGTCGGATGAAGTGAACATGGTCGTCTGCCAGGTGGCGCATTCGATCTTTTCCGTGCCGCGCAAGATCGCCCGCCTGCGCTCGCAGTCGTATCTCGATGCGATCTATTCCGATCTCTACCGCACCGGCCATCTGCCGATCGATGTGGTGATCTCGCCCGAATTCGCCGTGGCCGACGCCGTGACCCAACGGCTGGCCGCGCCCTCGGCCTTCGATATCGAAAGTTTCCTCGACGGCGGGGCGCAGCTGATCGGCGTGACACTCGACACCGCCTGCGCGGTGCTGAACACCTCGCTGCGCCAGTTGAGCGAGCTGTTCTCGACGCTGCGCGTCGTGGTGGTCGGCGTGCGGCGGGGCGAGCGCCTGTTCGTGCCGGAAGCGGAGGATCAGCTGTTCACCGGAGACCAAGTCTACGCGATCGCCGCGACCGAGGATGTCCCGCGCGCGATGGAGGTCTTCGGCAAGACGCATCTCGGGGTCGATCGCGCGCTGATCGTCGGCGCCGGGAACATCGGCTTGCGCGTCGCCCGCGGCCTGGAGGAAGCGCCGGGCCGCAAGGTGCGGCTGAAGATCATCGAGCGCAACCGGACCCGCGCCGAGTTCGCGTCCGATTCGCTGAAGCGGACGGTGGTGCTGCATGGCGACGGGCTGGATCTCGATCTGCTGGAGGAGGCGGGCGTCTCGATGAGCGACGCGGTGCTGGCGCTGACCGACGACGACAAGACCAATATCCTCGCCTGCGTCCGTGCCAAGACCGAGGGCGCCAAGCTGACCGTCGCGCTGGTCAATGACCCGTCGCTGATCGGGCTGATCGCGCCGATGGGAATCGACGCCTATGTCAACCCGCGCTCGACCACCGTCTCCTCGATCCTGCGCTATGTCCGGCACGGGCGGATCCGCGCGGTCTATTCGATCGGCGACGCGGAGGCGGAGGTGATCGAGGCCCAGGTGCTCGGCACCTCGCCGATCTCCGGCAAGCTCGTGCGCGACGCCGAGCTTCCGGCGGCGGCGCGGTTCGGCGTCATCCGCAAGAAGGACAAGGTGATCGTGCCGAAGGGAGACACCCGTCTGGCCGAGGGCGATCTTCTGACGATCTTCGCGATGCGCGGTTCTGTCGCCGAGGTGGAACGGCTGTTCCAGGTCGGCCTGGACTTTTTCTGAACGGACATGGGCCTTGTCCGCCGCTTTCCCGGTTTCGTCATCCTGCTGATGATCTCGGCGGCGCTGATGGCCGCGCCCGCGCTGCATGCCGCGCGGCTCGAGGATTGGCGGACGGCGCGGGTCTTCGCCGACCATGCGCTGTTCCTGCTCGCCCTGTCGATCATCCTCGGGCTGGCCACGATGAACCGGGTGCCGCGCAGCGCGGCGCGCTATCATCTCGGCACGCTGCTTCTCGCGTTCACGTTCATCCCGGCGGCGCTGGCCGCGCCGGTCGAAGCGCTGGTGCCCGGCCTCTCCTTCGGCCGGGCCTATTTCGAGATGCTTTCCTGCCTCACCACCACGGGCGCCAGCCTCTTCGAGCGGAACACCGATCTGCCCGAACCGCTGCATTTCTGGCGGTCGCTGGTCGGCTGGATGGGCGGGCTGCTCGTCCTCGTCGCCGCCTTCTCGATCCTCGCCCCGCTGAATCTCGGCGGCTTCGAGCTTCGGATCGGCGGCGGCGCCGGCGACAGCCGACGCAGCGCCACCATCGAGGAAGCGGGCCGGCGCACCGACCGATTCATCAGGGTCATCGTGCCGATCTATGGCGGGCTGACCGGCGCGCTGGCGCTGGCGCTGATTTTCGCCGGCGACCGGCCATTCATCGCCATCTGCCATGCCATGGGCACGCTTTCGACCAGCGGGATCTCGCCGGTCGGCGGCCTGTCCGGCGGCCAATCGGGCTTTCTCGGCGAGGTCGCCATCGCGATCTGCCTGTTGCCGGCGGTTTCGCACCATATCCTCGGATACGACCGGCGGCGGCGGACGATGCCGAGCCCCCATGATCCCGAGCTCGAACTGATGCTGATCACCGTTTCGGCGGTCACGCTGCTGCTCTTCCTGCGCAGCTATATCGGCGCGGCCGAGATCGACCGTCAGGACAATCTCATCGCCTCGGCCAAGGCGATCTGGGGCGGCGCCTTTACCACCCTGTCGTTCCTGACCACCACCGGCTTTGCCAGCAATGACTGGCGCACGATGCAGCTCTGGTCGAACCTGCCGTCGCCCGGGGTCATCCTGATGGGCGTCGCGGTGATGGGCGGCGGCGTCGCGACCACGGCGGGCGGGGTAAAGCTGCTGCGAATCTACGCTCTCTATCGCCAGGGCTTGCGGGAGATGGAGCTTCTGGTGCATCCGAGCAGTCTCGGGCGGCGAGGGCAGGGGGATCATCTCGTCACCGCGCGGGGTGCGCGGATCGCCTTCATCTTCCTGTTGCTGTTCCTGATTGCGATGGCCGTGGTCATGATCGGACTGGCCGCGACGGGTCTCAGCTTCGAGACCAGCCTGACGCTCGCCATCGCCGGGCTGACCACGACCGGGCCGTTGATCGACACGCTGGGCGACGGCACCGGATGCGTCGCTGGCGATTCTGTGCGCTGCGATGGTCGTCGGCCGAATGGAAACGCTAGTGATTGTCGCACTCTTCAATCCGGGCTTCTGGAGAGGTTGAGTTTTATGCCGCGCTGCGGCAAAAACGCCATCTTCCCGGAAAATTAACACCCGCGGACTGGCAAAGCGCTCCGCGCCCCTCCATACTCGTCGGCACAAGAACAACAGAGGTCGCTGGACGGGCGATCGTCATACAACTGAAGGCTGAAAAAAATGGCTGCCGACAAGCAAAATCTGCAGGACGCCTTTCTCAACAACGTTCGCAAGGCGAAGGTGCCGGTCACCATCTTCCTGATGAACGGCGTGAAGCTGCAGGGAGTGATTACGTGGTTCGACAATTTTTGCGTGCTGCTGCGTCGTGACGGCCAGTCGCAGCTGGTGTACAAGCATGCGATATCGACGGTGATGCCGTCGCAACCGATCACGCTTTACGAGGCCGAGGATAACTGACTCCAATGCCCGGATGCGGACCCTGGTCCTGCATCCCGTCCGACACGGTTCCCGACAGGCGAACGGCCAGCGCGACGCAACGGACGCGCTGACCGAAGCCGTGAGCCTGTCCGAGGCGCTCGATCTCGAAATCGTCGGCGCCGAGGTGGTGCCTGTGCCAAAGGCGCGGGCCGCCACGTTGTTCGGCACCGGCAAGCTCGCCGAGCTTGGCGAGCGGGTGACGGAGGGCGAGGTGGGTCTCGTCATCGTCGATGGCCCCTTGTCGCCGGTTCAGCAGCGCAATCTGGAAAAGGCCTGGAAAGCCAAGGTGCTGGACCGCACCGGCTTGATCCTCGAAATCTTCGGCGACCGCGCCCGGACGCGAGAGGGCGTGCTGCAGGTCGAGCTGGCGCATCTCAGCTATCAGAAATCGCGGCTGGTCCGCAGCTGGACACACCTTGAGCGTCAGCGCGGCGGCGTCGGCTTTCTCGGCGGCCCGGGCGAAACCCAGATCGAGGCGGACCGGCGCGCGCTGGACGAGAAGATCGTGCGCATTCGCCAGGCGCTGGCCAAGGTCGTGCGGACGCGCGGCCAGCATCGCGCGGCGCGGGCGCGGCTCGACTATCCGATCGTGGCGCTGGTCGGCTATACCAACGCCGGAAAATCCACGCTGTTCAATCGGCTGACCGGAGCGTCGGTGCTGGCGAAGGACATGCTCTTTGCCACGCTCGATCCGACCATGCGCGCGATCGACCTGCCGGGCGGGCGCCGGGTGATCCTGTCGGACACCGTCGGTTTCATCTCGGACCTGCCGCACCAGCTGGTCGCGGCGTTCCGGGCGACGCTGGAAGAAGTGCTCGACGCCGATCTGATCCTGCATGTCCGCGACATCTCGCATCATGAGAGCGAGCATCAGGCCGAGAATGTGCGCGCCATCCTCGGCGAACTCGGCCTCGGGCAGGAGGCGCTCGGCCGGCTGATCGAGGTCTGGAACAAGGCCGACGCCCTCGATCCCGAGCAGGCGGAGGCGACGCGCCAGATCGCGGCGCGAACGCCGCGCACCCATGTCATCTCGGCGCTGACCGGCGATGGCGTGCCGGAGTTGCTGGCCGCGATCCAGTCGGAACTGGCGGAGCCTGCGCGGGACGAAACGCTGCGCCTCGGCTTCGACCAGGGGCGGCTCAGGGCCTGGCTCTTCGACCGCGACCTCGTCACGTCCGAGCGCCAGACCGAGAGCGGCTATGAAATGGCGGTGCGCTGGACCGACCGCGACCGCAGCCAGTTCGAGACGCTTTAGCCCGCGATCTTTGCCAGCGCGTCGCCGTCTTCCGGGTCCGCCCATGTCCAGTCGCGCATCCGGTTGCGGAACCATGTGCGCTGGCGCTTGGCGAACTGGCGCGTGGCGATGGCGGCTTGCGCGACGGCGGTGTCGAGGGTCAGCGTTCCGTCGAGAAACGCCGTCAGTTCGCGCGCGCCGAGCACCCGGGCCGAGGGTAGCGACGGATTGAGTCCGGCGGCGCGAAAGGCCGCGCATTCATCCAACGCGCCGCTGGCGACCATTGTGTGAAGTCGTTTGATTATGTTGTTGTTAAGGCGTGTCGTATCGGGCTGAAGCACCACGCGGACGGCGGTTTCGGGCTCGATGAGCGGCGTTGCCCGCGCCGATTGCCAATCCGCGAGGCCGCGTCCAGTGGCGGTGACGACTTCCCAGGCGCGTTGAACCCGCATCGGATTGGCGCTGTCGATCCGGGCGAGCGTGACGGGATCGAGGCGCGCCAGATCGGCGATCAGCGCGGCGGGACCGTGCTGGCGCAGGATCGCCTCGGACCGCGCACGAAACTCGGGCGCGACCGGCGGAATTTCCGCGAGGCCGTCGGTCAGCGCGCCGAGATAAAGGCCGGTGCCGCCGACGATGATCGCGCGCCGGCGCTGGCGCGCGAGATCCGCGAGTATCGGCGCCAGATCGCGCAACCAGGCGCCGACGGAATAGACCTCGGCGCAAGGTACGTGGCCGTAGAGCACATGCGGCGCGCGCGCGAGGTCGTCGGGACCGGGACGCGCGGACAGAACCCGCCAGCAAGCATAGACCTGCGACGCGTCCGCGTTGATGACCGCGCCGCCATCGCGTTCGGCTATGCGCAGGGCGAGCGCCGATTTGTCGCTTGCCGTCGGTCCCGCGATGATGACAGGGCGCGGCGTCATCAGGTGAAATCCAAATCCTTGATTCCGAAAACCAAACCATACAACATAATTTGCGTTATACGAATGTTTGCCAGGGTCGGGATCGGCCGCGGCCCCTGTCGCTGCCGGTCGATTTCCGCCGAGACGGCGCTGCGAGAGACATTGACCTGAAAACGAATCCGTTCTGCTATGAGCGCGACTTTCAAGCCAGCGATGGCACAGGGGGATTACGATGGCCAACGACACGATCAATGGCAAGCCGATGCATTCCGCGGTGTCCAGGCTGGCGGCGGCTTGTCGGCTGGGAAAGATCGACCGCCGGGAGTTTCTGGCGACCGCCACCGCGCTCGGCGTCACGTCTTCCGCCGCCTATGGCCTGATCGGCCTGACGCGGCCGTCCGAGGCGCTGGCCCAGACCGCCCCCGACGTGGCGACCCCCGGCGGCACGATCAAGATTGCGATGGCGGTGATGCGGGTCGAGGATCCTCGGGTCTTCAGCTGGTCGCAGATGGCCAATGTCGCGCGCGGCACGATCGAGCCGCTGGTGCGCTACACGGCGGATTTCACCTTTGTCCCCTGGCTTCTGGAAAGCTGGGAAGTCAATGAAACCGCGACGGAATACACGCTGAAGCTGCGTCAGAACGCCTTCTGGAGCAATGGCGATCCCTTCACCGCCGACGATGTGATCTTCAATTTTGCCCGCTGGGCGCAAAAGGAAGTCGCCGGCAATTCCATGGCCGACCGCATTTCCAGCCTGATCGAGAAGAAAGGCGAGGAAAAGTTCGTCGGCGACGTGACCAAGGACGACGGCACGGTGGTTCAGGAGGAACAGACCCGCGAGCTTTTCGGCCTGATCGACGGCGCCGTGGAGAAGGTCGATGACAAGACGATAAAGCTGTACCTGTCGACCTCGGACATCGCGATCATCCCGGGTTTCTGTGACTATCCCGCGCTGATCGTGCATCGCGGCTTCGACGAGGCCGGCGGGGATCTGACGAAGACCCCGATCGGCACCGGGCCCTGGACGCTCGACAGCGTCGACGTGGGCGTCAAGGCGGTGCTCAGCCGGCGCACGGATGAAAACGGCTGGTGGGGCGACGACGTGGATGGCCCGGTGTTCCTCGATGGCATCGAATACATCGACTACGGCACCGACCCTTCGGCCGAGATCGCGGGCTATGAGTCGGGCGAGATCAATACCAGCTACGAGACGCCGCCGAGCTATGTCGAAATCCTCGACGGGCTGGACCTCGTGCGCTCCGAGGCGGTGACCGCGAATACCGTCTGCGTGCGGATGAATACCAAGAGCCCGCCGTTCGACGTGAAGGAAGTGCGCAACGCCGTGCAACTCGCCGTCGACAATTCGGTGGTGCTCGACCTCGGCTATCAGGGCTTGGGGCTGGTCGCGCAGAACCACCATGTCGGGCCGATGCATCCCGAATATGCCGAACTGCCCCCCATCTCGCGGGATCCCGAGAAGGCGCTGGCCATGCTGACCGAGGCCGGCCACAAGGATACCGAGATGGAGCTCATCTCGCTCGACGATGATCTCAACCGCAACACCTGCGACGCGGTGGCGGCGCAGATGCGGGACGCCGGGATGAAGGTGAAGCGCACGGTCTTCCCGGGCAGCACCTTCTGGAACAACTGGCTGACCTATCCCTTCTCGGCGACCGAATGGAACCACCGGCCCCTCGCCGTGCAGACCTACATCCTCGGTTACCGCACCGGCGGACCCTGGAACGAAACCGCCTTTTCGGACGCGAAGTTCGACGAACTGCTTGAGAAGTCGCTGGCGCTGTCGAACCCCGACAACCGGCGGCCGCTGATGGCCGAGATGGAGAAAATCCTGCAGGATTCGGGCGTCCTGATCCAGGCTTACTGGCGCAAGACCTTCCGGCACATGACGCCGAACGTGCATGGCCTCGTCATGCATCCGGTTTTCGAAATCCATCTGGAGAAGACCTGGCTTTCGGCCTGACGTACCTGCAAATTCCGGCGCGCATCTTCGCGCGCCGGATCAGCCAAGGTCGCCAATATGCTGTTCTTCCTGCTGAGACGCCTGGGAACGATGCTGCTGACCGGCCTGTGCTTGACGGCGATCGTCTTCAGCCTCGTCAATCTCAAGCCGAACCTCGTGAAGCTCGCCAAGGAGCAGAGCAGCGCCAAGGCCAGCGACCAGCAGGTGGAGGTCTGGCTCGACCAGAACGGCTATAATCGCCCCTGGGTGGTCCGCTACGGCGAATGGCTGGGCGGCGCGGTCCGGGGCGACTTCGGCGCCTCGACCCGGTTCCGCGCGCCGGTGAACGAGGTGCTGTGGCCGCGGCTGGCGCTGACCGGGATCCTGATGTTCTGGGTCATGGTGGTCATGGTGCCCGGCGCCTTGCTCATCGGCGTACTCGCCGGCATGCGCGAGGGGTCGCGCACGGACCGGGCGCTCTCGACTCTGGCCATCGCCGGCACATCGACGCCCGAATATGTGTCGGGTGTCGTCCTGACGGTGATCTTCGCCAGCAAGATGTTCGGCCTGCAGTGGTTTTCCGGCTCCGCCACCTCCGCCGCCGAGACGGGGCCGACCTTCTACAACTTCACCCTGCCCGTCCTGACCATCGCGATCTACGGCATGGGCTATATCGCCCGCATGACCCGCGCCTCGATGGCCGAGGTGATGACGCAGCAATATATCCGCACCGCGCGGCTGAAGGGCGTGTCCTTCCCCGCGATCGTGACGCGCCATGCGTTGCGCAACGCGCTGATCGCCCCCTTTACCGTCATCATGCTGCAGTTTCCTTGGCTCCTGACCGGGGTGGTAATCGTCGAGACCCTGTTCAACTATCGCGGCTTTGGCTGGCTGCTGATCGAAGGCGCGGGCAATAACGACATCAACCTGCTGCTCGCCTGCTCGATCGTCGCCGTGGTGATCGTGCTGACGACGCAGCTCATTTCCGACATCGGCTATGCCTATCTCAACCCGCGCATCAGGGTGAGCGGCTAGATGGACCTCACCTACCTCACATGGGGCGAGATCATCCGGCAGGTCATCCTGCGGTTCGCGCCTGTGCTGATCGCGCTGGCGGCGATCATGATCGTGAGCTTCTTCTTTCGGCGCCGGCTCGGTTTCTACGGGCGGATCTTCGACAGCGGCATCGGCATGATCGGCCTTGCCCTGCTGCTCTTCTGGCTGCTGACGGCGCTGATGGCGAACTGGATCGTCCTGTTCGATCCGTTCGAGCAGATCCGCGCGCTGCAGAACAAGCCGCCGGGGGCGATCGCGCCGGACATCGGCCTGCCCTATCTCTTCGGCGGCGACAGCCTCGGCCGCTGCGTCTTCTCGCGCATGGTCTTTGGCAGCCGGACGGTGATGGCGATCGCCCCGCTTTCGACGCTTTTCGCCTATATGGTCGGCATCATGCTCGGCCTGCCGGCGGGCTATCACGGCGGCTGGCTCGACACCGCGCTCAGCTTCGTCGCGAACC
>JBGAJI010000040.1:0-9703 GCA_044225035.1 Amaricoccus sp. | reverse complement strand
GCGAACCTCGTGCTGGCCTTTCCGGTGATCCTGCTCTTCTATCTGCTGGTGACGCCGGAGATCCGACAGACGGCGATCCCGGGCACGATGGCGGCCGTGCTCTTCATCTTCCCCTTGCTGTTCCTGCTGACCCTGTTCTGGAGCCGGTTTCGCGAGCGTCCCGGCGTGCTGCTCTACACCGCGCTGCCGGTGCTGGTGATCGGCGGCTTTCTCTATGTCGGGCTGATCGGCCTCTGGGATCCGACGGGCCTGATCGCGATGGAGCCGAACACGCTCAACATCTTCCTCGCCGTGGTCTTCATCACCGCGCCGACGATCTTCCGCATCGTGCGCGGCCTGACGCTCGACATCAAGACGCGGGACTATGTGGCGGCGGCGCAGACCCGCGGCGAAAGGCCCTGGTACATCATGCTGTGGGAAATCCTGCCGAACGCCCGCGGGCCGCTGATCGTCGATGCCTGCCTGCGCATCGGCTACACTACCATCCTGCTCGGGACGCTCGGTTTCTTCGGCCTCGGCGTCGGCCCGGAGAGCGCCGACTGGGGCTCGACCATCAACGAGGGCCGGAAGCTCCTGCGCCTCTATGTCCACCCTGCCCTGCCGCCCGCGCTCGCCATCATGAGCCTGGTGCTCGGGCTCAACCTGCTCGCCGACGCGTTGCGTGAACAGTCGATGCGGGACTGAGCGATGGAGAGGATCATGGGCGAGCCCCTGCTAGAGATCAACGATCTCTCGATCTCCTTCTTCACCCGGGGCGGGGAAATCCCGGCGGTGATGAACTTCTCGGCGATGGTGGGGGCCGGACAGGCGCTCGGTCTCGTCGGCGAGAGCGGCTGCGGCAAGTCGACCGTGGCGCTCGGCGTCATGCGCGACCTCGGCGTCAACGGGCGGATCGTCGGCGGATCCATCCGGTTCAAGGGCCGCGACCTCGTCACCATGCCGGACGCCGAGCTGCGGCGGATTCGCGGGTCCGAGATCGCGATGATCTATCAGGAGCCGATGGCGAGCCTGAATCCGGCGATGAAGGTCGGCGCGCAATTGATGGAAGTGCCGATGATCCATGAGGGGGTCGGCGCCGCCGAGGCCCGCGCCCGCGCCTTGCGCGTGGTCGACGCCGTGCGCCTGCCCGATCCGGCGCGCATCCTCGGCAGCTATCCGCATCAGCTCTCCGGCGGACAGCAGCAGCGCATCGTCATCGCCATGGCCCTGATGGCCGAGCCGTCGCTCCTGATCCTCGACGAGCCGACGACGGCGCTCGACGTGACGGTCGAGGCCGGGATCGTCCAGCTGGTCAAGGATCTCGGCCGCGACTTCGGCACCTCGATGCTGTTCATCAGCCACAATCTCGGGCTGGTGCTCGATACCTGTGACCGGATTTGCGTCATGTATTCCGGCGAGGCGGTGGAGACGGGACCGGTCGCGGAGGTCTTCGACGAGATGCGCCACCCTTATACGCAAGGGCTCTTCCGCTCGATCCCCCTGCCCGGCGCCGACAAGACCAGCCGGCCGCTGATCGCCATCCCCGGAAACTTTCCGCTGCCGCACGAGCGCCCGCCCGGATGCAACTTCGGGCCGCGCTGCGGCTATTTCGAGAAGGGCCGCTGCGACGCCGGCGACATACCGATGCTGTCCGTCTCGCCGAGCCATGACACCCGCTGCCTTCGATATCGCGAAATCGACTGGTCGGCGCCGCCCCCCGTCGCGGCGGCGGCCGAACCCGCGCCGATCGGCGACGTGGTGCTGAGCGCGCGCGACCTGCGCAAATATTACAGCGTCGGCGCGGGCGGCCTGTTCGGCGGCGGCGCGACGCGCGTGGTCAAGGCGAACGAGACGGTCAGTTTCGAGGCGCGCGAGGCCGAGACGCTGGCGATCATCGGCGAAAGCGGCTGCGGGAAATCGACGCTGGCCAAGGTTCTGCTCGGGCTCGAAACGGCGAGCGGCGGCGACGTCCGCCTCGGAAATCTCGAGATCGGCCAACTGCCGATCGCCGATCGCGATACCCGCGCGGTGGCCGACATCCAGATGGTGTTCCAGAATCCGTTCGACACGCTGAACCCCAGCCAGTCGATCGGCACCCAGATCGTCCGGGTGCTGGAAAAGTTCCGCTTCGGGGCGAGCCACGTCGAACGCCAGGCGAGGATGCTGGAGTTGCTCGACCTCGTGAAGCTGCCGCGCGCCTTCGCCCGCCGGATGCCCCGCCAGCTGTCGGGCGGCCAGAAACAGCGCATTGGCATCGCCCGCGCCTTCGCCGGGGCGCCGAAGGCCGTGGTGGCGGACGAGCCGGTCTCCGCGCTCGACGTCTCGGTGCAGGCGGCGGTGACCAACCTCCTGATGGACATCCAGCGCCGGCACCGCACGACGATGCTCTTCATCAGCCACGATCTCGGCGTGGTGCGCTATCTCGCCGACCGGGTGATGGTGATGTATCTCGGCCACGTGGTCGAGATCGGCACGACCGATCAGGTTTTCCAGCCGCCGTATCATCCCTATACCGAGGCGCTGCTGTCGGCGGTGCCGATCGCGGACACCTCGGTCGAGCGCAAGCGGATCGTGCTCAGCGGCGACATTCCCTCGGCCGTCGATCCGCCGCCGGGTTGTCCGTTCCAGACCCGTTGCCCGCGCAAGGGGCAGGCGGGTCGCGACCTCTGCGAAACCGAGCTGCCGCCGTTCCGCGAACTCGCGCCCGGCCATCTTGTGAAATGCCACCTGCCCCTGGAAACTTTCGCCGCGATGGAGCCGGTGATTCGGCTGGCGGAACCCGCCAACTGATCCGGCGCGCCGCGAATCGACCATGTGGCGGGTTCCATTCAACCGCCGATGGCCTTTTCTAGGCAGGATTGTTACAGTGGTCGTATCGGTTCCCGATCCGTCCGCGATCGGCGAGTTGGCGCCGAGGCGCGCATTCTGTTAACGTTTTTAATGTGATTGCCGCTCCTTAGTGACGGAGCTGGACGGATTTTCCGCGATCATGGACTTGCGGCGGCGTCCAACAAGGGCGACCCAAGCGGCGCTGAACGGCGGGAGGATGCCAATGCGGAGAGAATTGAACGGACCGGCGGCCGGCCTCGCCGGCATGAAGCATCTGTTCGTCAGCGTCGGCGTCTTCAGTTTCTTCGTGAACGTGCTGATGCTGACCGGCTCGCTCTACATGCTGCAGATCTATGACCGCGTGCTGCCGAGCCGGTCCGAGGAGACGCTGCTCGCGCTGACGCTGCTCGTCGCCGCGCTCTACAGCTTCATGGGTATCCTCGACTATGCCCGGACCCGGATCGCGGCGCGGATCGGCGCGACCATGCAGTCGCGGCTCGATACCAGGGTTTTCAACGCCACGCTCCGCCGCTCGATCCTGTCGAGCGAGCGTTCGAAGCCGGCGTCGGGCCTGAAGGATCTCGAGGCCGTGCAAAAGCTGATGGGCTCGCCCGTGCTCTTCGCCGTTTTCGACATGCCCTGGGCGCCGGTCTATATCTT
The DNA here is from genome assembly GCA_044225035.1 of Amaricoccus sp. Taxonomy (GTDB): domain Bacteria; phylum Pseudomonadota; class Alphaproteobacteria; order Rhodobacterales; family Rhodobacteraceae; genus Amaricoccus. The sequence goes on along the minus strand of JBGAJI010000040.1, from coordinate 6,235 downwards.
CGCGATCTTCACCTTCCACGCCTGGCTCGGCTATCTGTCGATCGCAGGCGGGCTGATCCTCGTCACCGTCACCATCCTGAACCAGATCCTGACGCGCCGGCCGGAACTCGAGGCGCATGCCGCGACGCTGCAGGGCGACGCCTTCGCCGAGACGATCCGCCAGCAGGGCGAGATGATCCAGGCGCTCGGCATGCGCGGCGCGGTGGTCGATCGCTGGCAGAAGCTGCGGACCCACGCCCTGCGCTCGCAACTCCTCTCCGGCGACCGGGTCAGCCAGTTCGCGACGATTTCCAAGACCTTCCGCTTCTTCCTGCAATCCGCCGTCCTCGGCCTCGGCGCCTATCTGGTGATCCATGGCCAGATGAGCGCGGGCGCGATGATCGCCGGCTCGATCCTGCTCGGCCGGGCCCTCGCGCCGATCGAGCAGGCGATCGGTGGCTGGCCGCTGGTGCTGCGCGCCCGTCAGGGCTGGGCGAGCCTGACCAAACTGCTCGAAAGCACGCCCGAAGTGCCGGAGCGGACCGCCCTGCCCCGTCCGCGCGCGCTGTTCGAGGTGAACCAGATCACCGTCTTTCCGCCCGAGCAGCAGAAGGCCAGCCTTCGGATGCTCGATTTCACCCTGCAGCCGGGACAGGCGCTCGGCGTCATCGGCGCCTCGGCCTCGGGCAAGTCGACGCTGGCGCGGGTGCTGACCGGCATCTGGCGCCCGGCCTCGGGCTCCGTCCGGCTCGACGGCGCCGCGCTCGAACATTACGACCCCGACGTGCTCGGCGGCTATATCGGCTATCTGCCGCAGGACGTCGTCCTGTTCGACGGCACGGTGGCGGAGAATATCGGCCGCCTGCGCGAGCGTCCGGATCCGGCCGCCGTGGTCGCCGCCGCGAAGAAGGCCGGGGCGCATGAGATGATCCTCAGCCTGCCGCAGGGCTATGACACCCCGGTTTTCGCCGGCGGCGCGCGGCTCTCCGGCGGCCAGAAGCAGCGGATCGGCCTCGCCCGGGCCTTCTACGGCGATCCGGTGGTGATGGTGCTCGACGAACCGAACTCCAATCTCGACGCGGCCGGCCAGGACGCCTTGAACCTCGCGATCCGGCAGGCCAAATCCGAGGGCAAGGCCGTGGTCATCATGGCGCACCGGCCGGCGGGCATCGCCGAATGCGACCAGATCCTGATCGTGGACGGCGGGGTCGCCAAGGCCTACGGCCCGCGGGACGAGGTCCTGAAGGCGCATGTGAGAAACTATGCCCAGGTCGCTGGCCGGGTGGCGGAGGGTCAGTCGTGACCGATGAGACGAAACATCGCTGGTTTGTGACGCGCTTCATGCTCGGCGGCTATCTCGCCGTGTTCTTGCTGGTCTTCGGCCTCGGCGCCTGGGCGGCGATGGCGCGCATTTCCGGCGCGGTGATCGTTCCGGGCACGCTGGAGGTCGAGGGCAACCGCCAGGTGGTCCAGCACCCGTCCGGCGGCGTCATCGAGGCGATCAATGTGCGCAACGGCGCCTCGGTCAACGCAGGGGATGTGCTGGTGCGGCTCGAGGGCGACGAGATCGTCTCCGAGCTCGGCATCGTCGAGGGCCAGTGGTTCGAAATCCTCGCCCGCAAGGGCCGCCTCTCGGCCGAGCGCGACGGATTGACCGAGATCACCTTCGACCCCGAGCTGATGTCCCGGGCGAACCTGCCGCATATCGCCGCGCTGATGCAGGCGCAGGAACAGCAGTTCAAGGCGCGGCAGAAGCTGCAGGGCGAGGAAGCCGGCCAGCTCAAGGAGCGGCAGACCCAGATCGAGCGGCAGATCGAGGGGCTGGACGCGGTTCAGACCGCGACCCAGAAGCAGATCACCCTTATCACCCGCGAGATCGACGGCCAGGAGGCGCTTCTCGCCAAGGGCCTGACCGAGATCACCCGCGTCCTGACCCCGCGCCGCGCCCTCGCCGAGCTCGAAGGCACGGCCGGGCAGGTCGAGGCCACCATCGCCGAGAACAAGGGCAAGATCGCCGAGATCGAGATCAATCTCGTCCAGCTCGATTCCAAGACCCGCGAGGATGCGATCTCGGAAATGCGGGATCTGGAGTTCCGCGAGATCGAGTTGCGCGAGCGGCGCGACAATCTGCGCCAGCAGGTGGAGAAGCTCGACCTGCGGGCGCCGGTTTCGGGCATCATCTACGGCAATACCGCCGACACCCTGCGCGGCGTGATCCGCGCGGCCGAGCCGGTGATGTATATCGTGCCGAAGGACGCGCCGCTGATCGTGCGCGGCCATGTGATGCCGATCAATATCGATCAGATCCATATCGGCCAGCAGGCGACCATGCGCTTCTCGGCCTTCGACGCGCGGACCACCCCCGAGGTGACGGGGCATGTGAAGACGCTGTCGGCCGATACGATGGAGGACCGCAACAACGGCTCCCGCTACTACCTCGTCGACATCCAGCTGGACGCGGACAGCCGGGAAAAACTCGTCAACCGGCCGCTGCTGCCCGGCATGCCGGTCGAGGCCTTCATCGGCACCGACGAGCGCAGCCCGCTCAGCTATTTCGTGAAGCCCTTCACCGACTATTTCTCCCGCGCGCTGCAGGAGGGGTAGAGCAATGTCCAACCAGACGGAATCGTCTGGTGGTTAAGACATTGCGCAATTCGAGACCTTCTTATGCGTCTCGCGCCGCCCGCTCGGCCTCTTCGAGCGCGGCGGGCAGCGCCTGGGCGACGATGGCCAGCTCGGCCGGGCGGCCGACGGTGATCCGCACGCAGCGGTCCTGCGGCGCGACGAACGGCATGCGGATGAAAACGCCCCGCGCGATCATGCCCGCGAGCACGCGCCGCGCGAAAGCGCCGTCGCGGCCGCAGTCGATCGTCACGAAATTGGTCGCCGACGGCAGGGCGCGCAAGCCGCAGGCCGCGGCGATCTCGCCCAGCCGCTCGCGCCCCTCGGCGACGCGGGCCACCACCTCGCCGAGCCAGACCCGATCCGAGATCGCGGCGAGCGCGCCGGCCTGCGCGATCCTGCCGAGGCCGAAATGGTTGCGCACCCGGTCGAAGGCGGCGATCAGCTCTGCATGGCCGAGCGCATAGCCGATCCGCGCCCCGGCGAGGCCGTGCGCCTTGGAGAAGGTCCGCATCCGGATCACGCGCGTCTCGCGCATGTCGAGCGGCGGGATCGCCTCGGGCGGCGCGAAATCAGCATAAGCCTCGTCTAAACAAAGCAGCGCATCCTCGGGCAACGCGGCGACCAGCGCCGAGACGGTCTCGGCCGAGTGCCAACCGCCCATCGGATTGTCGGGATTGGCGAGATAGACGAGCGGCGCGCCACTCGCCCGCGCCGCCGCGCCGAGCGCCGCCGGGTCGGTGGCGTCGGCGCGATAGGGAACCGTGTGAAGGACCCCGCCGAAGCCGTTCACATGATAGTTGAAAGTCGGATAGCTGCCCTGCGAGGTGACGACCGGCGCGCCGGGCGCGACCAGCATCCGCACGAGCAGGCCGAGCAGGCCGTCGATCCCCTCGCCCAGCATCACGTTCTCCGGCGCGACGCCGTGATGCGCGGCGACGGCGGCGCGCAGGTCATGCGCCTCCGGGTCGCCATAGCGCCAGGACAAAGCGGCGGCCTCGGCCATCGCGGCGACGGCCTTCTGCGACGGGCCGAAGACGCTCTCGTTGGCGCCGAGCCGCGCGCGGAACACCGCGCCGCGCGCCCGCTCCCCCGTCTCCGGCCCGACGAAGGGCACCGTGGCGGGCAGGCCGGCGACGAGAGGCGTCAGCCGCGGCGCCATGGTCAGAGCGCCGCGAGCCGCGCCTGCGCCGCGCGCAGGATGCCGAGCTCTTCCTCCGCCGCTTCCAGCCGGGCGCGGTTCTCGTCCACCACCTCCTCCGGCGCCTTCGCGACGAAGGCGGGGTTGCCGAGCTTGGCCTTGATGCCCGCCGCCTCCTTGGCGAGCTTCTCCGCCGCCTTGCCCAGCCGGTCGCGCTCGGCGGCGATGTCGATCACCTCGGCCAGCGGCAGGCAGAAGGTGGCGCCGCGCACGGTCAGCGTCACCGCGCCCTTCGGCGCCTCGGCCGCCGTCTCGAACCGCTCGACCCGCGCCAGCTTGGCGACGAGCGGCCGGTTCCGGTCCAGCGCCGCCACCTGCGCGGGCGTGAGCTCCAGCGCGATCAGCGACACCCGCGCGCCGGCCGGCACATGCATCTGCGCGCGGACCGAGCGGATTTCCTCGATCAGCGCGACGATCCAGCCCATTTCCGCGTCCGCCTCGGCATCGACCAGCCCGGCGCCATAGTCCGGCCAGGCGGCATGCACCAGCAGGCCGCGGCGCCCGGCCCAGAGCGCCTCGGTGACGAAGGGCATGAAGGGATGCGCGAGGATCAGGCACTGTTCCAGCACCCAGGCCATGGTCGCCCGCGTCTCGGCCGCCGCAGCCGGATCGTCGAACAGCGGCTTGGTAAACTCGACATACCAGTCGCAGACATTGCCCCAGACATGGGAATAAACCGCCGCGGCCGCGTCGTTGAAGCGATAGGCGGTCAGCGCCGCGTCCAGCGTCTCGCGCACGCGCCCCGTTTCGCCGATGATCCATTTGTTCGCCGCGCGGGTGGCGGCGGCGGGATCGAACCCCTCGACGGGGCGGCAATCGTTCATCTCGGCGAAACGCGCAGCGTTCCAGAGCTTGGTGCCGAAATTGCGGTAGCCGGCGATCCGGTCCTTGCTGAGCTTCAGGTCGCGCCCCATCGCCGCCATCGAGGCGAGCGTGAACCGCACCGCGTCGGCGCCGTATTCGTCGATCAGCTCGATCGGGTCGAGCACATTGCCGAGCGATTTCGACATCTTCTTGCCCTTTTCGTCGCGGACGAGGGCATGGATATAGACGTCGCGGAACGGCACCTCGCCGACCAGCTCAAGCTGCATCATCATCATTCGGGCGACCCAGAAGAACAGGATGTCGAAGCCGGTGACGAGGACGGAGGTCGGGTAGTAGTGCTTCAGCTCCGCAGTCTCCTCGGGCCAGCCGAGGGTGCCGATCGGCCAGATGCCGGAGGAGAACCAGGTGTCGAGGACGTCGGGGTCGCGGCCAAGCGCGATATGTATATCGCCTCTCGTCCCCCAAAATTTATGGTATGGATGTCTTGCGACGCCGGGCCCATACTTCTCCTCGCTCCACTCATCAATAGTGACAATATCTCCATAGTATTGCTTGGCCAGATCTCGCGCCTCTTCAAATGAAACAGCGCAAAATGGAACCAATCCATCGTAAAATTTTATATTATCTTTATTTATTTCAGCAACGAAATCGCGTACCGCAGCGGCGTGTTGATCGCTGTCGCGATTGCCTGCATCTGGATACTTCGATGCCACGGCGCGTAGTCTCCGGAGCTCTTCTTCGAGGTCACCTCGCTCCGGCCCATACCACACCGGGATCTGGTGCCCCCACCACAATTGGCGGCTGATGCACCAGGGCTCGATATTCTCCATCCAGTGGAAATAGGTCTTCTCGTGCTGCTCCGGCAGGATGCGGGTCCGGCCGTCGCGCACCGCCGCCATCGCCGGAATGGCGAGCTTGCCGGCGTCGAGGAACCACTGATCGGTCAGCATCGGCTCGATGACCACTTTGGAGCGGTCGCCGAAGGGCTGGGTGATCGGCTTCGCCTCGACCAGCGGCACCGGCTCGCCCTCCGGCCCCGGAACCGTTACCGCCAAGCCGGCGGCGTTGATGTCCGCGACCACCGCCTTGCGCGCGTCGAACCGGTCGAGCCCGCGATATTTCTCGGGGACGAGGTTCAGCGCGTCGACTTCCGCCTCGGTCGCCTCGGCCCCCGCGGCGATCTCGCGCGCGCGGGCCACGGCTTCCTCATAGGGCGCGCCATCCGCGCGCATATGGGCGCGGAGATCCATCAGGCGGTAGAGCGGCAGGCCGTGGCGCTTGGCCACCTGATAGTCGTTGAAATCATGGGCGCCGGTGATCTTGACCGCGCCGGAGCCGAAATCCGGGTCGGGATATTCGTCCGTCACGATCGGGATCAGCCGATCGCAGAGCGGCAGGTGGACCATCTTGCCGACGATCGGCGCATAGCGCGCATCGTCCGGATGCACCGCGACCGCGCCGTCGCCGAGCATGGTCTCGGGCCGCGTGGTGGCGATCGAGATATAGTCCCGCGTCTCGCGCAGGGTCTCGGCGCCGTCCGCGTCCTTCTCGACATATTCGTAGGTTTCGCCCCCGGCGAGGCGGTACTTGAAGTGCCACATATGGCCG
>JBGAJI010000197.1:0-3190 GCA_044225035.1 Amaricoccus sp. | reverse complement strand
CTCCGCGCATCCTGAGGGCCTTCGCCGGGACCGCGCACCCCGGTGATCGCGCCGCGCGCGCCGCCCGCCGTCAGGAACCGCTCCCAGTTCTGCGCGACCCGCGGCCCCATCTGCGCCAGCTCGAAATCCTCGCGCAGACGCTCGCCCGCCTCGATCAGCTCGGCCGTCAGATAGGCCACGCCGTCCTTATCGCGCTTGCGTCCCAGCACCGACAGCGGGCTTTCGGCCAGGTTGAAGCGCAGTCGCCGCTCGCCCGATCCGTCGTCCGCCGCCACCGTGCGCTCGGCGAAGAAGCGATGCTGCTCCTGAAACGGCGCCTGCGCTTCGGCGAAACCAGCCTTCGGCTCGCGCGAGACCCGCTCCTCGGTCAGCAGGCGCTTCAGCGCGGCGCGCCCGACGGCGGTGATGGCATAGCAGGCGATCTTGCCGGCCTTCTCGCAGGAGATCCATTCCTGCAGCGCGAAGGCATGGGCGACGTCGCGGTCGACCACCGCGATGCGGTTCTGCTTGCCCGGCACCACCTCGCGCAGCACCACCGCCTTTTCCATGTTCGGCGCCACGGCGAGAAACGCGCCCTTCTCGCACAGCCGGCGCAGGATGCGCCGCGCCTCCCGGCCGATGCGATCGTCGGACGCCTCGTCGGCGGAGCGCGCGGCGGAATTCTGCATGGGTGTCAACTCCTTGGAAACCAGGTTGCTGGCATGGTCCGCGTAGACTCGGGCCAAGCGTTCGAGCGCCTCGTCGATCAGCGGATCGTCGCGGAGAGCTTCGACCCGGCGGATCTGCCGCATCACGGTCGAGGCATGGCATCCCTTCGCCCGGGCGAGCGCCCGGAGCGTGAGGCCGGCCGATATATGTTCGAGATAGGTTTGTGCGTGGTCGGGCAGCCAGTCCGGGAGCATTTTTGTTTCCCCGTTTTCGGTCGCGCAGGAGGGCCGGAAGTGAGGGACGGACCCAGATGACTGGATCGCATTCCGATACATTTTTCGCAAAACTCGTCTTAAAGTTGATTCGTGAATCTTTGATTAACCACGCGGAAACGCTATGATTTCCAATGTGTTGCCCGATTTTCAACCAGCGCGCGCTACACGTGTAAGTTGTGCAACACCGGATTTTTCATGCTCAGGATGCGAGACGAACCAACCGAAGAAGGGACTAGGGATGACCAATCTCGCCTCCGCGCTGAACACGCTCCGCCGCCCCAAGATCCTGATCCGCGCCGCCCGCGCCGGCGTCGTCGAATACCGCCGCGAGCGCGACCTGAAGCGGCTGCTGCGCGGGGCGAAGGCCGCGCCGGACGCGGCGATCGGCACCCTGCTCGCCGAGGAGGACCGGCTCGAGACCACCCGCGCCGCCGGCGAGGCGACCTATGACCTGCGCCGCCATATCGCCGTCCTGACCGCGCTGATCGCCGAGGCGCGCCTGGGACCGCTCGCCATCGCATGATCGGCGGGCGATCCGCGAAACCTCGCCGATCGCACCTCCGCCCTTGCCCTGACCGGAAACCGTGCTTTGTTAAGCCCGGTGACGGGACGCCTCATCATCGCATCGAACCGAACCGCCGCGCCGGGCGAAGCCCGGGCCGGCGGGCTCGCCGTGGCCCTGGCCGACGCGCTGTCCGAGCGCGGGGGCGGGGTCTGGTTCGGATGGTCGGGCGACATCGTCGAACGCGAGCCGCGCGGCGCGCGCGTCTTCACCGAGGACGGCGTCGAATACGCCCTCGCCGATCTGACGCAAGCCGAATACGACGGCTATTATCTCGGCTATGCCAATCGCGCGCTCTGGCCGGTCTTTCACTATCGCATCGACCTCGCACAGTTCGAGGAAGCCGACTTCGCCGCCTACGAGGCGGTGAACCGCCGCTTCGGCCGCCTGCTCGCGCAATTCACCAAGGCCGACGATATCGTGTGGGTCCATGACTATCATTTCCTGCTGCTCGGTCAGGAGATGCGGGCCAGTGGCTGGGCCGGGCCGATGGGATTTTTCCTTCATATCCCCTTTCCCGCTCCCGAGGTCTTCAGCTCCCTGCCCCAGCATCAGCGACTGGCGCGCGGCATGGCGGCCTTCGACCTGCTCGGCTTCCAGACGGACCGCGATACCGCGAACTTCCGCCGCTATCTCGTCGACAACCACGGCGCCGAGGTGCTCGAGGACGGGCGGATCGCCGTCTTCGACCGCGTGCTGACGGCCAAGACTTTCTCGATCGGCATCGACCCCGACGATTTCGCCGCGCTCGCCCTCGGCGACGAGGCGCGCGCCGCCGCCGAGCGCGTGGGGCGGATCATCGACAACCGCGCGCTGGTGCTCGGAGTCGACCGGATGGATTATTCCAAAGGCTTGCCGCAGCGGATGGAGGCCTTCGGCCGGACGCTCGACGACAATCCAGATCTGCGCGGCCGCTCGAGCTTCCTGCAGATCGCGCCCCCCTCGCGCGAGGCGGTGGACGCCTATCAGGCGCTCAGGATCGAACTCGACCGGCTGACCGGGCGGATCAACGCCGACTACGGCGATCTCGACTGGGTGCCGATCCGCTATCTCGCCCGCGGCTATCCTCGTGAAGTCCTGGCCGGACTCTACCGTCTCGCCCGCGTCGCGCTGGTGACGCCGCTGCATGACGGGATGAACCTCGTCGCCAAGGAATTCGTCGCGGCGCAGGACCCGGAGGATCCGGGCGTTCTCGTGCTGTCGGAATTCGCCGGCGCGGCGGAGCAGATGCCGACCTCGCTGCTCGTCAATCCGCACGACACCGCCGGCCTCGCCGAGGCGATCCACCGCGCGCTCCTGATGTCGCTGGAGGAACGCCGCGAGCGGTGGCAGGCGATGGACGCCTCGATCCGCGAGACCACCATCTCCTGGTGGCGCCACGCCTTTCTCACGGCGCTCGACGCCACCCGCCCGGACGCATGACCGGGCTGCCTTTCACCATCGGTCCGGGAGACGCGCTGTTTCTCGATTTCGACGGTACCCTGACCGAGATCGTCGCGGACCCGGACGACGCGCGCCTGCCCGCCGGGACCGAAGCCGATATCGCCAAGGTCGCGGCCCGCCTCGGCGGCGCCGTCGCGCTGTTGAGCGGGCGCGACATCCGTGACCTCGCCACGCGCACCCCCGCCGGGGTCTGGCGCGCCGGTGGCCATGGGCTGGAGATCGTGCCGCCCGATGCCCCGGTGCCCGCGCCGCCGCCGCCTCC
>JBGAJI010000196.1:0-3208 GCA_044225035.1 Amaricoccus sp. | reverse complement strand
ACGCGCCACCGGGTGACGCTGACCCTCGATCCCGCCGCGCCGCTGCGCCGTTTCGACCCGGAGACGGGCCGGCTCGTCCTCGCCGCGCACGCGGGGCCGGCGACGCAGGCGTTTCAGGCGCTGCACCAGATCGGGTTGCTGGAATATGACGACCTGTTCGAGGCGACGCTCGATCTCGCCCGGTTCCGCGCCGAGGCGTCGCAGGCGATCTGCAAGACCGGGCTTGCCAACTACTTCGCCGGCGCCGCCCTGATGCCCTACGGCCGGTTCCTCGAACGCGCCCAGACGCTGCGCCACGACATGGAGGCCCTGGCCCAGACCTTCGACGCCTCGATCGAGCAGGTCGGCCAGCGGCTCTCGACCTTGCAGAGGATCGGCGCGCGGGGCGTGCCGTTCTATTTCGTGCGGGTCGACCAGGCCGGCACCATAACCAAGCGCCATTCGGCGACGCGGCTGCAATTCACCCGCTTCGGCGGCGCCTGTCCGCTCTGGAACGTGCACCAGGCCTTCGAGACGCCGGGCCGCTTCCTGCGCCAGCTGGCCGAGACGCCCGACGGCGCGCGCTACATCAGCCTCGCCCGCGAAGTGTCGAAGCCGGGCGGCAGCTTTCGCGCGCCGGTCCGGCGCTATGCGATCGGCCTCGGCTGCGAGATCGCGCATGCCGGCCAGATCGTCTATGCCGACGATCTCGACATCCGCAACGACGCCGCCTACCAGCCGATCGGCATTTCCTGCCGGATCTGCGAGCGTCGCGCCTGCCACCAGCGCGCCGTTCCTCCGATCGAGCATCGTCTCGTCGTAGACCCGAACGAGCGCGACCTCCTGCCCTACGCGATCCTGTAGCGGCGGAGGGAGCCTCCCGCGGGCGTGCCCATGGGCCCGGCGGCCGCCGCGCGGCCGCGGAAGGAGCGGCCTGTCGGCCGCGAGCCGTTTTCTCCCCGCCTGTGGGCGGGGCCCCTCGTCCCGCCCGAAAACTGGAATTCCGCCAGGGCGGGGAGCCCGCCGAAGACGCCGCGAACGGCCGCCCGCGCCTGATCCAGGGTTTCGCGCGTCACCGCCCCGCGAGAGGTCGGGCGTCACGTCGGAGGGCCGCCAGTCGGCCGAGGGAGCCGGTCCGCCGGCCGTGTATGGACGCCCTCGGATGCAAGCGGTTTCCGCGCAACGGTCGGGCATGTGGTCAGGCGCGGTCGTGCGTCCGGCCTCGAAGATGCGGCCTTTGGTCGCCGCGGGCCCGTGTGGAGATATGCGGATCGGGACCATCTCGCTTACCCGAGGCGCTTCGTCCGAGAGCCGGTTCGCCCGATCCGGTCCCGTGACCGCCCGCCCTCACGTTCCCTTCGCCCCGCTCACCTCCGGGACGTCAACACGACGACTTTGGCCCCACGCTGTCACCGCCGGATCCCGCCGCGCATCATGGCGGAGGGCGGCGCGGTGGCGGTTCAGGCGGATGACGCGACGACGGGCAACGCCGAGCCGCGCCGGCTCGAAGAGCGGATGCGCGAGCTCGAGCGCCAGTTCGGCCGCGAGACGCTCGGGGTCGAGATCCCGAAGGCGGCGCTCGCCCGTTCACGGGTAGACCGAGCTTGCTTGCGACGTCGCCGCCCAGAGCTTCCGGCGCACTGGAGGGCTGATCCCGGGGTCGGCGGGGATGGCGCGGGCGGGTCAGAGGACGAGGTCGATGTTCCAGAAGCGGCGGACCTGTTCCTCCCAGGCGGCGGCGCCCGGCGCGGTCTCGGGGGGAATTCGTTCGGAGCGGAAGCCGAAACGTTCAAAGCCGCTCGTGTCCCCGGCGGTCAGGATCACCACCTCGACATCGCGTTCCAGCGCGAAAGCGGCGAGGCGCAGCGCGCGGTCATAGGCATCGGCCGGCGGCGCGGCGACGCGCAGGCCGACGGTGACCGCGTCGGCCCGCTTCATCGCGGCGCGCGACATCGGCGCCGGCTCGATCTCCGGGAAGAGGTCGCGGCCCGGCGAAACCCGGCGCGGGTCGAAGGCGCCGGTCAGGTCGTCGATATCCTCCGCGTCAAGCGGGGTAATCCGCGACAGGATCGCGTTCCACCGTTGCGTGTCCATCGCTCACCTCCTCGATCAATCGCGCGGCGGCCTCGGTGCCCGGCTCCGGCAGGTCGAGCGCGGCGAGGCGGCTCCGCGCCTCCTCGGCGCCGCCGCCATCGAGGAACCGGCCGACCTCGCGTTCCAGCGCCATCAACGCGCCCGGCTCGGCCACCCCGGCGAGACCCCGATCCCCGGCGGCGCGCGCCCGTGCGCGCTGGTCGTCCATGTAGGATCCGGTCTGCGGCACGAAGACCGCCGGCACCCGGTTGTAGAGCGTCTCGTGGAAAAAATTGTACCCCGCGGCGCCGACGCAGAAATCCGCCGCCAGCGCCAGCGCCCCGGCCGAATGCGTCTTCACCACCCGGCTGCGGCGCCAGCCGAACCAGACCGGCTGCAGCACCGCCGTGGGCCAGACGACGATCAGATGCAGCACGTCCGGCCGCCGCTCCATCATGCCACAGAGCGCCTGCAGCTGCGCGCCGCGGTCCGCCGCCACGCCGGCGCCGAGCAACGAGACGACGAGCCGCTGGAACGGCTGGCCGAAGCGCGCGGCCAGCCGGTCGCGCAACTCGTCGCGGCGCGCGGGCGCGAGCGTCAGCCGCTGCACGATCGGGCCGATCACCCGCAGCTGGTCGCCGCGGGAATACATCGCATTCAGTTCCTCGAAGGCCTCGCTCGGCACGATCACCCGGTCGAACAGCTTCTCCCGGTCGAGCGCCACGGAATTGTCCTGGCTCGCCTGCCAGAGGCCGCGGCGGATCCACACCCCGCGCAGCCGCCGTTCGAGGATGGTCCGATAGACCGAGTCGAAGACATAGCCGCCGTCGAACACGATCGTTCGAGCGCCCTCGCCGAGCGCGCGCAACCGGGCGTAGTTCGCGAGGTCGTTCTCGTGGCTTTGCGCATGCTGGCCGCTGCGCGCGATCAGCGGCATCACGTCGAAGCCATGCGCCTTGACGAGGCGCGCGCAGCTCGGGAAGGCGGCGAAGACCGGCGCGACGCGGGCGGGCGAGAGCGCGCGGGCGATCAGGGCGCAGCGCTGCGCATGGCCGAGGCCGACGCCGTTGGTCGGATAGAAGAGCACGCGCGGCGGACCGGCGGCGGGACGTTTCGCCGCCGGCGCGGGCTCGGGCGCGAGCAGCTGTCTCAGGCG
>JBGAJI010000195.1:0-3242 GCA_044225035.1 Amaricoccus sp. | reverse complement strand
ACGACGTCCGTCAGCTCCGGCCGGCCGGCGGTCAGCGTGCCGGTCTTGTCGAAGGCGACCACCCTAGCCTCGCCCAGCGACTGCAGCGCGTCGCCCTTGCGGAACAGCACGCCCATCTCCGCCGCCCGGCCCGAGCCCACCATGATCGAGGTGGGCGTGGCGAGGCCCATGGCGCAGGGGCAGGCGACGATCAGCACCGCGACCGCGTTGACGATGGCGAGCGCCAGGCTCGGCCCGAAGGCGAGCCAGGTGACGAAGGTCAGCGCCGCCGCCGCCATCACCGCCGGGACGAACCACAGCGTCACCCGGTCGACCAGCGCCTGGATCGGCAGCTTGTCGGCCTGCGCCTCCTCGACCATGCGCACGATCTGGGCGAGCAGGGTTTCGGACCCCACCCGCGTCGCGCGATAGGTGAAGCCGCCGGAGCGGTTGATGGTGCCGCCGATCACCTCGGCGCCCGCGCCCTTCTCGACCGGCGCCGGCTCGCCGGTTATCATCGCCTCGTCGACCCAGGATCCGCCGTCGAGCACGATGCCGTCGACCGGCACCTTCTCGCCCGGCCGGACGCGCAGCACGTCGCCGACCGCCAGCGTTTCGACCGGCACGTCCAGCTCGTCGCCGTCGCGCAGCAGGCGCGCTGTCCGGGCGTTGAGGCCGAGCAGGCGGGTGATCGCCGCGCTGGCCCGGCCGCGGGCCCGCGCCTCGAGATAGCGGCCGAGCAGGATCAGCGTCACGATCACCGCCGCCGCCTCGAAATAGACATGGTCGGCCCCGGCGGGCAGACGCCCGGGCAGGAAGGTCGCGACGGTGGAATAGACCCAGGCCGCGCCGGCGCCGAGCATCACCAACGAATTCATGTCCGGCGCACCGCGGCGCAGCGCCGGCCAGCCCTTGGCGAAGAAGCCGCGACCCGGCCCGAACAGCACCGCGCTCGCCAGCGCGAACTGGAAGAGGCGGAGCGGCGTCTCGCCGAAGGTCATCAGCAGCCGGTGATGCAGGGCCGGGACGACATGCCCGCCCATCTCGACGACGAAGAGCGGCAGTGTCAAGGCCGCCGCGAGGATCAGCGCGCGCCATCTTTCGTCGCCTTCGGGCTCCTCTGGCGCGGCCTCGGCCAACGGCGCCGCGGCGTAGCCGGCGGCGGCGACCGCCTCGGTCAGCGCCTGATCGCTGGCATTGCCGGCGAGCGTCACCCGCGCCCGGCCGGTGGCGAGGTTCACCTGCGCCCCCGCGACGCCCGGCACGGCGGCCAGGGCGCGCTCGACCCGCCCAACGCAGGAGGCGCAGGTCATGCCCTCGATCCTCAGATCGACCTCGGCGTCCTTGGTCATGGCTTGGCTCCTTTTCGTCCGGTGCCTGCCTCATATGGGGGTTCCCACGGTGGGAAGGTCAAGGGGCGGCGGGGAAAATGTGGCACACAGGTCCGGGTCGCCGCCGGGCCCCGAAATGCGCTTGACCTTCCCACGTGGGCAGCCCGCAGGGACGGTTCGAAGCATCGTTGAAAGGAGTTCGAAATGCTGACCCTGAAGGTGGAGGGCATGACCTGCGCCCATTGCGAGGCGGCTGTGCGCAAGGCGGTGGCTGGCGTCGATCCGGCGGCGACGGTCGCGATCGACCGCGCCGCCGGCCGCGTCACCGTGAAGAGCGCGGCGGAGACCAGGCGCCTCGTCGCCGCCGTGGAAGCCGCCGGCTATCCGGCCGCCCAGGTCTGAGGAGACAGCACGTGCCGAAATTCACCAGCCTCGCCTTCTGCCTGACGCTCCTCGCCGGCGCCGCGGCGGCCGAGGGCATGAACATGGACCATTCCGCGCATGCCACCCCCGGCGCGGCCCCCTCGACCGCCGCCTTCCAGGCGGCCGACGCCGCGATGCACGCGGCGATGGCGATCGACTATAGCGGCGACCCGGACGTCGATTTCGTCCGCGGCATGATCGGCCACCACCAGGGCGCCATCGACATGGCGAAGATCGAGCTCCAATACGGCGCCGACCCGAAGATCCGAGCGCTCGCCGAAGCGATCATCGAGGCCCAGACCGCCGAGATCGCGGAACTGCGAGGCTGGCTGGCCGAGCACGGGCAATAGAGCGGAGCCCGTCTCGGCCGCGCCGGGCCGTCCGCTCCAGAGTCTTGAAATTGCGCGATGTCTTAACCACCGGACGATTCCGTCCGGTCGGACATTGCTCTGGCTGCTTCACCGCGGCGCGTAGAGCGGCATCGCGTCCAGGCGGCGGTTGATCTCCTCGATCTCCGCCGCGTAGGCGGGGCTGGTCAGGTCGCCGTAGCGGGTGACGAACTCCGCCTCGGTCAGGTAGCTCGGCAGGCCGGCGATCGGCGGCAGGACGTCGGCCTCCGATCCGATCCCGGCGACGAGCGCGGGCCGGTCCCCGGCCGGCGTTTCGAGCAGGACCTGCGCGAAGCGGGCGCCAGCGAGGTCCGCGGCCATGTCGTCGAAGCTGAAGCCGCTGCCGCCCGGATTGCTGTCGAGCAGCTCCTTCAGCTCGCCCATGCCGAAGGCGGTGGTGGCGGTGCGGACCGCGTAGATGCCGGCGGAGATGATGAAATGCCGCTTCAGGTCGTCGCGGCCGCCGAGCGTCGTGCCGTCGCAATTGTTGCGCTTGCCGCGCATCCCCGGCCCCAGGCTGGCGCCGACCGCCGGGCCGAAGGCATCCTCGCCGCAATAGAGGGTGAGGGCGAGCAACGCCGCCTTCAGCTCCTCCGGATCGTCGGCCGCGGCTGCGACATGGCGCAGGTAGGGCAGTACCGAGCCGCCGCGCGGCAGCCGATGCTCGTCGCCGGCGCGGTCGATGGCGCGCAGATGGGCGTGGATCCGGTCGGCGTCGGTGCCACCGGCGAAGGCGCGGACCTGGTTCTTCAGCTGGCGATAGACGGCCGCCCGATCGGCCTCGTCGAAGGCGAAGGATACCGAAACCGCTTCGCCGCCGATCCGCACCCGTTCGATCGCGTCGATCAGCCGCCCGCCGAGCCCCTCGCCGAACCGCGCGTCGAGCGCCAGCCGCAGCGCGGGCAGCACGACCGCCGGCGGGATCGGCAAATGGCCGATGCGCGCCGAGACGACGCGCGGGCCCTGGTCCGATCCGGCGAGCCCGAGATGGAGGTTCGCCCAGAGCGTGTCCGGCCAAAACGCCGCCGACAGGTCCAGCGTCAGCGTGTCGCCGTCGATCGCCGCCGCGCCGGCGAGACCGGGGCTGACCCGGCTGAGCGAGGCAAGCACGGCGTTGAGC
>JBGAJI010000194.1:0-3265 GCA_044225035.1 Amaricoccus sp. | reverse complement strand
GCGGGAAGGCGCCGCTGGCCACCGTCGCCGCCGTGGCGAAGAGCGCGACGTCGCGCAGGCCGGTATGGGTGGGCGGCGCGTTGTCGCCCCAGTCGCGGCGCGTCAGATGCTCGATCACCGGCACGAAGACGCCGAGCACACGATGCGCGGACGGATCGAGCCAGTCCACCTGAAGGTCATGCAGCGCCACGGCAGAGGCGGTGTTGCAGGCGAGGATGACGAGGCCGCAACCTTCCGCGAACAGCCGGGCGACGCCCGCGCGGGTCAGCGCGTGGATCTCCGCCGCCGGCCGCGTGCCGTAGGGCGCGTTGGCATTGTCGCCGAGATAGACGAAATCCTGCGCGGGCAGCGCGCGGGTCAGGGCGTCGAGGATGGTCAGCCCCCCGAGCCCGCTGTCGAAAACACCGATCGGCATGGTCAGCGCGTATCCTCGAACTCGAACCCGTAGCTCAGGTCCGGGATGGACCTCGGCGACAGCCGATAGGTCTCGGCGCGGAGAAAGTCCATCACCGCGCGCGCATCTCCGGCGTGCTCGGCCAGCCGCGCGGCCGGGATCGGCGCGCCGATCGCCACCCGGACCGGTTCGCCGACGCGCGCGCGGAACTCGTTCACCAGAAGGGCGAGCCGCAGCGTCTGGTGCAGATGGCTCGCCAGCTGGAACAACCGGCTGTTGTGGCCATCGAAAAACACCGGCACCACCGTCGCGCCCGATTTCGCGATCAGCCGCGCGGTGAAGCGGCGCCAGCCCGGATCCATCGGCCGGCCAAAGGCGCGCGCCGCCGTCGAGACGGTGCCGCCGGGAAAGACGCCGACGCAGCCCCCTTCCGACAGATAGGCGAGCGCCGCCTTGCGGGTCGCGAGGTTGGTCGCGACCGCCTCCGGCGTTCCGTCGAAGCTGATCGGCAGGATCACCCGGTCGAGCGCCTCGGCCCGGCGAAACACCCGGTTGGCCAGGATGCGAAAGTCGCCGCGCGCCTGGGCGAGGATATTGCCGAGCATCAGCCCGTCGAGGATGCCATAGGGATGGTTCGCGACCACCACGAGCGGCCCGTCGGCCGGGATGTTCGTCAGGGCGCCGGACATGATGTCCAGCGTCAGGCCATAGCGCCCGGCGATCACCTGCCAGAAGTCGCCGTCCTCGCCGATCTCGCTGGCATAGTCGGCCGCCATGCGGATGAGGCCGAGCCGTCCGGTCAGATTCTCCACCGAGCGGATCAGCGCGCGGCCGGCGCGCGTACTGGCGGCGCTGGCATAGCTGATCTCGCGCGCGAGGCCCTGGTTCATCGCGGAATGCTTCATCGCGTGATACCGTCCTTGCTCCGCAGCGCCGTCGGCGATCCGTGGCCGCGTCGGGGAATCATCATCCGCCCGGATACGCCGCTTTCGTCGCGGGAATGTGACAATGGCGCCGCCTCTTGACGCCGCCCCGGCGCGGCGCCTACGCCGGCGGAACGGACCCATGGAGGAGAGCATGGCCCATCCGAGGTTGCGTTCGGCGCGAGCCGGGCTCCGGGGAATCGCCTGCCATGCCGAAGGGTGACCACGCGCTCGATCCGCGCGGCCTGATCTACGAGGCCTATCGGATGGAGGTCGGGGCGCGGGAATGCCGCGCCATCCTGTTCGACTGGGCGCTCGGCTTTGAGTCCGGCGCCGGGCCCGAGCAGATTCGCGCCCTGCTCGATCATTACGGCCCACGCCATCCCGACCATCCGATGACGGCCGTCCTCCGCGCCGGCCTCGCCGCGCCGCCGCCCACCCGTCGCCGCGGTGGCTGGCGCGGGCGCCGACCGGCGGACTGACCCCGTTCCGCGCGCGGCGTCTCCGCCGATCAGGAGGTTCCCGCGAAACGCGAATCCTGCTAAGATTCCGGCTTTGGGGATTTCCGGATGAGCGAGGAAAAACCGCCGCCGCCCGCGGGCTGGCGCGCCCTGATCGGCTTCGTACAACAATGGCAGGTCCTGCTCGCCCTGGCGGTTGGCGTTTCCGGCCTCTGGTTCAACTACAACGAGCAGCGCCGCAAGGAACTCGACGTCAACCGCGAGGCGGTGAAGG
The DNA here is from genome assembly GCA_044225035.1 of Amaricoccus sp. Taxonomy (GTDB): domain Bacteria; phylum Pseudomonadota; class Alphaproteobacteria; order Rhodobacterales; family Rhodobacteraceae; genus Amaricoccus. Next base: position 1,213 of record JBGAJI010000194.1, on the reverse strand, counting down.
CGGCGCATGAAAAGACGGTCATCACCGCCTTTCTCGACGATCCGCGCAATACCCTGATCGAATATCAGGCCACCTATCCCCAGCATGCCTTCTGCGCCGCCCTCGGGTTCTTCATCGCCGAGAACGGGCGGGCGTCGCGCAAGGGCGAAGGCGGTCGCACGACGCAGGCCGCACAGGACGGCAACACCGCGCTGCGCGCCCAGGTCGAGGCACTGGCCGCCGAGGCATGGGTGGGCGAAGCGCGTTTCGATGAATTCGCAAAGCAGGCCGAGGCGAAGGCCGGCAAGACGTCGAGCGAGGCGAACTGCCCGGCCGTGAAGCTCGAGGCGTTCGGGGCGGGCTGGCTGCTCGGGTCCGAATGCCTGCTGGCGATCGACACGTTCGGCCAGAATCTCTGCGAGGAGCAGCGCCGGTTGAACGAGGTCAAATCCGTCGCAAACGACGAAATGCAGGCGAAACGGCCGGTCCCCTATTTGATCCCGTCCGAGCCTTCCACCGGGGAGCCTTCCACCGGGGAACCATCCACCGCGGCGATCCCGCCGCCGGCCGCCGAGCCGGCGCCGGTGGCGGGTATTCCGGGGCCGGGACCGGAATGCGGCGGCGCCTCGCCCCTCATCTTTCCGCAGTTCGTCGACGGCGCCGACGAGGCCACGGTCGCGGCGTTGCGCGACAAGATGCTGGCGGCGGGCTGGACGCTGGCCAAGGCCGAGCATGTTCCGAAGGGGACAACCAACGGCGACCTGCGCATCTATTCGGAAAACCAGCGCGACTGTGCCAACCGGCTCGTCGAGATCATCGGCGCGTTGCCGCAGGTGAACCGCCCGATCCGCGTCATATCGCTCGCCGCGCGCTACAAGAGCCCGCCGGGAAACCAGATGGAACTTTGGTTGCCCGCGCTCCAGGGCGTCACTCCCGGGTGATCCAGCCGCCGCCGAGCACGCGGTCGCCCTCGGGCGCGTAGAAGACGCAGGCCTGGCCCGGGGCCACGCCCTCCTCCGCCCCGAGGAGTTCGACGCGCGCGCGGTCGGGGCCGAGCGGGTGGAGGCGCGCGGGCTTCGGCGGGCGGGTCGAACGCACCTTGACCGCCACCTCCCAGCCGCCATCCGGCGCCGCCGCGAAATCGCCGTCGCCGAGCCAATTCACTTCGGCCACCGAAACGGATCGCGTGGCAAGCGCGGCGCGGGGGCCGACCACCACCCGCCGCCCCTCGGGA
>JBGAJI010000039.1:0-26383 GCA_044225035.1 Amaricoccus sp. | reverse complement strand
AGAGCGGACCAGAGGCGCCCGCCGCGGCGCGGCGCAGCGCCTCGGCGTTGGTGCTGTCGAGCGCGGCGTGGATTTCGCGGAGAACGCCCTCCGGCCAGGCGGTCATCTCAAGATGCCATGCTCAGCGCCGCTCAGGGGACGAGCGTCGCGGCGGCGGCGGCGGCCAGGCTCTCGACGCCGAAGAGATTGACGACGCCGACCACCATCGCCACCGCCGAAGCGGCGAGAAAACCCCAGTGCAGCGCCGGCATCCGCCCGTCGAGCGCATCCGCCGCCTCGCCGAAATAGATGAGATAGACGATGCGCAGGTAGTAGAAGGCGGCGATCACGCTGGCGATCATGCCGCCGACTGCGAGCCAGATCAGGCCGGCGTCGATCGCGGCCTTCAACACATAGAATTTCCCGAAGAAGCCGACCAGCGGCGGGATACCCGCGAGGCTGAACATCAGCACGGCGAGCGCCGCGGCCCGCGCCGGCTCGACCTTGGAATAGAGGCCGAGCGAGGCGATGTCGGTCACGGGTTCACCGTCCTTCTCCATATTGAGGATGAAGGCGAAGGTTCCGACGCTCATCGTGACGTAGATCGCGAGATAGATGAGCAGCGACTGAAGCCCGAAGGTGGTGCCCGCCGCGAGGCCCATCAGCGCATAGCCCATATGGCCGATCGAGGAATAGGCCATCAGCCGCTTGATGTTGCGCTGGCCGATCGCCGCGATCGCGCCAAGGAACATCGAGGCGAGCGCCAGGAAGGACAGGATCTGCTGCCATTCCGGCACCGCGCCACCGAAGGCCGAATAGAGCACCCGGGCGAACATCGCCGCCGCCGCCACCTTGGGCGCCGTGGCGAAGAAGGCGGTCACCGGGGTCGGCGAGCCTTCGTAGACGTCCGGCGTCCACATGTGGAACGGCGCGGCCGAGACCTTGAAGGCCATGCCGGCGGACAGGAACACGAGGCCGAAGACGAGGCCGAGCGACAGCGGCCCCTCGCCGATCACCGCCGAGATGCCGGCGAAGGAGGTGGTGCCGGAATAGCCATAGACGAGGCTCGCCCCGTAGAGCAGCAGGCCGGAAGAGAGCGCGCCGAGCACGAAATACTTCAGCCCCGCTTCCGTCGAGCGCAGGCTGTCGCGGCGGAAGGCGGCGACGACGTAGAGCGCGAGGCTCTGCAGTTCCAGCCCCATGTAGAGCACGATGAGATCCATCGCCGAGACCATCGTCATCATGCCGACGGTCGAGAGCAGGATCAGCACCGGATACTCGAACTTCATCAGCTCGTTCTTGACGAGATACTCATGGCTGAGCGCCAGGGCGGCGGCGGCGCCGAACAGGATCATCACCTTGGAGAAGCGCGCGAAACCGTCGCTGACGAAGGTGCCGCCGAAGGCCGAGGCCGTGCCCTCCGGCTGGAACCCGACCCAGAAGCCGAGCACCACCAAGAGCCCGACCGAGGCCCAGAGGATCGGCGATCCGACCTCGCGCTTCGAATAGGCGCCCCACATCAGCGCGGCCATGGCGGCCAACGCCAGCACGACCTCGGGGGCGGCTACGGAAAGGTCCTGGTGGAGCATCTCGTTCCTCGGGTCGGTCTAGTGGGACTGGGCGAGCGTGGTGGCCGAGGCCGCCGCCGCCGTCTGGGTATGGTCGACCAGCGCCGCCACCGACGGGCCGATCACGTCGAGCACCAGCGAGGGATAGACGCCGAGCAGGATCGTGGCGGCGATCAGCGGCGCGAAGAGCAGCCGCTCGCGGGTGGTCATGTCCTGGATGGTCTTGAGGCTGCCCTTGATCAGGTCGCCGAACACCACGCGCCGATAGAGCCACAGCGCATAGGCCGCCGACAGGATCACGCCGAAGGCGGCGAAGAAGGCGACCCAGCTGTTGGCCTGGAAGGCGCCGGCCATGGTCAGGAACTCCCCGACGAAGCCCGAGGTGCCGGGCAGGCCGACATTGCCCATGGTGAAGAGCATGAAGACCAAGGCATAGACCGGCATCCGCACCACGAGCCCGCCATAGGCGGCGATCTCGCGGGTATGCATCCGGTCGTAGATCACGCCGACGATGAGAAACAGCGCGCCCGAGACGAAGCCGTGGCTGATCATCTGGAAGATCGCGCCATCGACGCCCTGCTGGTTCAGCGCGAAGATGCCCATGGTGACGAAGCCCATATGCGCGACCGAGGAATAGGCGATCAGCTTCTTCATGTCCTCCTGCATCAGCGCGACGAGGCTGGTGTAGATGATCGCGATGACGCTGAGGGTGAAGACGAAGTTCTGCATCACCTCCGAGGCGACGGGAAACATCGGCAGGCTGAAGCGCAGGAAGCCGTAGCCGCCCATCTTCAGGAGGATCGCCGCCAGCACGACGGAGCCGGCGGTCGGCGCCTGCACGTGCGCGTCGGGCAGCCAGGTATGGACCGGCCACATCGGCATCTTGACCGCGAAGCTGGCGAAGAAGGCGAGCCACATCAGGGTCTGCGCCCCGCCGACGACGGTGATGCCGAGCACGCTCATCGGTTCGGAGCTGAACGGATGGGTGAGCAGCGTCGGGATGTCGGTGGTGCCGGCTTGGGAATACATCGCGACCATCGCGACCAGCATCAGCACCGAGCCGAGCAGCGTATAGAGGAAGAACTTGAAGCTCGCGTAGATGCGATCCTTGCCGCCCCAGATGCCGATGATCAGGAACATAGGGATCAGGCCCGCCTCGAAGAAGACGTAGAAGAGGACGAGGTCGAGCGCGCAGAAGACGCCGATCATCAGCGTCTCGAGCACCAGGAAGGCGATCATGTATTCCTTGATCCGGTCCGTCACGTCCCAGCAGGACAGGACGACGATCGGCATCAGCACCGTGGTCAAGAGGACGAACAGCACCGAAATGCCGTCGACCCCCATCTTGTAGGTGAGGCCGCCGAGCCAGGCGCTCTGCTCCACGAACTGGAAGCCGGTGTCCGACGGATCGAACCCCGCCAGCACGAACAGCGAGAGCAGGAAGGTGGCGCTGGTGGTGAAGAGCGCGAGCAGCTTCGCATTCTTGCGGCTGGCCTCGTCGTCGCCGCGCAGGAAGACGAGCAGGACGACCGCGCCGATCAGCGGCAGAAAGGTGACGAGGGACAGGAGGCTGTTCATCTTAACCAACGCTCGTGATGCTGATCCAGGCAAGCAGTGCCACCAGGCCGATCACCATCGCGAAGGCATAGTGGAAGAGATAGCCCGACTGGGCGCGGCCGGCGAGCCGGGTGACGTAAGGCACGAGGCCCATGGCGACGCCGTTGATGCCGCCGTCGATGGTCGCGCCGTCGCCCTTCTTCCAGAGGAACCGGCCGAGCGCCATGGTCGGCCGGACGAAGATCCGGTCGTAGAGCTCGTCGAAATACCACTTGTTGAGCAGGAAGAGGTAGAGCGGCCGCTGCGCCGCCGCGAGACGCGCGGGCAGCGCCGGGTTCAGGATATAGAACCAGATGGCGAGCCCAAGGCCGCCCAGCATCGCGAAGAACGGCGACATCTTCACCAGCGCCGGCGACTCGTGCGCCTCGCTCAGCACGTGATTGTCCGGCGCCATGAAGATCGCCCCGACCGGCGCGCCATGCGCGACCGCGTCGGCATGCCCGGCCGTCTCGGCGGAGGCGTGTCCCTCCGCCGCGGGCGCGATCTCGGCATGGGTCGCGGTGCCTTCGGCCGGCGCCGCTTCGGCATGGGTGGCCGCCCCCTCGGCGGGAGCCGCCTCCGCGTGTTCAGCGGCGGGAGCGGCGTGGTCGGCCGCGCCTTCGGGGGCACCGGCCTCCTCGTGCGCGGCGATGCCGAAGAAGGCGTTGACCGCGTGATGATCGCCGAAGAACGGCTTGTACCAGACCATGCCGGCGAAGACCGCGCCGACCGCCAGCACGCCGAGCGGGATCAGCATGCTGCGCGGGCTTTCGTGCGCATGGTCATGCGCGTGATGGTCGCCGCGCGGCGTGCCGTAGAAGGTCATGAACATCAGGCGCCAGCTGTAGAAGCTGGTCATGAAGGCCGCGATCACCAGCATGGCGAAGGCATAGCCCGAGGCCGTGGTGCCGCCGGCCCAGGCGCTCTCGATGATCGCATCCTTGGAAAGAAAGCCCGCGAAGCCGATCGAGGTCAGCGGGATGCCGACGCCGGTGATGGCCAGCGTGCCGATCATCATCGCCCAGAAGGTGAAGGGGATCTTCTTCCGCAAGCCGCCATAGTTCCGCATGTCCTGCTCGTGATGCATCGCATGGATGACCGAGCCGGCGCAGAGGAACAGCAGCGCCTTGAAGAAGGCGTGGGTGAAGAGGTGGAACATCGCCGCGGAATAGACCCCGACCCCCGCCGCGACGAACATGTAGCCGAGCTGCGAGCAGGTCGAATAGGCGATCACCCGCTTGATGTCGTTCTGCACGAGACCGACCGTCGCCGCGAAGAAGGCGGTGCTGGCGCCGATATAGGTGATGAACATCTTGGCATGCGGCGCGTATTCGATCACCGGCGACATGCGGCAGACGAGGAACACGCCCGCCGTCACCATGGTCGCGGCGTGGATGAGGGCGGAGACCGGGGTCGGGCCCTCCATCGCGTCCGGCAGCCAGGTGTGCAGGAACAGCTGCGCCGACTTGCCCATCGCGCCGACGAACAGCATCACCGAAATGACCTCGGTCGCCGTCCAGTCCCGCCAGAGGAAATGCAGCTGGGTCTCGGCGAGGGTCGGCGCGGCGGCGAAGATGTCGGTGAAATCGATGCTGTCGACCGAGACATAGATGAGGAAGATCCCCATCAGGAAGCCGAAGTCGCCGACGCGGTTGACGACGAAGGCCTTGATCGCCGCCGCGTTGGCCGATCCCTTGCGGTAATAGAAGCCGATCAGCATATAGGAGGCGACGCCGACGCCCTCCCAGCCGAAGAACATCTGCAAGAGGTTGTCGGCCGTCACCAGCATCAGCATGGCGAAGGTGAAGAACGACAGATAGGCGAAGAACCGCGGGCGATAGCTCTCGCCATGGTGCCAATTGTCGTCATGCGCCATGTAGCCGAAGCTGTAGAGATGGACGAGCGCCGAGACGGTGGTGACGACGATCAGCATGATCGCGGTCAGCCGGTCGAGCCGGATCCCCCAGTCGGCGGCGAGCGTGCCCGAGACGATCCAACGGAACAGCGGCTTGCTGACCGCCTCGCCGTCGAAGCTCAGGAACACGATCCAGCTGAGCAGGCAGGACAGGAACAGCAGGCCGGTGGCGATGATCTGCGCCGGCTTCTCGCCGAACCACTTGTAGCCGAAGCCGCAGAGCAAGGCCCCGAGCAGCGGCGCGAACAGGATGATCGTGGTCATGGCGCGCCCCTAGCCCTTCATCACATTGACGTCTTCGACGGCGATCGTGCCGCGGTTGCGGAAGAAGCAGACCAGGATCGCAAGGCCGATCGCCGCCTCCGCCGCCGCCACCGTCAGCACGAAGAGCGTGAAGACCTGTCCGACGAGGTCACCGAGATAGGCCGAGAAGGCCACGAAGTTGATGTTGACGGCCAGCAGCATCAGCTCGACCGACATCAGGATGACGATGACGTTCTTGCGGTTGATGAAGATGCCGAAGATGCCCGTCACGAACATCAGCGCCGCGACCGTCAGATAGTGCCCGAGCCCGATCATCGCCTCACCTTATCCATCCGTTTGCGACCGCGACCGCGACGGCGCAGCCGGCGGCGGTTCCGATCCAGATCGTCGCCCAGCTCCAGCCGCTCATGCGCCCTGCCCCGGCTTGATATCGAGGAGTTCGATCGCGGTCTTCGGATCACGGTACATCTGCGTCAGCACATCCTGCCGCTTGACGTAGGTCCGCTTGCGCAGGGTGAGGACGATCGCGCCGATCATCGCCACGAGCAGCACGAGGCCCGCCATCTGGAACAGGAAGACATACTGCGTATAGAGCAGGTTGCCGAGCGCGGCGGTGTTCTGCACCTGGTCCGGCGACGGGGTCACCGCCGCGCGCTGCGCCTCGGCCAGGTCGGACACCTGCCAGGCGCCGAAGACGAAGCCGAGCTGCACGAAGAGCACGATCGCGATCAGGAGCCCGACCGGCAGATAGCGCGTCATGCCGGCCCGAAGCTCGGCGAAATCGACGTCGAGCATCATCACGACGAACAGGAACAGCACCGCGACCGCGCCGACATAGACGATCAGCATCAGCATCGCGACGAACTCCGCCCCGAGCAGCACGAAGAGCCCGGCGGCCGAGAAGAAGGCGAGGATCAGCCACAGCACCGAATGCACCGGGTTGCGCGCCAGCACCACGAGGAAACCGGAGATCACCGCCGTGATGGCGAAGAGATAGAAGGCGAAGGCGGCGAAGCCCATTCTGGTTCCCCTCAGCGGTACGGCGCGTCGAGCTCGAGGTTGCGGGCGATCTCCGGCTCCCAGCGGTCGCCGTTCGCGAGCAGCTTTTCCTTGTTGTAGAACAGCTCCTCGCGGGTCTCGGTCGCGAATTCGAAATTCGGCCCCTCGACGATCGCATCCACCGGGCAGGCTTCCTGGCAGAAGCCGCAATAGATGCATTTCGTCATGTCGATATCGTAACGCGTGGTCCGGCGGCTGCCGTCCTCGCGCGGCTCGGCGTCGATGGTGATCGCCTGCGCCGGACAGATCGCCTCGCAGAGCTTGCAGGCGATGCAGCGTTCCTCGCCGTTGGCATAGCGGCGCAGCGCATGCTCGCCGCGGAAGCGCGGGCTGAGCGGCCCCTTCTCATGCGGATAGTTGAGCGTCGCCTTCGGCTTGAAGAAATACTTCATGCCGAGCCTGAAGCCGCCGAAGAAATCCGCGAGCAGGAAATAGCGCGCAGCCCGGTCGAACGGAATGCCCATGGATCAGCCCCCCAATGCCCAGCGCTGATAGGCGCCCCAGAACCAACCGTAATGGGCGAACAGCCCGACGAGGACCACCCAACCGAGGCTGAGCGGCAGGAATACCTTCCAGCCGATCCGCATCAGCTGGTCGTAGCGATAGCGGGGCACGATCGCCTTCACCATCGCGAAGATGAAGAAGAAGAAGATCATCTTGGCGAAGAGCCAGAGCGCGCCGTCCGGCAGGAACGGGATCGGGCTGAGCCAGCCGCCGAAGAACAGGATCGAGATCAGCGCGCACATGAAGAACACGCTCATCAGCTCGCCGATCATGAAGAGCAGGAACGGCGTCGAGGAATATTCCACCTGATAGCCGGCCACGAGCTCCGACTCCGCCTCGGGCAGGTCGAACGGTGGGCGGTTGGTCTCGGCCAGCGACGAGATGAAGAACAGGAACACCATCGGCAGGTGCGGCAGCCAGAACCAGCTGAGCAGGCCCCAGTTCCCCTGTTGCGCCATCACGATATGGCTGAGGTTGAGCGAGCCGGTCGAGATCAACACCCCGACGATGATGAGGCCCAGCGACACCTCGTAGGAGATCATCTGCGCCGCCGAGCGGAGCGCGCCCATGAAGGGATATTTCGAATTCGAGGCCCAGCCGCCGATGATGATCGCATAGACATGCAGCGAGCTGATCGCGAAGATGAAGAGGATCCCGACATTCATGTCGGAGATCACCCAGCCCGGCGCCCAGGGGATCACCGCCCAGACGATTACGGGCAAAACGAAGCTGACCATCGGCGCGAAGAAGAACAGGATCTTGTCGGCGCCGGAGGGGACGACCACTTCCTTGACGATGTATTTGAGGAAGTCGGCGAAGCTCTGCATCAGGCCCCAGGGCCCGACGACGTTCGGCCCGCGGCGCAGCTGTACCGCCGCCCAGACCTTGCGGTCCGCGTACATCAGGAAGGCGAGCGCGACGAGGATCACGATCGTGACGAGCAGGCACTGGCCGAGGATCAGCAGGAACAGGCCGAAACCGCTGGAAAAGAACTCCATGGCCTACTCCGCCGCCAGGGGCCGCGCCCCATCGCTTGCCAGTTTCGCGAGTTCGGCCATCACCTGGCTCGCCCGCGCGATCGGGTTGCCCTGATAATGCGGCCGAAGCGCCACCCCGAAATCCGTCCGGTCCATAACGCCCCGCGGCACGGCCGTCCACGGGTTTTCCGGCACCGTGTCGATCCGCGCCAGATGCGGCGCCATTACGAACATTTCCGCGCGCAGCTCGCCCAAGCTGTTGAAGGGCAGCGGCTTGCCGAGGGTCGCCGACAGCGCCCGGAGGATAGCCCAGTTCTCGCGCGCGTCGCCCGGCGGGAAGCCCGCGCGATTGGCAATCTGCGGCCGCCCTTCGGTATTGACGAAGATGCCGCTTTCCTCGGTGAAGGCCGCGCCGGGCAGGATGACGTCCGCCCGATGCGCGCCCCGGTCGCCGTGGCTGCCCTGATAGATGATGAAAGGCCCGGCGGGGATGTCGAATTCGTCGGCGCCGAGATTGTAGACCACCTCCGCCCCGTCCAGCGCGGCGTCGAGGCCGCCCTCCACCGCGCAGCCGAGGTCCATCGCCCCGACCCGGCTCGCCGCCGTGTGCAGGATGAGCAGCTTCGACCCCGTCCCCTCGCAGAGCGCCATCGCCGCGCCGAGCATCGCGGCGCCATCGGCCCGCGCCAGCGCGCCCTGCCCGATGATGACGAGGCTCGGCAGCGCCTTTTCCTCGTCGCTCGGCACTTCGCGGGCCAGCGCGTCCAGCGCCTCGCCGCCGGTTCCGAGCCGGGTGACGGGATAGCTCAGATCCATGTCCGGGCCCAGCGTGGCGATCAGCGCGCCGCCGAGCCACGCCTTGCGCAGCCGGGCGTTCAGCACCGGCGCCTCGATCCGCGGATTGGTTCCGATCAAGAGGATGCGGCGCGCCGCGTCGATATCCGCGATGGTCGCCGTCCCGACATAGCCAGAGCGGTTTCCAGCGGGCAGCGCGGCGCCGTCCGTCCGGCATTCCACCACGCCGCCGAGCCCCTCGACCAGCGATTTCAGCGCGAAGATCGCCTCGGTCGGCGCGAGATCGCCGACCACGCCCGCGACCTTCCTGCCCTTCACCGCCGCGGCGATCGCCGCGAAGGCCTCGCCCCAGGTGGCGGGCGCCAGCCGGCCGTTCACGCGGACATAGGGCTTGTCGAGCCGCTGGCGGCGCAATCCGTCCCAGATGAAGCGCGACCGGTCGGCCAGCCACTCCTCGTTCACGCCGTCATGGTTGCGCGGCAGGATGCGCATCACCTCGCGCCCCTTCACATCCACCCGGATGTTGGCGCCGAGCGCGTCCGCGACGTCGATCGATTCCGTTTTGCGCAGCTCCCAGGGGCGCGCGGTGAAGGCATAGGGCTTGGAGGTCAGCGCCCCGACCGGGCAGAGGTCGATGACATTGCCCTGCATCTCGGAGGTGAGCATCCGCCCGAGATAGGAGGTGATCTCGCTGTCCTCGCCGCGGCCGGTCTGGCCCATCTCCGGCACGCCGGCCACCTCGGTGATGAAGCGCACGCAGCGGGTGCAGCTGATGCAGCGCGTCATGCAGGTCTTGACCAAGGGCCCGAGATCGGGATCGACCGAGGCCCGCTTCGGCTCGCGATAGCGGCTGAAGTCCACGCCGTAAGCCATTGCCTGATCTTGCAGATCGCATTCGCCGCCCTGGTCGCAGATCGGGCAGTCGAGCGGATGGTTGATGAGCAGGAACTCCATCACCCCTTCGCGCGCCTTCTTGACCATCGGCGACTTGGTCTTGACCACCGGCGGCTGCCCCTCCGGCCCCGGGCGCAGATCCTTCACCTGCATCGCGCAGGAGGCGGCGGGCTTCGGCGGGCCGCCGACCACTTCGACGAGGCACATGCGACAATTGCCGGCGATGCTCAGCCGCTCGTGATAGCAGAACCGAGGCACTTCCACTCCGGCCTGTTCACAGGCCTGCAGCAGGGTCAGCCGCGGATCGACCTCGATTTCCACGTCGTCGATGATGAGCTTGCGCAGGTCGGCCATCAGCGGTTCTCCCGGCCCCCGAGCGCCGGCCATTCCTTGAAGGCCAGCACCCAGAGGGAAATGATGTTCGCGAGCGGCACCAGCATCAGCAGCGACCACGCTCCCGAATGCCCCGTCCGCTTCCAGATCTTCCAGTAAGGGATCACCAGAAGCGCGAGGATGATGAAGATCGGAATGATCCCGATCGCGCCGTAGCCGGTGCTCTCCACCGTCGTCACCGTGGTTTCCATCGCCCTACTCCGCCGCCACGGCGCTGACACGGCCGGTGCGCTTGGCCTTGATCCGGTCCTCGATCTCGTTGCGATAGTGCCGGATCAGCCCCTGGATCGGCCAGGCCGCGGCGTCGCCGAGCGCGCAGATCGTGTGGCCCTCGACCTGCTTCGTCACGCTCAGCAGCATGTCGATCTCTTCCGGCTCGGCGTCGCCGGTGACGAGGCGGTCCATCACCCGCATCATCCAGCCGGTGCCCTCGCGGCAGGGCGTGCACTGGCCGCAGCTCTCGTGCTTGAAGAAGGCCGACAGCCGCCAGATCGCCTTGATGACGTCGGTCGACTGATCCATCACGATCATGCAGGCGGTGCCGAAGCTGGATTTCAGCTCGCGCATGCCGTCGAAATCCATGATCGCCGTCTCGCAGAGCTCGGCCGGCAGGATCGGGCAGGAGGCGCCGCCGGGGATCACCGCCTTCAGGTTCTTCCAGCCGCCGCGCACCCCGCCGCCATGCTTCTCGATCAGGTCCTTCATCGAGATCGACATCGCCTCCTCGACGACGCAGGGCGTATTCACATGCCCGGTCAGGCCGAAGAGCTTGGTGCCGACATTGTTCGGCCGTCCGATCGAGGCGAACCACGCCCCGCCGCGGCGCAGGATGGTCGGCGCGACGGCGATCGATTCCACGTTGTTGACGGTGGTCGGACAGCCGTAGAGGCCGGTGTTCGCCGGGAAAGGCGGCTTCAATCGCGGCATGCCCTTGCGCCCCTCGAGGCTTTCGAGCAGCGCGGTTTCCTCGCCGCAGATATAGGCGCCGGCGCCGTGATGCAGCTTGACGTCCATATCCCAGCCCGAGCCGGCGGCGTTGGGACCGAGTAGGCCCGCGTCATAGCATTCGTCGATCGCCGCCTGCAGCGCCTCGCGCTCGCGGATATACTCGCCCCGGATGTAGATGTAGGCGGTATGGGCGCCCATGGCGAAGCTGGCGATCAGGCAGCCTTCGATCAGCGTATGCGGATCGTGCCGCATGATCTCGCGGTCCTTGCAGGTCGCCGGCTCGGATTCGTCGGCGTTGACCACGAGGTAGTGCGGCCGCCCGTCGCTGCCCTTCGGCATGAAGGACCATTTGAGGCCGGTCGGGAAGCCCGCCCCGCCCCGGCCGCGCAGGCCGCTCAGCTTCATTTCCTCGACGATCTTGTCGCGCCCGCGGCCGATGATCTCGGCGGTATTGTCCCAATGCCCGCGCTTGCGCGCGCCCGCCAGCGAGCGGTCGTGCATGCCGTAGATATTGGTGAAGATACGGTCCTTGTCCGCGAGCATGCGTCGTCCCTCATGTCCCTGGCTTCCGCGCCGATCGCCCGGCGCGGCGGCTTAGTGCAGCGTCTCGCGGGCCAGCGTGGCGGCCTGCCCGATCCAGTCGTCCCGCGTCGCCCGGCCGCTGAAGCCTTCGAGCGCGCCATCCACCTGTTCCAGCTCGGCCGCGCCCCAGGCGGCGATCTGGTCGAAATGGAAATAGCCGAGACCGTTCAGCACCTTCTCGAGCTTCGGTCCGACGCCCTTGATGCGCTTCAGGTCATCCGCGCCACTCTCCCGCGCGGCGGCCAGCGCCGTCGGCCGCTCCGCCACCAGGGGTGCCGCTTCCGGCTCCGGCTCGGGCTCGGGAGCCGCTTCAGCCTCCGCCTCCAGTTCCGGCTCGGGCTCAGGCTCCGGTTCCGAAACGCCGAAATCGGGCACCGGCATCGCGGCGTCGGCCACCGCCGCCGCCGTCTCCAGAACCTCCGCCACCGGCGCCGGCACCACGGCGGGAATCTCCGCCGCCGGAACCAGTTCCGCGTCGACCGCGGTCTCGACGACGCGCAGCCGCTGGCGCGTCGGCCCCGAAGCCGCCGGCTTGGGCGTCGCCGGCTCGGGCGATGCCGTCACCGCAGGCTCGCCGGACCGGTTGCCGAACTGGCCCAGCATCCAGCCCGCCATCGCGAACGGCGTCGCGCCGGTGAACATGCGCGCCGGCCCGCCCGCGCGATGCATCCGCGCGAAGCCGTCCAGCATCGCTTTGCCGGCCAGCGCGGCGACGCCGAAACCGGCCAGAATCCAGAGGTGGCCAACGCCAGGCGACTTGTTTTCGCTCATGCCCTGTTCCTCACTTCGGCGACTTCGCCAGTTCACGGGCCTGCTCCACCCAGCCCTCGCGGCTGACGCGGCCCTTGAAATCTTCCAGATTGTCGTCGACCCAGGCCACTTCCGCCGGAGTCCAGGCGGCGATCTGGTCGAAATGATAGTAACCCAACCGATGCAGCAGCGCCTCGAGCTTCGGCCCGACGCCGCGGATCAGCTTCAGGTCGTCCGGCCCCTCGACGCGCGGCGCCTCCAGCGAATGGGGCTTCGTCGCCTCCGGCTCCATGGTCGCGGCGGGCTCCTTCAGGGTCACGGCCACCGGCGCGCCCCTGACCGGCGCCGCCCCGACCCCGACCAATGCGCGCGGCGCGTGATCGCCGGTGATCCGGCTGATCGTGTCGCCCAGCACCGTGGCCAGCGTCACCGAGGAATTCAGCGGTTCGCTCATGTCGCCGTCGCGCAGGCTGGTCGGCCCGCCGTTCGGCTCGGACCCGAACCTCCCGATCTGCGACCCCGGGCGCGGAACCTGCCCGCCGACGAACACGTCGATCAGGTCGTTCAGCTTCTCGGCGGTCAGATCCTCGTAGTAATCCTTGCCGATCTGCGCCATCGGCGCGTTGGCGCAGGCGCCGAGGCACTCGACCTCCTCCCAGCTGAATCGCCCGTCGGACGACAGCTCATGCGCATGGGGGGCGATCCGCTCCTTGCAGACCTTCACCAGATCCTCGGCGCCGCAGATCATGCAGGAGGTGGTGCCGCAGACCTGGATATGCGCCACCGTGCCCACCGGCCGCAGCTGGAACATGAAATAGAAGGTCGCGACCTCCAGCACCCGGATCTCGGCCATGCCGAGCAGCCCGGCGATATATTCGATCGCGGGCCGGGAGACCCAGCCCTCCTGCTCCTGCGCCCGCCAGAGCAGCGGGATCACCGCGCTGGCCTGCCGGCCTTCGGGATACTTCGCGATCTGCCCCTTCGCCCAATCGAGATTGAGCGGCGTGAAGGCGAAGCTTTCGGGCTGTTCGTCCCAGAGTCGGCGCAGCATCAGCGATCCACCTCGCCAAACACGATATCGAGCGAGCCGAGCGCGGCGGCGACGTCCGCCAGCATGTGCCCCCGGCAGATATGATCCATCGCCGCGAGATGGGCGAAGCCCGGCGCGCGCAGCTTGACCTTCCACGGCTTGTTGGTGCCGTCGGCCACCAGATAGACGCCGAATTCGCCCTTCGGCGCCTCGACGGCGGCGTAGACCTCTCCGGCCGGCACGTGGAAGCCTTCGGTATAGAGCTTGAAGTGATGGATCAGCGCTTCCATCGAGCTCTTCATGTCGCCCCGGCGCGGCGGGGTGATCTTGCCGCGGGCCAGCACGTCCTCGCCCTCGCAGGCCTTCAGCTTCTCGATCGCCTGCAAGATGATCTTGGTGCTCTCGTACATTTCCTGCATGCGGCAGAGGTAACGGTCGTAGCAGTCGCCGTTCTTGCCGACCGGGATCTTGAAGTCGAATTCGTCATAGCACTCATAGGGCTGCGACCGCCGCAGATCCCAGGCGATGCCCGAGCCGCGCACCATCACGCCGGAAAAGCCCAGCTCCTGGCATTCCTGCTGGCTGACGATGGCGATATCGACGTTGCGCTGCTTGAAGATGCGGTTCTCGGTCAAGAGGCCGTCGATATCGTCGAGCTTTTCGGGAAATTCCTCCGCCCATTTGGCGATATCGTCGATCAGGTCGCGCGGCAGGTCCTGATGCACGCCGCCCGGCCGGAAATAGGCCGAATGCAGGCGCGCGCCACAGGCCCGCTCGTAGAAGATCATCAGCTTCTCGCGCTCCTCGAAGCCCCAGAGCGGCGGGGTGAGCGCGCCGACGTCCATCGCCTGCGTCGTGACATTGAGCAGGTGGTTCAGGATGCGCCCGATCTCGGAATAGAGCACCCGGATCAGGCTGGCCCGCCGCGGCACCGGCGTGTCGGTCAGCCGCTCGATGGCCAGGCACCAGGCATGCTCCTGGTTCATCGGCGCCACATAGTCGAGCCGGTCGAGATAGGGCAGGTTCTGCAGGTAGGTGCGGCTCTCCATCAGCTTCTCGGTGCCGCGATGCAGCAGGCCGATATGCGGATCGCACCGCTCGACGATCTCGCCGTCGAGCTCCAGAACCAGCCGCAGAACACCATGCGCCGCGGGGTGTTGCGGGCCGAAGTTGATGTTGAAATTGCGGATGCGCTGCTCGTCCCTCAGGATCTCGGCGGGGGTTCCGTCCATGGCCATCTCCTAGAGAACTCCCGCCCGCGGCCGGAAGGCCAGCACCCAGAGCAGGACAATCACCCCGAACGGAACGACGCAGGCGAGCGACCAGAGCGGGTTATAGCCCGCCCGTTCGGTCAGCTTCCACATCGGGATCACCGTCAGGGCCATGCTGGCGAGGACGAGCAGCGTACCCATGCCTCAGGCCCCCTTCTTCTCGTCGCCGGGCAGGATGTATTCCGCGCCCTCCCAGGGGCTCATGAAGTCGAACTGGCGGTATTCCTGGGTTAGCTTCACCGGCTCGTAGACCACGCGCTTCTGTTCTTCGTCGTAGCGCACCTCGACATAGCCGGTGGTCGGGAAATCCTTGCGCAGCGGATGGCCGGAAAAGCCATAATCGGTCAGGATGCGCCGCAGGTCGGGATGGCCCGAGAACAGCACGCCGTACATGTCGAAGACTTCCCGCTCGTACCAGTTGGCGTTGGGAAACTCGCCGAGGACCGACGGCGCGATCTCGTCCTCGCGCAGCTCGGCCTTGACCCGGATGCGCTGGTTCAGATGCATCGACAGCAGGTGATAGACCAGATCGAACCGCCGTTCGCGCGCCGGCCAGTCGACGGCGGTGATGTCGATCAGGGTGGTGAAGCGACAGGTCGGATCGGTACGCAGGTAATTCAGGAAATCCGGCACCGAGGCCAAGGCCACGGTCACCGTCAACTCGCCGACCCGCGTCTCGGAGGCGATGATCTCGTCCGCCTTTCGCGCGGCGATCGTTTCCTTCAGATCGTCCAGAGCGGTGTCCATTCAAAGTCCCCGAAGCGGTGGCGCGTCGCCGGCTCTACGCGCGCCCTCAGCGCACGATGGTGCCGGTACGCCGGATCTTTCGCTGCAATTGCAGGATGCCGTAGAGCAGCGCCTCGGCCGTCGGCGGGCAGCCCGGCACATAGACGTCGACCGGCACGACGCGGTCGCAGCCCCGCACGACCGAATAGCTGTAGTGATAATAGCCGCCGCCATTGGCGCAGCTGCCCATCGAGATGACGTAGCGCGGCTCCGGCATCTGGTCATAGACCTTGCGCAGGGCCGGGGCCATCTTGTTGGTCAGCGTGCCGGCGACGATCATCAGATCGCTCTGCCGCGGGCTGGCGCGCGGCGCGGTGCCGAAACGTTCGAGGTCATAGCGCGGCATCGAGGTGTGCATCATCTCGACCGCGCAGCAGGCGAGGCCGAAGGTCATCCAATGCAGCGAGCCGGTGCGCGCCCAGTTGATGGCCGCGGCGGTCGAGGTGACGAGAAAGCCCTTGTCGGCCAGCTCGTCCGAAAGCAACCGCGCGGCGGCCTCCCGGTCGGGACCGGCCCCCGTGGCCAGCGCCGGCGACGGCTCCATCACTCCCATTCCAGCGCCCCCTTCTTCCATTCATAGGCAAAGCCGATGGTCAGCACCCCGAGGAACACGATCATCGACCAGAAGCCGAAATCGCCGAGATTCTGGAAGCTGACGGCCCAGGGGAACAGGAAGGCCACCTCGAGATCGAAGATGATGAACAGGATCGACACGAGATAGAACCGCACGTCGAACTTCATCCGTGCGTCATCGAAGGCGTTGAAACCGCATTCGTAGGCCGAGACCTTCTCCGGGTCGGGATTGCTGATCGCAGCCAGCACGGCGGCGAGCAGCAGGACGAGGCCGAGGACGATGGCGAGCGCGAGAAAGATGAGGATCGGCAGATATTCCCGCAAGAGATCGTCCACGGCCGCCCTCCTCCACCAATGTCGCGCCAGCCGTCTGGCCCCCCGCGACGAAACCCCTGAGAGGATTAGCCACCGCGGCGCACAACGTCAACCAGACCCGGGCACTTCCGAGATGAATCCGTCACGCGCCCGCGGCCGCGAAGTCCGCGAAAACCAAAGTAAATTTGTCAGGAAACATCCGCGCCGGCGGCCACCGGCGGCGGCGCCTCGGGCTCGGCCGAACGCCGCCTCGGAAGCGCCCGCGCGGGGCTGGCGGCGACGCCGAGACGCCGGGCGAGACCCTGCGCCTCGCGCAGGGTCGCCGCGGCCGAGCGCCGCGCGAGGCTGATCGGCGCCGGGCTGTCGACATGCAGGCCGCGGACCTCCCACGCTTCGCCGTCGGTCCATTCCCGCTTGTACGCGTGATCCCCAATGCCGAAATCGATCATCTCGCCGCCATGCGCCAGCATCCAGTCGACCAGCCGGAAGAAATGCACGCTGCCCGGCGACAGATGCGCGAAGGCCGGATCGAACGCGCGATAATAGCCATGATAGACGCCCTTCAGCAGATAGCCGAATTTCCAGCTGATCGGCCGGTCGTCGAGCGTCAGGGTCGAGCAATGGACGAGCCCGCGGCCCAGTCCCCGACGCACCATGGCGGGCAGGAAGCCCGGGGGCGCCGGGCGTGCGCCATGCCGGCCCGTCCGCTCCGCCTCCATCCGGGGCAGCCAGGCGAGCGCGCCGGCCAGATCGTCGGGCGGCGTGACGTGAAACGCGACTCGGCCGGCGGCTTCGATGTTGCGCAACCGCCGCCGGATCGATCCGCGCACCCGCGCGCTCCGCGCCGCGAGATAGGCCTCGGCGGTCTCGTAGGGGCTCAGGCTGAGATAGGGCGCGATCGCATAGGGGCGCGATCCTTCGGGCTCGCCCACGCATTGCACACGGAACCGCGTCAGCGCGAAATTGTCGAAACTGGTGCCCGCCATGCCGTCGAGCTCGACGCGGAAGGCGCTCCAGAACGCCGCCGCCGCGCCGGATTCGGGCGCTCCGGCGGTGAAGACCGGCTCGTAATAGGCCGCGAGCTTCGCCCGGTCGCCGAAGGGGGGCGACGGCGACCCCACCGGTGCGAGGCTGAGGAGATGTCCGCGCCACCAGCGCGGCTTCGGCCGGACCAGCAGCCACATGGCCCGCTGGCCGGCGCCGTCGCTGGCATGGAGGAAATACGGGTCAAACAGGTCCTCGCCGCCCATCGCTTCCAGCCACGCCCTGGCGAAGTCGGGATGCATGAAGGGCGTGACCAAGGCCTCGCCGCCATCGGCGAACGGCGCGAGCCAATCGCTCAAGTTGCGGTCGCTCCACACGTCCTCCCACGTGCGCAGCCAGCCGAACGTCCATGCCATCTGATTCCCCCACAACCGCGGCGGGCAATCGATGGCACGGATCTCGGCCTTTTGCACCCCACCCACAGCGACCTATGGTCGCAATCGGCGGCGCCGGACGACTACTCCGCCGCCTGGGCGTAGCTTTCGACCGGCGGGCAGGAACAGACGAGATTGCGGTCGCCATAGACGTTGTCGACGCGGTTGACCGGCGCCCAGTATTTGTCGACGCGAAAGGCGCCCGGCGGATAGCAGGCCTGCTCGCGGCTGTAGGGGCGGTCCCAGTCGCCGACCAGATCCTCGACCGTGTGCGGACTGCGGGTCAGCGGATTGTTCGTCCGGTCCATCCGCCCCTCCTCGATCGCCCGCGCCTCCTCGCGGATCGCCAGCATCGCGATCACGAACCGGTCGAGCTCCGCCTTCGGCTCGCTTTCCGTTGGCTCGATCATCAGCGTACCGGCCACCGGCCAGCTCATGGTCGGCGCGTGGAACCCGCAATCGATCAGCCGCTTCGCCACGTCGTCCACGCTGACCCCGGCCAGCTCCTTCAGTGGCCGGGTATCGACGATGCATTCATGCGCGACCCGCCCCTTGGCCGAGGAATAAAGGATCGGATAGGCCCCGCGCAGCCGCGCCGCGATGTAATTCGCATTGAGAATCGCGATCTTCGTCGCCTGGGTCAGTCCGGCGCCGCCCATCATCAGGCAATAGGCCCAGGAGATCGGCAGCAGCGAGGGCGAGCCGAAGGCCGCCGCGCTGACCCGTCCCGCCCCGTCCGGCCGCCCGGGCAGGAACGGCGCCAGATGCGCCTTGACGCCGATCGGCCCCATGCCCGGCCCGCCGCCGCCATGCGGGATGCAGAAGGTCTTGTGCAGGTTCAGGTGGCTGACGTCCGAGCCGAAATCGCCCGGCCGCGCCAGCCCGACCAGCGCGTTCATATTGGCGCCGTCCATATAGACCTGCCCGCCATGGGCATGGGTGATCTCGCAGACCGCGCGGATGGTCTCCTCGAAGACCCCGTGCGTCGAGGGATAGGTCACCATGCAGCAGGCGAGGCTCGCGCCATGCAGCGCGGCCTTCTCGCGGAAGTCGTCGAGATCGATATCGCCGTTCTCCGCCGTCTTCACCGGCACCACCTTCATCCCGGCCATCTGCGCGCTGGCCGGATTGGTGCCATGCGCCGAGACCGGAATCAGGCAGACCGTGCGTTCCGGCTCGCCCCGGCCGCGGTGCCAGGCGCGGATGGTCAAGAGGCCGGCATATTCGCCCTGCGCGCCGGAATTCGGCTGCATCGAGATCGCGTCGTAGCCGGTGATCCGGCAGAGCTTGTCCGCGAGATCGGCGATCAGCTCGGCATAGCCCTGCACCTGGTCGACCGGCGCCATCGGATGGATGTCGGCGAATTCCGGCCAGCTGACCGGCATCATCTCCGCCGTGGCATTGAGCTTCATGGTGCAGGAGCCGAGCGGGATCATCGCCCGGTCGAGTGCGAGGTCGCGGTCGGCGAGGCGGCGCATATAGCGCGTCATCTCCGCCTCGGCCCGGTTCATGTGAAAGATCGGATGGGTGAGATAGGGGCTCTTGCGGATCAGCCCCTTCGGCAGCCGGTATTCCTCGTCGAGATCGCGGTCGAGCATGTCGCCGCCGAACGCCGCCCAGACCGCCTGCGTATGTTCGCGCCGCGTCCGCTCGTCGAGCGTGACGCCGATCCGCGTCGTCCCGACCTTGCGCAGATTGATCCCCTGTTCCGCAGCGGCCTTGATGATAACGCCCTGAAGCGCGCCGACCTCGACGGTGATCGTGTCGAAGAAAGCCTCCGGCTCCACGGTGAAGCCGAGCGATTCGAGCCCCTTGGCGAGCCGCACCGTCTTGCGGTGGATGCGCTGGGCGATCGCCTTCAACCCCTCCGGCCCGTGGAAGACCGCGTACATCGAGGCCATCACGGCCAGCAGCGCCTGCGCCGTGCAGACGTTCGAGGTCGCCTTCTCGCGCCGGATATGCTGTTCGCGCGTCTGCAGCGCCAGCCGATAGGCCCGGTTGCCGCGCGCGTCGATCGAGACGCCGACGATGCGGCCCGGCATCACCCGCTTCACCGCGTCCTTCACCGCCATATAGCCGGCGTGCGGGCCGCCGAAACCGACCGGCACGCCGAAGCGCTGCGTCGTCCCGACCGCGATATCGGCGCCCATCTCGCCCGGCGGCGTCAGGAGCGTCAGCGCCAGCGGATCGGCGGCGACGCAAGTCAGCGCCCCGGCGGCGTGGAGCGCGGCGATCGGCTCGCGAAAGTCACGCACATGGCCGTGCGTGCCGGGATACTGGAAGATCGCGCCGAACACCGCGCCGGGATCGAGATCGGCGAAGGGATCGCCGACGATCACCTCCCAGCCGAGCGGCGCGGCGCGGGTTTCGATCACCTCGATGGTCTGCGGATGGCAATCCCTGTCGACGAAGAAGGCCGTCGCCTTGGATTTCGCCGCCCGCTGGCAGAGCGCCATGGCCTCGGCCGCGGCCGTCGCCTCGTCGAGCAGGCTGGCATTCGCCACGTCGAGGCCGGTCAGGTCGCAGACCATCGTCTGATAGTTCAGCAGCGCCTCGAGCCGGCCCTGGCTGATCTCCGGCTGATAGGGGGTATAGGCGGTATACCAGGCCGGATTTTCGAAGATATTCCGCTGGATGACGGGCGGTGTTACCGTACCGTGATAGCCTTGGCCGATCAGGCTGGTCAGTACCTTGTTCTTGGCGGCGGTCAGGCGCAGCCGGTGCAGCGCCGCCTGCTCGCTCAGCGCCGGGCCCCATTCCAGCGGCTCGGCCTGCCGGATCGCGGCCGGCACCGTCTCGTCGATCAGCGCGTCGAGGCTCGGCGCCCCCACCACCCGCAGCATCTCGGCGATCTCCGCCGGACTCGGGCCGATATGGCGGCGGTTGGCGAAGTCGTAAGGGTGGTAAACCGATTCCTCGAAGCCCATCGTCACTCCTCAGGCGATATAGTCCTGGTACGCTTCCTCATCCATCAGCGACTCGAGCTCGCCCGGATCGTTCAGCGTCATCTTGAAGAACCAGCCGTCCTCCATCGGATCCTCGTTGACGAGGGCGGGATTGGCGACGATGGCCGGGTTCACCTCGGTGATGACCCCGTCGAGCGGGGCGGCGATGTCGCTCGCCGCCTTCACCGACTCGATGGTGACGATCTCGTCGCCCTTGGCGACCGTCACGCCCTCTTCGGGGAGTTCGATGAACACGAGATCGCCGAGCTGTTCGGCCGCGTGCTCGGTGATCCCCACGACCACCTCGTCGCCGTCGACCTTGAGCCACTCGTGCTCCTCGGTGTATTTCAGCATTCAGTCTCTCCGTGGCAAAGGCTCATGGGTTCGGGATCGGGGGATTCGGGATCAGGCCCGCTTGTAGGTCGGCTTGACGAAGGGGGGCCTCGCAACGACGACCGGCGCGAACTTGCCGCGCAGCGACGCGTAAAGCCGCGTTCCCGGCGCCGCGAACTCGGTCCCGACATAGCCCATGGCGACCGGCGCTCCGAGGCTCGGGCCGAAGCCGCCGGAGGTGACGGCGCCGATCACCGCCCCGCCCTCCTCGGCGAAGATCTCGACTCCCTCGCGGATCGGCGCCCGCCCCTCGGGCAGCAGTCCGACCCGGCGGCGCGATGCGCCGGCGGCGATCTGGTCGAGGATCAGCCCGGCGCCGGGAAACCCGCCGGCCCGCGCGCCACCCCGGCGGCGCGCCGGCTGGATCGCCCATTCCAGCGCCGCCTCGACCGGCGTCGTGCCGGTGGCGATATCATGGCCATAGAGGCAGAGCCCGGCTTCGAGCCGCAGCGAATCCCGCGCGCCGAGGCCGACCGGCAGCACAGCCTCGTCGGCGAGGATGAGGTCGGCCAGATCCCGCGTCTGGTCCGCGGCGACCGAGATCTCGAACCCGTCCTCGCCGGTATAGCCCGAGCGCGACACCAGCGCCGGGACGCCGCCGAGGCGCAGGGCACGGAAATCCATGAAGCGCATGTTGGCGAGGTCCGGGTTCAGCCGCGCGAGAACCGCCTCGGCCTTCGGCCCCTGCAGCGCGATCAGACCGCGGTCCAGCGGCTCGACCTCGCAGACGTCGCCGATCGCATCCGTCAGATGCGCGGCGTCCGCCTCCTTGCAGGCGGCGTTGACCACGAGAAACAGGTGATCGCCCCGGTTGGCGAACATCAGGTCGTCGAGAATGCCGCCTTCGTCGTTGGTGAAGAGGCCATAGCGCTGCCGCCCCTCGGGCAGGCCGGCCACGTCCATCGGGATCAGTCGTTCCAGCGCCGCCGCCGCGTCGGCGAGCGCACCCGACCGCGGGCGGAGCGCGATCTGCCCCATATGGCCGACGTCGAACAGTCCGGCGGCCGCGCGGGTATGCAGATGCTCCTTCAGGATACCGGAAGGATACTGGACCGGCATGTCATAGCCGGCGAAAGGCACCATGCGGGCGCCGAGCGAGAGATGCAGCGCATGCAGCGGCGTAACCCGCGCGTCCGTTGTCTGAGCGTCCGTGGTCGCCTCCCGCCACCTGCGCGCATCGCGCCTACGCCTCGCCACGCCGGACCTATTGGCGCGACCCGCGCGGAGGCCGCCCCCCGCCTCTAAGACTTTAGGCGCGGTTGCCCGCCGCCGCAAGGCCGGGCCCTCCGCGGCACGGGGGATCGCACTGACGATCCGCCCTTCCCGGGCGTGGTTCGAGATATCTTCGCACCCGCGTCTCGCCGATCCGCCAGCGGCAGGTCGCGCGGGCGCGCGCCCGCGCCAAGCTTGGCGAAAGGCGCGAGGGGTCAAGGAGGGCTCCGATCGTGGCCCCGATGTGCCCGGCTCGCCCGTCCAAAATGGGTGCGCCTCCGGCACGACAGGACTCGCCCGTCACGATCTCGCCGCCGGTGGAAATCGCGCAGTGAACGCCGCGGCGTCGGGAGCGGTTCATTCTGGGGAACCGAGGGCGGGACGCGCGCCCCTCGGCTCGGTCACAGGGTCCGATAGGTCATCACCACGCTCGGGTCGTCGGGGACGCGCTCGATCCGGTATCCAAGCCCGGCGACCAGCGCGAGCATGCCGCGGTTTTCGGTCAGCACCATCCCCTCGAGCTCGCGGAGGCCGTCGGCCTTGGCATAGTCGATGAGCAGCGACAGCAGCGCCCGGCCAAGGCCGCGGCCCTTGAGGTCGCTGCGCACCAGCAGCGCGTATTCCGCCGAGCCATGGTCGGGGTCGCAACTCATGCGCGAGACGCCGGCCATGGTGCCGTCCGGCGCGACCGCGACGAAGGCCATCTCGCGGTCGTAGTCGAGCTGGCTCATCCGCACCACGTCCGCTTGCGTGAAATTCCGCCGCGGCGCCAGAAAGCGCGAGCGGATGTCCTCGGGCGCGATGCGCGCCACGAAATCGGGATAGAGGATCGCGTCCGCCGGCAGGATCGGCCGCAGCACATAGTCGCCATCCTTCGTCGGATGCGTCCGCCGCCAGCCGGCTGGAAAGGGCCGGATCGCCAGATGCGGGTTCGGAGCCGGGCGTTCGACCTCGGTCGGATCGATCTCGATCAGCGCGTCGAGCACCACCACCCTTTCATGGTCGGCGATCAGCGGATTGACGTCGATCGCCCGCAGGCAGGGAAAATCCTCGACCATATGCGACAGCGCGAGCAGCGCGCCGATGATCCCCGCCTCGTCGGCCGGCGGCCGGCCGCGATACCCGGCGAGCAGCGCGCCGACCCGCGTCTGCGAGATGAGATCCGCCGCCAGACGCGAATCGAGCGGCGGCAGGGCGATCGCCGTGTCGCGCAGAACCTCGACCGCCACTCCGCCGGCGCCGAACAGGATCACCGGCCCGAACACCGGATCGTGCGACACGCCGACGATCAGCTCCTGCGCCTCGCGGCGGTCGATCATCGGCTGCAGCACGAACCCCTCGAGCACCGCTTCCGGCCGCGCCTTGCGCAACCGCCGGGCGATACCGCGCGCCGCCGTCTCGGCCTGGGCCGGCGAGGCGACGCCGAGCACGACGCCGCCGATATCGGACTTGTGGCCGACATCGCGCGACAGCACCTTGACGACGAGCGCGCCGCCGGCCGCGGCGAGCATGTCCCGCGCGGCGTCGCGCGCCGCCTCCGGCGTCGCCGCGATCCGCAGCTCCGGCACCGGCAGCCCATAGGCGGCGAGCGCGGCCGTCGCCTCCGGCTCGGTCAGGGCCGAACGGCCCTCCGCCGCCACCGCGCGAAAGATCTCGCGGACCCGCTCGCGCGCATCGGCCGGCGTCGCGATCTGCGCTTCCTCCTGCGCGCGATCGGGGATCTGGGCCAGCGCCGCCTGCGCGCGACCCCAGTTCGTCAGATGGCCGACCGCCGCCGCCGCCGTCGCCGGATTATCGTAGCTCGCCACGCCCGAGCCGCGCAGGATGCCGCGCGCCGTCACCGCCGTGCGGCCGCCGAGCCAGCAGGACAGCACCGGCTTGCGACCGATCATGCCCTTGGTCACCTGCCCGGCCACCGCCCGCGCGGCCTCGGCGGAATCGGCGAGACCCGAGGGGCAGTTCATCACCAGCACCACGTCCACCCCGTCATCGGCGGCCACCGCCTTCAGCGCCGCGACATACCGCTCGGGCGAGGCGTCCGCGACGATGTCGAGCGGATTGGCCCGGCTCCACCCCGGCGGCATGGCGGGATCGAGCGCCGCCAGCGTGGCTTCCGAAAGATCGGCCAGCACCCCGCCGCCCTCGGCCAGCCGATCGACGGCCAGCACCCCCGCGCCGCCGCCATTGGTGACGATCCCGAGACGCGCGCGGTCGAGCGGCCGGAAGCGCGCCACGGTCTCCGCCGCCGAGAAAAGCTCGCTCAGCCCGCCGACGCGCAGGATGCCAGCCCGGCGCAGCGCGGCCTCGACCACCGCGTCGGCGCCGGACAGCGCCCCGGTATGGGTCGCCGCCGCCTTCGCCGCGCGTTCCGAGCGCCCGGCCTTGACCACGATCACCGGCTTCAGCCGCGACAAGGCCCGCGCGGCGGAGAGGAACTTGCGCGGATTGGGAATGCTCTCCAGAAAGATCAGCGCCGCGCGGGTCCGCCCGTCGCCGGCCAGCAGATCGAGATAGTCGCCGACATCGACGTCCGCCATGTCGCCGAGCGACACGACCTGCGAGAAGCCGATGCCGCGCGACGCCGCCCAATCGACCGCCGCCGTGGCGATCGAGCCCGATTGCGACAGCAACGCCAATTGCCCCGGCTCCGCGCCGATATGCGCGAAGCTCGCGTTCAGCCGCGCGGTCGGCACGATCAGCCCGACCGAATCCGGCCCGATGACCCGCAGGACATGGGGCCGCGCCGCGTCGAGCATCCGCTGGCGCAAGCCGTTGGCGCGCGAAAGGCCGGTGGTGGCCACCACCGCCACCCGGCACCCCTTGTCGCCGAGCGCGCCGACGATGTCCGGCACGCCCTCCGCCGGCGACAGGATCACCGCCAGGTCCGGCGCCTCGGGCAGATCGGCGACCGCGGCGAAGCAGGGCAGGCCGGCGACCGCGCCATGCTTGGGATTGACCGGCCAGATCGGCCCGGGAAATCCGCCGGCGAGGATATTGCCCATCACCACGGCGCCGACCGAGCCCGGCCGATCCGAAGCGCCCACCACGGCGACCGATTGCGGATGCAAGGTGAAATCGAGATTGCGGACGGTCATGCGATGCCTTCCCGAGGCGACCCCTTTCGCCGTCGCGGCCAATCTACCGCGCCGCAACAATAATGACAGAGCCTTTTCCTTTGTCGGCGGAGATATTATCCCGAGGGCTGCGAAGGGGGCGCGCCATGCACGAAATCCTGACCGCCGCCCAGATGCGCGAGGCCGACCGGCGCGCGATCGCCGGCGGCGTGCCGGGCATCGACCTGATGGAAGCCGCCGGCCGCGCGGTGGCCGAGGTGGCGGCGCGGCTGGCGCCGGAGGGTCCGGCGCTGGTGCTGGCCGGGCCTGGCAACAACGGCGGTGACGGCTTCGTCGCCGCGCGCCTGCTCGCCGAGGCGGGGCGCGAGACCGCGGTTCATCTTCTCGGCGAGCCCGAACGGCTGACCGGCGATGCGCGCATCGCCTTCGACGGATGGGCCGGCCCAACGGCGCCGGCCACCGCCGACCTTCCCCGAGCCGCCGTCCTTATCGACGCTCTGTTCGGCACCGAGCTCCAGCGGCCGCTGGCGGGGCTCGCGGCGGAGATCGTCGCCGCGATGGACCGCCACCCGGCGCCGGTGGTGGCCGTGGACCTGCCAAGCGGGCTCGACGCCGATACCGGCCTGCCGCTCGGCGCCGCGCCGAAGGCCGCGGCGACCGTCACCTTCTTTCGTAAGAAACCCGGGCACCTGCTCTATCCCGGCCGCGGGCTGTGTGGCGCCGTGACGCTGGCCGACATCGGCATCCCGGACACCGTGCTGGACGGCCTTGGCGTCTCGATCTTCGAGAACACCCCCGCGCTCTGGCCCGAGGCGCCGGTCCGGCCGGACGCCGAAGGCCACAAATATACCCGCGGACACGCGATCGTGGTCTCCGGCCCTCTCCATCGGACCGGCGCAGCCCGCCTCGCCGCCGGCGCGGCGCTGCGCGCGGGCGCCGGGCTCGTGACGGTCGCGAGCCCCGGCTCCGCGCTCGCTGTGAACGCGGCGCATCTGACGGCGGTGATGCTCGCCCGGGTGGACGACGCCGCCGACCTCGCCGCGCTGCTCGCCGATCCGCGCCACGGCGCGGTCGTGCTCGGCCCCGGCCTCGGCACGGGCGCGGATCAGCGCGCGCTCGTCCTCGAGGCGCTGGCCTCGCCC
>JBGAJI010000193.1:0-3570 GCA_044225035.1 Amaricoccus sp. | reverse complement strand
CGTGATCCTGCCGCAAGCCACTCGGCTCGATCACCTCTCGCGCCTGATCGCGATCGAGACGGTCGCCGAACCGCTGCGACGTCTCGGCGCTCTGCTCTCGGGTGGCGCGGACGATGCGGCGATGCGCCTGCGCCTGTCCAATGCCGACGCCAAGGCGCAACGACGGATACTCTATGCCTACGAGGCGGGGCGGGTGCGTGACGGCGCCTGGCTCGCGCTCGCCCAGACGGGCGATCCGCGCCATCGCACCTGGATCGAGGCGGCAGACGCATGGCACCGGCCGAAGCTGCCGGTCGGCGGCGAGGACGCGCAACGCCTAGGCATTCCGAAGGGAGCGTCGCTCGGCCAGGCGCTTCGTCAGGTCGAAGACGCCTGGATCGCTTCCGACTTCACGCTCGACCGCGAAGCCTGCCTCAATCTCCTTGCCGGAACCGTCGTGCGCTAGCTCAAGTACCGATCCACCCGGCGAGAGTCGCGATCCCAAGCGCCGCGAAGCTCACCGCCGCGCCGCGGCGGATCCAGGTCATCGGCAGCCGGCGCGCCGCACCTTCCCCCATCAGCACCGCCGGGACATTGACCAGGAGCAGGCCGAGGCTGGTGCCGAGCACCACCGCCGCCAGCGACTGGTACGCCGCCGCCAGCGCCACGGTCGCGACCTGGGTCTTGTCGCCGATCTCGACCAGGAAGAAGGCAATCGTCGTCGCGACGAAGGCGCCCGTACCGGTCGTCTTCGGGCCACCGTCGTCCAGCTTATCGGGGATCAGCGCCCAGGCGGCGAAGAACAGGAACGACGCACCGATCAGGTATCGCAGCCAATGGGCATCGGCGAACCCTGAGAGAAAGACGCCGATCCAGCCGGCGATCGCGTGATTGAGGAGCGTCGCCACCGCGATGCCGGCGATGATCGGTACGGGCCGGCGGAAGCGCGCGGCCAGCACGAAGGCGAGAAGCTGGGTCTTGTCGCCGATCTCGGCGATCGCGACGACACCGAGCGAAACGAAGAAGGCTTCCATCGCAGAGCATATCCCGGGGGATCGGGCTATCAAGAACCGATGGCACGGCGCACCCACCCGATCCCATTCGAGACGGAGCACCGATGCCAAAGGTCTCGCCAGGCGATTTCCGCCGCTCGCGCCATGGCCCGAAAGCCAAGTCTGTTGACGCGAGCCCCGCTGGAGATGCGGGCGGCTACTCCCCGATGACTGTGCGGTTACTACCAACGGCCGACCGACGCCGCAAGCGGCGGAACGTCGCGCCTCAAGCCCGGCGGTCGGCGGCGATCATGTCGGCGGCCTTCTCGGCGATCATCATCGTCGGCGCGTTGGTGTTGCCCGAGGTGATCGTCGGCATCACCGAGGCGTCGACGACGCGAAGCCCGCCGACGCCGTGGACGCGAAGCCGCTCGTCGACGACGGCCATGCCGTCCGTTCCCATGCGGCAGGTCCCGACAGGGTGGAAGATCGTGGTGCCGATATCGCCGGCCGCCTTCGCAAGTTCCGCGTCGGTCTGAAGCTGAGACCCCGGCTTGAATTCCTCCGGCGAGAACTTCGCAAGCGCCTTGGATCCTGCAATGCGGCGGGTGAGCCGGATCGCCTCGACTGCGACGCGCCTGTCGCTTTCGGTCGCGAGATAGTTCGGCCGGATCGACGGCGGCGTCCGCGCATCGGCATCGCGGATGCGCACATGGCCCCGGCTTTCGGGCCGCAGGTTGCAGACCGAGGCGGTGAAGGCCGGAAAGGGATGCAGCGGCTCGCCGAAGCGCTCGAGGCTCAACGGCTGCACGTGGTACTCGAGGTTCGCCGTCTCCAGCGCCGGATCGCTCTTGGCGAAGCCGCCGAGCTGGCTCGGCGCCATGGTGAGCGGCCCGCGCCGGAACAGCGCGTATTCAAGCGCCATGCCTACACGGCCCAGCAGGCTGCCGGCGCGCTCGTTCAGCGTCGGCGTGTTGCTGACCTTGAAAGCGAGGCGGAGCTGCAGGTGGTCTTGAAGGTTCTCGCCGACGCCCGGAAGCTCGCGCGCAACCGCGACGCCATTCCCGGCCAGCACCGCGCCCGGGCCGATGCCGGACACCTGGAGCAGCTGCGGCGAGCCGATCGCGCCGGCGGCGAGGATCACCTCGCCTTTCGCCTCGATCCGCATCGGAATGCCGCGATGACGCAGCGCCACGCCGACGGCGCGCCCGTCTTCCACAAGCAGGCTTTCGGCCTCGGCATGGGTGAAGACCTTGAGGTTGGCGCGGCTCTTCACCGGCTTGAGAAAGGCCGTTGCCGTGCTGAGCCGCACGCCTTTGCGCTGATTGACCTGGAAATAGCCGCAGCCTTCGTTGTCGCCTCGATTGAAATCGCTGGTCTTCGGGATGCCGACCTCGGCGGCGGCATCGCGGAAGGCGTCCAGGATCTCCCAGGAAAGCCGCATCTCGTCGACGATCCACTCGCCACCGGAGCCATGATGATCGTCAGCGCCGCGCATCTGATGCTGCGAACGCTTGAAATAGGGAAGCACGTCCTCCCAGGCCCAGCCGGCATTGCCGAGCTGGCGCCAGTGGTCGTAGTCGCGCGCCTGGCCACGCATGTAGATCATGCCGTTGATCGCCGAGCAGCCGCCGAGCACCCGCCCACGCGGGTAGTTGACCGCGCGGCCGTTGAGCCCCGGCTCCGCCTCGGTCTTCAGGCACCAGTCGGTCTCGGGATTGTTCTGGGTGTAGAGGTACCCGACGGGCACGTGGATCCAGAGGTAGTTGTCGCGGCCTCCCGCCTCCAGCAGCGCCACCGAAACGGTGGGATCGGCCGAGAGCCGGTTCGCCAGCACGCAGCCAGCCGAGCCGGCGCCGACGATGACGTAGTCGAAGCTGCCGAGGCTCGCGCGGGTCGCCGCGTCCTTCATTTCGCACCTCTTTTCATCGCACCAGCTTACCCGAGGGGCCGCGAGCGTGGACAGGGGCGGGCGAAGCCGGCTTAATGGCGGAGCCCTTCATGCGAAGAGCACGGAGGGCTTGAGGGGGACCCGCTGCTTCACGAGACCGTCGTCCTCGGCCTGTCGCTGGCCTATCTCGGCATCCTTTTCGCCGTCGCCTATGTCGGCGACCGCCATGCGCGCGCCTGGTCGTCGAGCCGCCTCGGGCCGATCGTCTATGGACTCTCGCTCGCGATCTATTGCACGTCCTGGACCTTCTACGGCGCGGTCGGACGTGCCGCGACCTCGGGCCCCGACTTCATCCTGATCTATGTGGGCCCGGTGCTGGTGGTTCTCGCGGGCTATCCGGTGCTGCGGAAGATCATCACGACCGCGAAGCGTCACAACGTCACCTCGATCGCCGACTTCCTCGGATCCCGCTACGGCAAGAGCCGCGCGGTCGCGGTCAGCGCCACCCTGATCGCCTCGGTCGGCGCGCTTCCCTACATCGCGCTCCAGCTCCAGGCGGTCTCTTCGAGCTTCAGCGCCATTGCCGGCCCCAGCTTCTCCGGCGCCGGCGCCTCGCCGCTCGCCGATACCTCTTTCATCGTCGCCGCACTGATGGCGATCTTCACGATCCTGTTCGGCGTCCGCCACGTCCAGGCGGCCGAGCAGCAC
>JBGAJI010000192.1:0-3635 GCA_044225035.1 Amaricoccus sp. | reverse complement strand
GACCGGCGCGGAGATCGGCGCCGGCTGGAAGCGCACCGGCGAGAAAGCTGGCGAGTACGTATCGCTGCAACTCGACGATCCGACCTTTGAACATCCGATCCGCGCCAACCTGTTCCAGTCGGCCGACGACAAGTCCGCCTGGGGCCTGCACTGGAATCGCCCGCCGAAGCGCGGCGAGCGGGACTGAACGATGCCCGCCCCGCGCTGTCAGCGTGCCGTCGGAGGGAAGATCGCCCTCCGACGTGCAGCCCTCCTTCTCCTTTCCGGCCTGATCCTCGCCGCACCGGGGGCAAGCCCGGCCAGCGCACAGGAGGCGCCGGCTGAGCGGCCGTCGCGCAACGATCCCTACGGCGCTTTCATCGCCGAGGCGGCGCAGCGGTTCGGCGTCCCCGAAGCGTGGATTCGCGCGGTCATGCGCGCCGAAAGCGCAGGCGATGTGCGCGCCATCTCATCGGCCGGAGCAATGGGCCTGATGCAGGTCATGCCCGCCACCTGGGCCGAATTGCGCGTGCGCCACCGGCTCGGCGGCAATCCCTACGACCCACGCGACAACATTCTGGCGGGCGCTGCGTATCTGCGTGAGATGCACGACCGCTACGGTTCGCCCGGCTTCCTGGCGGCCTACAACGCCGGTCCCGGCCGGTACGAAGAGTATCTCGCCGGCCGCCCATTGCCGGCTGAAACGCGCGCCTACCGCCCTTTGCCGGCTGAAACGCGCGCCTATGTCGCGACGCTTGCCCCCGTTGTCGGCGGCGGTGAACTCTTAGGTCCCGTCACGGTGGCGGCCGCCGATCCGCTCGCCTGGACACGGGCGCCGCTCTTCGTCGCGCAGTCGTCCGGCAGGGCGTCTGCCGTTCCTTTGCAGACTGAGCGCGAGCCAGACGCCACCACGGCGGCAGCCCCGGAGCGCGATGAAGGCCCGGTGGCTGCGCCCACCGATGGCCTTTTCGTCGCGCGCAATGTCCCCGGTGGCCCGCGATGACCGCGTTCGCACCCGTTCGCATTGTGGCGTGGTCTGGCGGGGGAATGGCGGTCCGGAGAGGAGGAGCAGTCAGCACAACCGCACGATGGCGAGATAAAAGCCGGCGATGTGCGGCTTGGTGCGGTCGTGTTTTTTCAGAGGCTTATGGCACATTCGCGCGAGGTGCGCCTAATCGGCGCAGCCTGCGCATTCGCCATTTTGCCAAGGCTTTCCGCGCGTTTGCGCGATGTGCGGGGCCTCGGCCATGAGCGGCGACGACGATTTCCGCATCCGACCTGGCCGCATCCGTTCGACCCGCGCGCAGCAGGCGCGGCCCTTCATTGCCCAGGCGCTCGCCGCCGCACAGCGGGCCGGTGGACGCGTCTCGCGCTCCGGCCAGATCAGCAAGGGCAATCGCTCGCGGTTCGGACGCGGGCAACGCGCGACGGTGCAGGCCAACCGGCTTCTGACCAGCCGGTCCCGTAACACCGTCATCAAGACACGCGTCGTCCGTCATAGCGCGCGTGCCGCGCCGCTAGCAGCGCACCTCAGCTATCTCCGCCGCGAGGGCGTCACCCGGGATGGAGAAAAGGCGCACCTGTTCGGTCCCGAGACCGAGGACGCCGATCCGAAGGCTTTCGCCGAGCGCACCCAGGACGATCGGCATCACTTCCGGTTCATCGTCTCGCCAGAGGACGCGACCGAGATGAGCGACCTCAAGACCTTCGCGCGCGATCTGGTGGGTCAGATGGAAAAGGATCTCGGCACGAAGCTCGACTGGGTCGGCGTCGACCACTGGAACACAGACAATCCCCACGTTCACATCATCCTGCGAGGGCGGACCGACGACGGCCAGGACCTCGTTATCTCCCGCGACTACATCAAGGAGGGCATGCGCGCCCGCGCGCAGGATCTCGTCACCCAGGAGTTGGGCCCGCGCACCGAGCAGGAGATCCGGCGCAACCTGGGGCGTCAGGTCGAGGCGGAACGCTGGACGGATCTCGATCGCCAGATCGCCCGCGACAGCTATCGCACGGGCGTCGCCGACGTCGCCCCACATCCCGATCGGCAGCCTGACGAATTCCACGCGCTGAAGGTCGGTCGGCTGCGCAAGCTGGAGACACTCGGCCTCGCTGATCAAATCGGTCCCGGCCAGTGGGTCGTATCGGAGAATGCCGAGAAGACACTGCGCGAACTGGGCGAGCGCGGCGACATCATCAAGCGCATCCACCGGGGCCTGACCGAACGGGGCATCGAGCGCGGCGCGTCGAGCTACGTGCTCGCCGGCGAGAGCATTGACGATCCGGTCATCGGCCGGCTGGTGGATCGTGGTCTCGACGATGAGCTGAGGGGCACGGCCTACGCCGTCGTCGACGGCACGGACGGGCGAACCCACCACATCAAACTGCCCGACCTCGACGCCGCTGGCGACAGCGCCCCGGGCTCGATCGTCGAGCTGCGCAAGTTCGATGACGCACAGGGTCGGCGCCGTGTGGCGCTCGCCGTCCGATCCGATCTCGACATCGAACGGCAGGTCACCGCAACCGGCGCCACCTGGCTCGACCGGCAGGCCATCGCCCGCGAGCCGGTAGCGCTCGGCAGCGGCGGCTTCGGCGCGGAGGTGCGCCAGGCGATGGACAGGCGCGCCGACCATCTCATCGCCCAGGGGCTCGCCGAGCGGCAGACGCGCGGCGTCAGCTTCTCGCCCGGGCTGATCGAAACCTTGCGCCAGCGCGAGGTCGAAGCGCTCGGGGAGAAGCTCGCGGCCGAGACCGGCCGACCATTCACCAAGGCCGGAACAGGCGAGTATGTGGCGGGCACCTATCGCCAGCGCCTCGCGCTCGCCTCCGGCCGCTTCGCCATGATCGATGACGGCCTCGGCTTCCAGCTCGTGCCCTGGTCGCCCTCCCTCGAACGTCACCTTGGTCAGCACGTCTCCGGTGTCTCGCGCGGCGGCGGCGGCGTCGACTGGAGCTTCGGCCGCAATCGCGGCCTCGGCATGTAGCCCAACCAAGAAAGGAGTGCCCCGCCATGTCAGCGACTAAAATCCTCTGGGGTCAGATCCTCACCGTCTTCCTGATCGTGTTGATGACGACCTGGGGCGCGACACAATGGACGGCCTATCGTCTCGGTTTCCAACCTCAGCTCGGACTGCCCTGGTTCGAACTGGCGGGCTGGCCGATCTACTATCCGCCCGCCTTCTTCTGGTGGTGGTATTTCTACGACGCCTATGCGCCTCCGATCTTCGTCGAGGGCGCCTATATCGCCGCGTCGGGTGGCTTCATTTCGATCGCGGTCGCGATCGGCATGTCGGTGTGGCGGGCACGCGAAGCGAAGAACGTCGAGACCTATGGCTCGGCCCGCTGGGCGCGCCCTGACGAAGTGAAGGCCGCGGGCCTCCTCGGTCCGGATGGCGTCGTGCTCGGCAAACACGAGCGCGACTATCTTCGCCATGACGGTCCCGAACATGTTCTGTGCTTCGCACCAACGCGTTCCGGCAAAGGCGTGGGCCTGGTCGTGCCCTCGCTCTTGACCTGGCCGGGCTCGGCGATCGTTCACGACATCAAGGGCGAGAACTGGACGCTGACCGCCGGCTACCGGGC
Organism: Amaricoccus sp.; assembly: GCA_044225035.1. Taxonomy (GTDB): domain Bacteria; phylum Pseudomonadota; class Alphaproteobacteria; order Rhodobacterales; family Rhodobacteraceae; genus Amaricoccus. Next base: position 71 of record JBGAJI010000192.1, on the reverse strand, counting down.
GCGCCACGGCCGCGTGCTGCTGTTCGATCCGACCAACGTGAAGTCGGCCGCATATAACCCTCTGCTCGAGG
>JBGAJI010000191.1:0-3657 GCA_044225035.1 Amaricoccus sp. | reverse complement strand
GGCACCATCACCCGGAGGAAGCTCGGCTCCCAGACGAGCAGCAGGCTCGCGCCGAGCGCGCCGAGTGCGATCAGGCCGAGGCCCGGCCCGACGAGGCGAGCGGCGCCGACGCGGTCCATCAGCCGGCGAACGACCAGCGAGGCGGCGAGAAAGCTGCCCGACTGGAAGAGCATGCCGATGCCGAACTGGGCCGCGCTCAGCCCGACCTCGTTCATCAGGATGAAGGGCAGGAAGGTCGCCTGCGCATAGAGCGCGCCGACCGCGCCGGCGATGACCGCGGTCGCAGAGAGAAAGCGCCGGTTCGACAGCACCGCCCCATAGGCGGCGGCGAGTTCCCTTGGTCGCAAGCGCGACCAGTCCGGCACCACGGTCTCGCGCAGCCAGATGGCGCTCGCCACGACGACCAGCACGCCGAGCAGCGCCATGGCGACGAAGATCGCGCGCCAGCCGGCGAAGGCCAGCAAGAGGCCGCCGATCGTCGGCGCCACGGCGGGGCCAAGGGCCAGGACGATGCCGATGACATTCAGGATCCGCGACGAGCTTTCGCCGGTGAAGAGGTCGCGCACGATGGCCCGCGCGATCGCGACGCCCGCCGAGGCGCCGACGCCCTGCAGGAAGCGCGCGAGCATCAGCGCCTCGATGCTCGGCGCGCCGAGCGCGAAGAGCGCGCCGAAGCAATAGATGCCCATGAAGCCGAAGGTGACCGGCCGCCGGCCGATCGCGTCCGACAGCGGCCCGGCGATCAGCTGGGCGCAGGCAAAGCCGCCGAAATACAGCGTCAGCGTCATCTTGACCGCCGCGTCGCTGGTCTGGAAGGCGCGCGCCACCTCGGTCATCGCCGGCGTGTAGAGCGCCATCGACACCGGGCCGATCGCGGTCAAGAGCCCGCCGAGCAGGCTGACGCGGTGCGCGCTCATCCGCGGGCGGGCGCCCGCGCCGCTCATGCCGCGCCCCGAGTCCGCAGGCCGCGTGTCGCGGCGAGCGTGTCGCGAACCTTCGTCGCCGTGGCGCGGAAGGCGTTCCATTCGGCATCCGACATCGCGCCGCGGGCCGTGGCGCGGATGGCGGCGCCGATGGTCGCGACGCCTTCCAGCACGGGCCCGGCCGCCGGTGTCGGCCGCACAAGCTTCGCCCGCCGGTCCTCGGGGTCGCACAGCCGCTCGACGAGTCCGGCGGCCTCCAGCCGGTCGAGAAAGCCGGTCAGGCTCATCTGTGCCACGCCGAGCCTTTCGGCCAGCACATGCTGCCGTATCGGCGCCTCGCGCGCGACATGCGCCAGCACCCGCGCCTCGGCCGGCGTGACCCCGAGCCGCGCCTCGGCCACGCGCCGTTCGAACTCGCCGCGGAACAGCCGCGCCAGGTCGGTCAGGACGAAATTGACGCTGTCGGGATCGATGGGCATGGCGGGCGGCGCTTGCTAAGGCAACCTTATTATCAGGTTGCCTGGGCTCGCCGCAAGGTTTTCGGGCGGGCGGTCAGATGGTCTCGGCGGGAAGGCGCGCGGCGACGAAGGCGGTCGAGGCATCCTGGACGATCAGCAGATGGTCGCGCATCCGGGCATAGGCCGCCTCCTCGTCACCGGCCAGGACGGCGGCGACCACGCCGCCATGCTCAGCGAAGCTGCGCGCGATGCGACCTTCGAGATGGAATTGCGCCCGGCGGAACGGCGACAGGCGCCGGCGCGCATCCTCGGTCGCCTCAACCAGGACGGGATTCGCGGAGCCGTCGTAGATCGCCCGGTGAAAGGCGCGGTTCGCCGCCTCGTAGCCTTCGAAATCGCCGCGTTCGGCCAGGATCGCGGTGGCGAGATGCTCCTCTTCCAGCGCCGCCTTGGCGTGCGGGCTCATGCGGCGCGTGGCCAAGCGGGCACAGAGCGCCTCCAGCTCGGCCATCAGCTCGAACATATGCGTCATGCGCTCGAGCGTGAAATTCGCCACCACCACCCCGCGGTGCGGCCGCTTCTCGACGAGGCCGATGGCGGCGAGCTGGCCCAGCGCCTCGCGGACGGGGGTTCGCGACAGGCCGAAACGATCGGCCAGCGATTGCTCGTCGAGGCGGACGCCGGGGCCGAGTCGTCCCGAGACGATCTCGTCCGACAAGGCGCGCACCAGCCGGTCGGCGCGGGTCTCGATCGCGGCGGGTCGCGGGGGGGACGGCAGGTCGCGCATCGTCTCTCGTCGGGCTGTGGACTTTCTCACGGTCTTTCGCCGTAACCCGCGGGTCCGTCAACCGGTGGGCGGGTCGAGGCTGACATGCGCGGCGACGATGCGCCACCCCTCCGGCAGCCGCGCCCAGGTTTGGCTCTGCGCGCCGCGGCGGCCCGATCCGCGGCGCCGGTACTCGGCCGTGGCGACGCCGCAATCGGGCCCGAGCGCGATGATCGTGATGCGTTCGAGGTCGCGCGCCACGTCCGTCACATCCCGGCCCTTGCGGAACGCCGCGATCTCTTCAAAGCCGTAGAGCCCGCCGCCGGGCGACAGGCGCACGGCGCGCGGATCGCGCCAGAAGAACGCCGACAGGGCCGCGACGTCATTGGCGAGCAAGGCCGCCTCGTAGGCTTCGAACTCGGTCCTTATCTCGGCGATCGTGGCGGGCAGGTCGATGTCCATGGCGGGCTCCGTTGGCGCGGTCGATCAAAAAAGGGTCAATATTTGGTTAAATGGCATGCAGGATTGTATGCAATGATTTTCTCGCGGCAATGGGCTTTCGCCGTCCGCTCCCCCTCCATCGCCTGAAAATCGCGTGATCGAAAGGGCTTGGCCCCGCCAGTGCGGAGCGCCCCCGCTTGTGGCACGGAAATTGCTTCGATTTCCTTGGCACTAACTCATCCCCGGAGGCGTTGCATGGTCGATCTCACCCTTCCCGCGGAACCGAGTGCGATCAGGTTCGATCCCGCGCGAACCGCGCTCGTCATCATCGACATGCAGCGCGACTTCATCGAGCCGGGCGGCTTCGGCGAGACGCTTGGAAACGATGTCGGCCTGCTGCGGCGGGCGATCGGGCCCTGCGCCGCGGCGCTGAAGGCGGCGCGCGCGGCGGGGGTGATGGTGATCCACACGCGCGAGGGGCACCGGCCCGACCTGTCGGACGCGCCGCCGGCGAAACTGGCCCGGGGCGTGCCGTCGAAGCGGATCGGCGATCCCGGTCCGATGGGCCGCATCCTCGTCCGGGGCGAGATCGGCCATGACATCATCGACGAGCTCGCCCCGCTGGGCGACGAGACGGTGATCGACAAGCCGGGCAAGGGCGCCTTTCACCAGACCGACCTGGAACAACTTTTGCGCAACCGCGGGATCGAGACGCTGATCGTCTGCGGCGTCACCACCGAAGTTTGCGTGCATACCACCATTCGCGAGGCGAACGACCGCGGCTATAGCTGCGTCGCGCTTGGCGATGCCTGCGCCTCGTACTTTCCCGAATTCCACCGCGTCGGGCTGGAGATGATCCAGGCCCAGGGCGGCATCTTTGGCTGGGTCAGCGACAGCGCTGTCTTTGCCGCGTCCCTTGCCGCGGCGCGCGCCGCCGCGTGACCGCCCTCTCGTTCAGGAGATCGCAGATGGAGAAAAAGATAAAGCTATGGGTTCCGGGTGACTGGAACGCGCTTTTCGGCTTTGGCACCAACATCCTCGTCAACCTGTTGGTGCTGACCGGGCTGCT
>JBGAJI010000190.1:0-7882 GCA_044225035.1 Amaricoccus sp. | reverse complement strand
AATGAGGTGAACCGGTGAGCGACCTTCTCGGCATCGGCTCCTCTGCGCTTCGCGCCTACCAGACCGCGCTCTCCGCGGTCGGCGAGAATGTCGCCAATGCGCAGACCCCCGGCTATGCGCGCCGCCGTGTCGTTTTGCAGGAGCAGAGCGTCAATACGATCGGCGACATCGGCTATCGGCCGCAGGTCATGTTCAACGGCGTCACCGCCGTTGGCGTCGCCCGCGCCTGGGACAATTTCAAGGCGGTGGAGGCGCGCTTCGCCGCGACCGCTGACGGACGCGCCTCGGTGCGCCAGCAATGGCTGGGCGGGATCGAGACCGCGCTCGACGACGGCGCCTCCGGCGTCGGTCAGGCGATGACCGGTTTCTTCAACGCCGCTTCTTCCTTGGCCTCCGCGCCCGACGACACGTTGGGCCGCCGCGCCGTGCTGTCCTCGCTCGACAATGTCGCCTCCGCCTTCCGCACCAGCGGCCAGGCCCTGGCCCGCCGGTCGGACGGGATCGGCCAGGCGGCGGACATCGAAATCGCGTCGCTGAACGACGCGCTGAAGGCCTTGGCCGCGGTCAACGGCGCGCTCGGCCCCGCGGCCGCGAACGGCAGCGCCCGCGCCTCGCTTGAGGACCAGCGCGACCAGCTGATCGATTTCATTGCCGCAAAAATCGACGTCAACGTGACGACCGGCGACGACGGCCGGGTCACCATCACCTCGGCGAGCAATTCCGGCCTGTCGCTGCTCACGGGGAGCGGGCCGAACCTGGCGCTGCTCGTCAAGGCGGCGGACGGACGCCTCTCGCTGCAGCTGCAGACCAATGGCAGCACGGTGCCGCTGCCCGCTGCGGGCGGCAAGCTCGCCGGCCTGGTCGACGTCGCGCAGAATGTCGCGGACCGGCGCGCCCAGCTCGACTCGCTCGCGACCGACTTCACGGCAATGGTCAACGGTTGGTCGGCCGCCGGCGTGGACGCGAACGGCAATGCCGGCGGGGCATTGATGAGCGTCTCCGGCGGCGCCACCTCGATCCAGTCGCTGGTCACCGATCCTTCCCTCGTCGCCGCGGCGGCCGAAACGCACCGCCAACGGCAATCTGCTCGCGCTCGACGCGATCCGCGACACCAGCAAGGTCGAGGACCGTTGGGGCACGCTCGTCTCCGCCAATGCGCAAAGTCTGGCGTCGGCCAATGCCGAGGCCTCGGCCACCGCGACCTGGAAGGACAATAGCTATGCGGCGCTGGACGAAGTGTCCGGCGTCGATCTCGACACCGAGGCGGCGGAGCTGCTCCGCTTCCAGCAAGCCTATAATGCGTCGGCCCGGATCATCCAGGTCGCGCGCGAAACCATCCAGGCGCTGTTCGACGCGCTGTGAGCCAAGTGGGGATATAGAAAATGATAAGCGGCACCCGTTACCGCCTGGATCAGGAAATCAGCCGGCAGCTCGCCTTGTCGCGCGACGTCGCCAAGGCGCAGACCCAATTGTCCACGCAGAAGCGTATCCAATCGCCGTCCGAGGACCCGGTCGCTGCCGCGCGCATCTCGACCACCGGCCGCGCCCAGGCGAACGATGCGGTGTGGAAGAGCAATCTCGATCTCGCCGGCGCCCCGCGCCGACACCGCGCTGAAGGCGGTGGGCACGCCTTCGACCGCGCCACCGAGCTGATGACGCAGGGCGCCACCGGCACCCTGTCCGACCAGGACCGGGCGACGATCGCGCTGGAGCTGCGCTCGATCGCCGATGAGCTGACCTCGCTGAAGGACAGCAAGGACGCGGCGGCGCGCTCTTCATGTCCTATTATTCGCTGCGCATCCCGGTGCAGAGCAGCGTCCGGGTGATCGCCGTAGGCACCGTGAGGATGTGTTCGAAAGCGCCGCCACCGCCGGCGGCCAGAAGGATCCGCCGCGATCGTCTCCGATGCCGCCGCGGCGCTGGAGATCACCGATCCCACCGCCCGCCAGGCCGCCGCCGTCGCCACCTCGGTCGACGAGGTGGCCGCCGGCGTTGCCCATGTTTCCACCCAGCGCGGGGAGCAGGGCGCTCTGGCCAATCGTGTCGATGCCCTGCTCGAGCGCCAGGCCGATTCCGGACTGCAGCTTGGCGAGGAGCGCAGCGGCCTCGAGGACACCGATATCCAGGCGGTCGTCGCCCGGCTCAGCGCGCGCCCAGCTTTTCGCTGCAGGCGGCGCAGGCGGTGTTCGCGCGGGTCAACAGAGCACGCTTTTCGACATCCTGCGCTGACCGCGCCCGAAAAGACATGGTTGAGGAGCCCCTTAACCATAAAGTCCGAGCCACTTTGCCGTTAATCATACCGTGAGGGCGCGAAACCCTCCGGCTCGCCAGGTTCTACGAGGGAAGAAATGTTCGCAGCCATCGGCATTGTCGTTCTCCTGGTGATGGTGTTCGGCCAGGTTCATCATCTCAGGCGGCAGCATCGGCGTGATCCTGCACGCTTTGCCGATCGAGATGCTCGTGATCGGCGGCGCCGCCGTCGGCGCGACCATCGCCGGCAATAGCGGCGGCGAGATCCAGGCCCTGTTCGGCGGCCTCGCCAAGGTCTTCAAGGGCCCCAAATACAAGAAGCAGGACTTCCTCGACGTCATCTTCCTCGTCTCGAAGCTGATGAAGATGCTGCGCACCAGACGGCCGTGGCCGAGGCATATCGAGGACCCGAAATCCTCCGCGATCTTCGCCGAATATCCGAAGCTGCTGAAGGACGACACGCTCGTCCACCTGATCTGCGACACGCTCAGGCTGGTCGTCGTCTCCTCCGGCACGCTCGATCCGCGCCGTCGAGGACGTGATGGACAATGCGATCAAGACGCACAGCCATCATTCGATTGCCCCGGCGAACAATCTGCAGACGCTCGCCGACGCCTTGCCGGCGCTTGGCATCGTCGCCGCTGTGCTCGGCGTCGTGAAGACCATGGCCTCGATCGACAAGCCGCCGGAGATTCTCGGTGAGATGATCGGCTCGGCGCTGGTCGGCACCTTCCTCGGCGTGCTGCTGGCCTACGGGTTCGTCGGCCCGTTCGCGAACCGGGCGAAGAACGTCATCGAAGGCGACATGGCGATCTACCATGTCGTGAAGCAGATCATCATCGCCTCACTGCACGGCCATCCGCTGCCGCTGGTGATCGAGGCAGCGCGCTCGGGCATCGCCCATTCGAACCAGCCGGCCTTCGCCGACGTGTTCGACGGGATGCGGGGACGCTAGGCCATGGCCAGCGCAGCCATGAGGCGCGGCAACGAACCGGCGCCGTCGCCCTCGCCGATCATCGTCAAGAAGGTGGTCGAGGCCGGCCACGGCGGCCATCATGGCGGCGCCTGGAAGATCGCTTATGCCGATTTCGTGACCGCCATGATGGCGTTCTTCCTGCTTCTGTGGCTGCTCGGCGCGACCGATGAAAATCAGCGCCGCGGCATCGCCGATTATTTCACGCCGACCCTGATAGAGTATAAGCAGAACAGCGCCGGCTCGAACGGCATATTGGGCGGCGACAGTATCGTCGCCGCGGACAATTATCCGCATCGCGCCGGGCAGACCGGCTCGCGCGCGCTGACCATCCCGCGCGACACGACCGGCGGCGTCCGGGAGGGCGCGGTGCCGCACAACCAGATAGACCGCCAGGAATTCCAGCGCCTGCGCCAGGAATTGATGAACCGCATCCAGGCCTCGGCGGAGCTGCGCCGGCTGGCCAATCATGTCAGCTTTACCGAGACCGACGAGGGCATGCGCATCGACCTGATGGACGAAGGCGATTTCTCAATGTTCCGGGTCGGCACCGACCAGCTGCTCCCGGCCGCGCAGCGGCTGGTGCGCGAGGTGGCGCAGGTCATCAACGGCGTGCCCAATTCGGTGCTGATCCGCGGCCACACCGACTCCCTGCCTTATGCGGCGGGGCGGACGACGAACAACTGGACCCTTTCGGCGGCGCGCGCGGAAACGACGCGCGGCACGCTGGAGGCCGCCGGCATCCCGGTCGCGCGCATCGCGCGGATCGAGGGCGTCGCGGACCGGGAGCCCTTCGTGGCGAACGACCGCTACGATCCAAGGAACCGGCGCATCTCGATTACGCTCGGGTGGCGGGGCGGTGGTTCTTCCACCTCCCGGCCGAGCACCGAACCGCCCGCCCTCCAGGCGGGCGTCCCGCCGGCCAGACCGGTAACGCACTAGCCAACCGAGGACCAGATGGACGGCAGCGCACTCTACAAGATCGTCGGGAAATTCCTCGACGAACACGGCCTATGGCCGAGCCCGGACAATTATGCCCTCGTGCATGCCTTGTTCGTTGACGAGAATTCGCCGGCGGCTGCAGCCGTGCGCGCGGCGACATCGGATGGCATTCGCCTCAGCCAGAAGGAAACCGACCGGATCAAGGCCGAAGTCGGCCTGCCGGCGCTACAAAGCCGGGCCGAGCGGGGTCGATCCTCCTTGTTCGTCGCGGCCACCCAGGAGGTCGAAAAGTTCGCCGAACTGGTCGAAGCCCAGCGTGCTCATGCGCAAAGCTATGGCGACGATCTTGCCGCCGGCGCTGACAAGCTGGAAGCGGGCGAGGGCGGTGTGGCCGCCTTGGTTGCGCTTCACCCGCGCCATGGCGGAGCGCACCAAGGCGGTCGAGCAGCAGCTCACCGCCGCGCGCGACGAAACCAAGCAATTGAAGGTGAAGTTGGCCGAAGCCGGCGAGGAGGCGCGCAGCGATCCGCTGACCGGCCTGCCCAACCGCCGCGCCTTCGAGGAGAAACTGGCGGAGCTCGAGGCGAGCCAGGCCATGCTCAGCCTCGGCATTTGCGACATCGACCATTTCAAGCGGGTCAACGACACCTATGGCCATGCGGTCGGCGACCGAGTGATCAAGGTGGTGGCGCAGACTCTGCGCGACCATTGCAACGGCAATCTGGTCGCACGGATCGGCGGCGAGGAGTTCGTCGTGCTCTTCCCGGGCCTCGATCCGGAAGCGGCGGCCGCGATCCTCGACCGGGCCCGCGAACTGCTTGGCGCCCGCTCCTTCAAGCTGCGCGAGACCGATCAGCCTTTGGGCCAGGTCACGTTTTCGGGCGGTGTGGCGCTGGGCAGGCACGCGGAGGGCACGCCGGCGCTGCAGCGGGCGGACGCCTTGCTCTACGCGGCCAAGAATGGCGGCCGCAACCAGGTCCATTGGGAGCAGGCGCAGGCCCAGGCCGCTTGACAGGCTCCCCTCGCATAAGGTGAGCCGCAGCGATGCGTCTCCTTTATCCCCTGATGTGGGCGCGGCCCGACCGGAAGGCCTGCCGGGAGCAGACGATGGGCACCGTCGCCGCGCTGGCGCGCCGCGGCGTGGAGGTCACTTTGCTCATGCCGCGGGGGCCAGGCGATCCGGCGCTGACTGCCGGCGCGCTAGCGGACTATTTCGCGGTGGAAGGGCCGTTCCGCCTCGTCCAGCGCGAGAGTCGCTGGGCCGGCGAGGCGCTGATCCGGACCCTGATCTGGCTTCGCCAGGTCTTCCGCGATCCCGAGATCGCGCAGGCCGACCTGCTTTATTCGCGCATTCCGGCGATGCTCGGCATGGGCGGCCGCGCCCCTTTGCCCTTCGCGGTCGATCATTACCGACCGTGGCCCGACGATCTGCCGGTCATCAGGCCGCTGCTGCGCCGGACAATGCGGCAGGACAAATGCCTCGGCATCGTTCTCCATTCCGCCTTTGCGGCGGGCGCCTATGAGCGGGCGGGCGTGCCGGCGGAGAAAGTGCTGGTGGCGCATAATGGCGCCGAGCCGGGCCGCATGGGGCCGCCGCCGGACAAGACCGCAGCGCGGGCGCAACTGGGGCTGGATTCGGACTGCTTCATCGCCGTCTATGCGGGGCGGGTGAACGCGCAGAAGGGGCTCGATCAGCTGCTGGCGCTGGCGGACCTGCGGCGAGGCCCTGTTCCTGCTGGTTGGTTCCGAGGGGGAGGGCCCGATCGAGGCCGAGGCGCGGAAGCGCGCCAATGTGCGCGTCGTCCCCTGGCGAGGCGCCGGCGGCACTCAGCCTGGCTGCACGCGGCGGATGTGCTTCTGATCCCGCCTTCGCGCGCGCCGCTTGAGCAATATCGCAATTGCGTGCTGCCGCTGAAGCTCTTCGCCTATCTCGCCGCCGGCCGGCCGATCCTCGCGCCTGCCGCGCCGGACACGGCGGAGTTGCTGACGGACGGGGAGAATGCCCTGCTTGTCCCGCCCGGCGACCCGGCGGCCGCCGCCGCCGCGCTGGACAGGCTGCGCGATCCCGCTCTGGCCGCGCGACTCGGCGCCGCCGCTTATGCGCGTTCGGCGGACCTGACCTGGGACCGGCGGGCGGAGAAGATCGAGGCGTTCCTGAAAGCCCGACTCAACGCTGGCTGAGCTGTGTTGCCGTCCGCTCGCCGAGCCGGCGGAAATGGACGATCGAGACGAGCAGGATCAGGTTCACCGGCCCGATCATCGCCAGGAAATACCAGATCGGGCTGCCGGCCAGGATCGCGCCGGCGATCAGGAAGGTCTTGGGATTGGCGCCGAGCAGCATGGGCAGCCACATGGTCGGCGCATAGCTGGCGCGCACCGTCGCCCGGATCCGCTCGGTCTCGGCGGGATTGCCATCAGCCGCTACGAGCGCCCGGTCGATCGGATTGGCGCCGGGGGTCATCCGCTCGGACAGCCACAGATAGCCGACCGCCCAGAAACCGAAATAGCGGGTGAACCAGCTGCTGCTCCGCTCGAATACCGCATCGTCCTCCGCCCGCGCGTTGCGCAGCCGGGGACGCCATAAGCGCGCCAGAGATAGAGGCGGCGCTGGGTCTCCGCATGATTGGTCTGCACGATATGGCTGGCGCCGGCCGCCACCGCGAGGATCCACGCCGAGGCGCCCCAGACGTCGTCCGCGAGGAAGGCGAAGGCGAAAGTACATGACGGTGTTGCCGAAATAGTCGCAGACGCCGTCGACCAGTTCGCCGGTTGCCGACGCCCGGCCGGTCATCCGGGCGAGATCGCCGTCGGCGCCGTCCACCACATGCCAGAGCAGCATGAAGAAGAGCCCGACGACGGCATTTCCCGGCCAAGCCAGGCCGACGAAACAGGCGGCGGCGGCGCAAGGCAGACCCGCGCTCATCACCGAAACCATGTTCGGCGTTACGGGCGTCGGCACGAGCAGGCGGGCGAGGCGCCGCGCCAGCGGGTGGTAGACATAGTAGTTTAACGGATCCTGCAACTCGCGCGGACGGTTTACCGCTGCAGGCTGGCGAAGATCGGAGGCCCGGGTCATTGCCATGATCCGGCCTCCTTTGTGCGGGAAATCGATGACTGTGAAGCCCCTTGCGTCAAGCAGCCTCGCGTTGGGAAGCGAAAAAGCGGGGCCCGCCCCGGTCGCTTTCCCGTCGGCCGCAGCCGCGAACCGGCCCATCGCCGGCGTTCCCGCAGCTGCCCGCACCGTGCGTATGCTGGTGGACGAAGGCGCCTCATCCATCCAGCTCAGAATCGGCGACGGCGCCGCCCTCGCCGAGGCGACCCGCGCGGAGATCGATCGGCTCCGCGGATCCACGACCGTCACGGTCGAAACCGGCGATGGCGCTCCCTTTACCCTGCCGAGCGCCTGGAAAATCGTCCGGGCGACCGGCAAACCCGGCGACGGTCTCGTCTCGGTTTGGCTGAACCGGCCGATCTCGCAGCGCATCACCTGGCTGGTCCTCGCCATTCCCTGGGTGCGGCCCATCCATGTCACCGTGCTCAACGCTTTGCTCGCGCTGCCGATGTTCCTTCTGCTGCTGATCGGCAATGATTGGGGCCTGCTGCTCGGCGCCATCATGTTCCAGATCGCCTCGATCATCGACGGCGTCGACGGGGAGATGGCGCGGGCGACCTGGCGGACCTCTGCCGAAGGGGCGTCGCTCGATTCGCTGATCGACA